>NZ_JAPMAL010000016.1:0-288184 GCF_026343935.1 Paraburkholderia sp. CNPSo 3076 | reverse complement strand
CCACGCCATACCAGCGAGCAGTTCGTGGCCTTCCTCACCGACGTTATCGCCAGCCAGCAGCCCAAACAAGAGATCCATGTGATCTGCGACAACGTCAGCAGCCACAAGACCCCGCGCGTGCAAGAGTTCCTGCGGCAACACCGAAACGTGCGGTTGCATTACACGCCGACCTATACCTCCTGGCTAAATCAGGTGGAGAACTGGTTCTCGCGCATCCAGCGCGACGTGATTGCGCGAGGTATCTTCACCACGGTAAAGGATCTGGAGCGCAAGCTGATGCGCTATATCCGCGAGCACAACAAGAATCCCAAGCCGATTAAATGGAAGTATGACGATCCATCGCGGCGAATTCGACCAGTGCCATTTCAATGACGCAGTCGACTAGTGTCAGATGTCGTCACCTATAACGATGCTAGCGAAGCAGCAATCATCGACGGTGCGGGCTCGTTGTTTGTCGATGACGGGAAGTCCGCCGCGCTGGTCGGCAGTCACCTTAGCAACGGCGATCGGATCGTGTCCACGCCGTGGGAGGGTGAGATATCTGGCCTGTTTGTTCCCGAAGGTGAAAAGCCGGCAGGCCTATTCGATCCGTTCTATGTGCCGCCGCCGCCCAAGCCATGCTGGCGGTTCGCACTATCCGGCTCCACCACCGCACGTGGCGGGGTTCTGCGCGAGCCTGGAGGCAAATGGCGCAGCAATGGCGAAGACATAAGGGTCGGGCAAATCGGCGATCTGATTAGTTATCCAGATGGTACCACCGCACGCATTACGAGCGGCCTCGCTCTTAGAGCAAATCGCGCGTGTGCGCAACTGGCCTACGTCGGCAGCACGCTCGATAACGGCGACACCATCACGCATAGCCCCGAGCGCGCCGGCGGCGCCCATCCCGACACCTACGAACCCGTAACAGAATCCCTGATCAAGCGTGAGAGTGAGCGCGCATGATTCGCTATTTTCTCGCGAAAGGAGACCGCGCGGGGAGCGCGGTGATTACTCAGGGGCTAGATGACTGCACCTGTTCCAATCCACCGCCAAGCGTTCAGATCGCGACGCTTGGTATGTCGACGTACTGTTCCGCGTGCAAACAGGAAGGCTACATTGCCCCACGCGGGCCGCGCTGGCCGGGCACTGCATCAAACGGAAAGCAATGGGCACTTAGCGGCGATATCAACATATGTGGTTGCGAACCGTCGCCCGTGTTTTACGCGGAGCGCGGAATGAGCATGACGTTCACCGGGGAACAGGCGGTGGCACTGACTGGTAAAGGTTTGGTCAGCCCATCGAGCGCCGCCACGTCGACATTGGACTACGACGAACAGGTGCGCGGCGTTATGGCTCGCGCCTCGCTTTCCGGTTATCCCTACTACATCGAAACGGACTCCGGCGGCGTCTACAGCGGCCGTGTTGATTCGAGCGGGCTTCTTCCCCGCATCGCTACAAGGGAAGCAGAGCGATACACGGTCTATTGGGGCGACGAAGCGCTGGCGAAACAGGCGGATCTGGATAGGTGGTAGCGGGTGTCTGCTTCACACCTACGCCGACAGCAACACGATTCCTTGAAGCAGTGAAGCCATGAGCCACGAGGATGGAAGTAATGCCGAATAAGAAAACACAAGTTCAGACGAATTCGAAGCCCGGATCGATAAAAGAGGTCCAGCTAAGGGCCATCTCATTCCAGGAGCTATGGTCAGCGTATCCGGACGAGGAAGATCCATTCCGCGATTCAAAGACCGGTGAGGTGCCGCCATATGCCGACAATCAATGTGCGATTCGACTAAGCATTGCGTTGCACAATGTAGGTGTTGAGATGAAGTCCTTCCGCGGCGAAGGACAGATCCGCATCGATGGCAAGCGTACGGCGCTACGTGCTAGCGAAATGGCGCACTGGCTAAACCTGAAACCCTTCGCCGGTCTTCCGACGCCGGAGGACATCACGGGGAGCGACTGGCAAGAAAAAATTCGGGGCCGTACGGGGATTGTATTTTTTTCGGGATATTGGGCGCGTAAAACTGACAAGAATGGTCAAACAACCGGAGATCATATTGATCTATGGAACGGGAAAAAGCTGACATCGCCAGGTATGGAGGGTCGTGTGAATTCGTTCATGCGCTTTACCTTGGGTGTATCTTCCGCGTGGTATGCAGACTTGGGAAAGGCTAAGAAAATTCTCTTTTGGGAAATCAAGTGAAGCGTGTCGCCCTATCGATCGTTTACCTGTCTGTCGGACTTCTATTGTCATGGCAGTCAGCGTTGTGGTTCAGTAAATTGTCGCGGAAACTATCACTACCACTAGTTAGTACCAGTTGGCACGAGTGTTGGGATATCGAGCACTGCAACGTGTCGTCTTGGGGCTACATAGCTATTGCCGCGTTCGTTGTTGGGCCTGGTTTTCTATGGGCTATCGCTGGATTCAAAGAAGCTAATGCCGTTGCATCCTCACGCCTCATCTCGATAGCCCTGCTCGCCACTTTCACGGTCCTTTATTACTTTGGCTTTTACGCCGCAGTGTGGCCTTGACAATGACACAGATCGTCAGTTGATCATGGCTTGGAAGCAAGAGATATCTTCTTTTGGGGGAGATAATTGACAAGGTGTCTCGTTAGCCTTCTGGGGTTCTTCTCTGGATTCGCCCTAACGTGGGTGTGTCTGCACGTCTTGAAGTATTTCCATTGGACTATGCACCCGAATGCTGTGGCTGGCGGTTGCCACGAACTCGGAAAATGCGCTGTCCCTTGGTGGACCTTGCCCTTTCTCATCACGTATCTACTGGGACCAGCAATTTGTCTCGCCATTCTTAATGCAGTAGCGTGGAAGAAATGGTCCGCACGCAAATGGGCGGGTGGGGTCTGCAGTGTGATGGCGATGACGATCACACTGTATGCGTTAGATTTCGTCGCATAACCGCGTCTCTGGTTTTGACCGCTGCGCTTCAAGAGAGCTGCCATGTAGAGGAGAACTGTTCAGTAACGTTGCAGTAACGGGAACCATACTCACAGTGTGCTTTCATTCAAGAGCGGATCTTCGGTCTGTCGCACATCATCGATCTGTCTTGAGTCAAATAAACACAAAAAGAAAATTCAGATAAGAGAAATCCAGTACTTCGTACTCCGATTCTCTATAGAATGACCTAACCAATCATCCTTGTATATTCGGCGTTGGCTAGCACGCTCTTCCGCGAGGCCCGAACATGAAAGATGAACAATTCTTCCGCGAGCTTGGGGAGCGCATCGTCAGCGCGCGCAAATCGCACGGCCTGACTCAGCAGCAATTGGGCGAAGCGCTCGGTATCGCCCAACAGACGCTTGCTCACTATGAAGGCGGGCGCTCACGCGTTCCGGCGTCCATGTTGCCCATGATAGCGGAGCTGTTGATGCTCACTGTCGATGAGTTGTTGGGCAAGCCGCTCGGCATGCCGGTTGCAGGCTACAGATCAATGTCCCGCCTACAACGTCAGATCGCCGCAATCGAACAACTCCCCAAGCCCAAACAGCAGTTCGTCTCACAAATGTTGGACACCGTGCTCGCACAGGCGCGGAAGTAGTAGGAGTCTCAATCCAGTAAACGAAGCGCGGGCCATGAGTGTTACCAGCACTCAAGGCCCGCTAACCAAAACCAACTCAACACAGGAGTTGACCATGGCTGACGCCAATCTTAATGCATCGCACGCACATCCCGACCGCCGCGTAACCATCCAGCAGTCCTGGCGGTACCGCAGGTCCAGCTCGCGGGCAAGAAATGACCCGCCGCTTTACCCCTGGCTCAAGCTTTCCGGCCGATGGCTCGAAGTCGCAGGCTTTGAACCAGGCCAGCGCGTCCGAATCACGGTAGAAGACAAAAGGCTGGTGATCACCCCAGACTGATCCGCCCGTCAGACCAAAGCCCGCACCCCACAAAGAAGGCCACGAACCCACAGGGTTCGTGGCCTTCACGCCTTCCGCAGCCCCATCACCAAATCTTTTTTGAAAGACTGGATCCACAAATCCACTTGGAGTAATCTGCCCCAACGACTTAGCAACCGAGATGGCATCCTTCCGCACCGCACAAAACGGATCAAGCGCACAAAAATGCCTGCTACCAACGTCCGCAGCACAGCCGGTCTGGCCTTAACCGCCGAGGAAGAGGCCTACCGCTTCCTCCTGGAGGCCATCATCGAAGGCCGCTACGCTGCAGGCCAGCGCATCGTCGCCGAAACGGTTGCCGAAGAACTCTCAATGAGCCGCATGCCAGTGCGGGCGGCGCTAAAAAGACTGCACACAGAAGGCCTGATCATCCAGCGCCCCAACCGAGGCGCAATCGTCCGCGGCCTGACCGTGGAAGAAGTCCAGGACATCTTCGACATGCGCATCGCGCTCGAATGCCTGGCCATGCGCCTCGCCGCTCCCCGCTGCACCGAAGCGCATCTCACGAAGCTCCAACGCCTGCTGGAAGACATGGACGCCTGCGTAGGCGACACCGACACCTGGGTCCAGCGCCACTGTGCGTTCCACGAATACCTGTGTGAAATCAGCGGCCGCACGCGCCTCTACCAGCAGATTCACTCGCTCTACACGCTGATAGAAGGCCCCATGCGCCTGTGGATCGAGCAGGCCACCTTCAGACGCAAACGCGCACGCGACGCCCACCAGGTCCTCATCGACGCGCTGCGCACCCGCGACCCCGCGCAAGCCGAGCAGGCGCTGCGCGAGCACCTCGAATCAACCGTTCCCCAGATCATCAAGTTCCTCGAATCGCCCGCGTCACGAGCGTAACGCGTCGGCGTCCTAACTGTCGTCGTACTTCAAGCAGCTCACATTCAGCCAGGAGCCTCTCGATGTCAGCAAATCAGTTCAAGCGTCTTCGTCTCGCCGCCTGCGCAGGCTTCGCGCTCCTCGCGCAGGTTGCCGGCGTCTCCGCGGCGCAGGCCGCCGATCTGGGTCTCGTGAAAGGCGGCACGCTCACTTACTGTTCGAGCATGGACGCGCCGCCGCTCGCGTCCTACGACGAAAATCAGCAGCCGCGCGGCTTCTCCGTCGACGTGGCGCACGACGTCGCGAAGCAGCTCGGCAATCTCAAGGTCGAGTGGAAGGTCATGTCCTTCAGCGGGCAGATTCCGGCGCTGCAGGCGAAGCAATGCGATCTCGTGATCGGCCAGCTCTTCGACAAGCCCGAACGTCGCCAGATCATCGACATCGTCGACTACATGTATTCGAGCCAGTCGATCATGGTGCCGCGCGGCAACCCGCGCCACGTGCGCTCGCTCGACGACCTTTCGGGCATGAAGGTCGCGGTGCTCAACGGCACGACCATCGGCACGCTGCTCGACAAGGAGAACGAGAAGCTCAAGGCTGCGGGCAAGCCGCCCATGAACATCGTTGTCTATAGTTCGGACGCCGATGCATTTCAGGCCTTCCGCCTGAATCAGGTCGATGCCTACGGCACCACGTCGGAAAGCGCCGCGCACTTCCAGCAGGTCTCGGGCGACATGTTCGAGGAGGCGGTGCCGGGCTTCAATCGCATCGCGACCGGCATTGGCGCGCGCAAGGGCGAGCCGCTTTCACCGGCGGTGGCGAAGGCCGTGGCCGATCTCGTGAAGAGCGATCGCTACGGCAAGATGCTCGCGACCTGGAAGCTCGAAAACGATCGCCTGTGAGCGCGGGGTGACGCCATGAATTTCAGTTGGGAAATCTTCCGGAAATTCCTGCTGGACCCGAGCCCGGCGTATCTGCACGGTTTGTGGCTCACGTTCTCGATCAGCGCCTGCGCGATCGCGTTCGGCGCCACGCTCGGCCTGATCGTCGCGCTCATGCGGCTTTCGTCGAGTCTGCCCGTGCAGTGTCTCGCGCGCGGCTATATCTGGGTCATGCGCGGCACGCCGTTGCTCATGCAGATCGTGTTCCTGTACACCGCGTTTGCCGCGGCCAACATCTTTCACTTTCACGATCTCGACTTCGGCATCATCTCGTTGCCCGGCAATATTCAGGCGGCCGTGCTTGCGCTCGGCATGAATTCGGCGGCCTATCAGGCGGAGATCATTCGCGCGGGTTTGAGTTCGGTGGATCGTGGGCAGTATGAAGCGTCGCGCTCGCTTGGCATGTCTTCCGTGCTGCTCATGCGCCGTGTCGTGCTGCCGCAAGCGTTCCGCGTGATCGTGCCGCCGCTCGGCAACGAGTTCAACGTCATGCTCAAGAACACCACGCTGGTGAGCGTGATCGGCGTGCCGGAACTGCTGCTCAGCACGCAGATGATCACCTCGGTGAACTTCCGCGTGTTCGAGCTGTATCTCGTGCTCGGCATCTACTTCCTCGCGCTCACCACGCTCTGGGGTTTCGTGCAGCGGCGGCTCGAAGCGCACTTCGGCCGCGGCGAGGCGAAGCCGGCTGCGAATACGCGTCTGTTCGGCGCGCAAACGATGAAACTGCTGCGGGGGCGTTGACATGAACGAAGCACGCGAAATCGTCATCGAGGCGTCGGACATTCACAAGTCGTTCGGCCCGACCAAGGTGCTCAACGGCATATCGTTGAGCGTCGCGAAGGGGGAAGTGGTGGTGCTGATCGGCTCGTCGGGCTCGGGCAAGACCACCTTCATTCGCTGCCTCAATCTGCTCGATTCGTACGACAGCGGGCGGGTGCGCGTGAACGGCCATCTGCTCGGGTTTGTCGAGCGCCCGAACGGTACGCTGGTGCGCGATTCCGCGCGCCAGCTCGCACGGCAGCGCCGCGATATCGGCATGGTGTTCCAGCGCTTCAATCTGTTTCCGCACATGACGGCGCTGGAGAACGTGATCGAGGCGCCTATCCACGTGCTGAAGATGCCGCGCGAAGAGGCGATCAAGCAGGCAAAGGCGCTGATCGCCCGCGTGGGTCTTGCCGACCGCGCCGACCATTATCCGTCGCAGCTTTCTGGCGGCCAGCAGCAACGCATCGCCATCGCCCGCGCACTTGCCATGCAGCCAAAGGTGCTGCTCTTCGACGAGCCCACGAGCGCGCTCGATCCGGAAACCGTCGGCGAAGTGCTGCAGGTGATGAAGGAGCTTGCGGAAGACGGCATGACGATGGTCGTCGTCACGCACGAAATGGGCTTTGCTCGCGAGGTGGCCGATCGCGTGGTCGTGCTCGACCAGGGCGAGTTGATCGAAGAGGGACCGCCCGAGCGCATCTTCACCGCGCCTTCGCATCCGCGTACGCAGACGTTCTTGAAGCGCACGTTGCGAATTGCCATGCCTGCATCTGCGTAGGCATCAGCCGCAATGCTGCGTCACGTGAAATAACACATCGTCAGGACACCAAAGAGGAGAACGCTTCGATGCGTAACTTCGAAACGCCGGGCCGCTCGCTCGTCATGGCTCGCAACGGCATGGCTGCGACTTCGCACCCGAGCGCGACGCTCGCCGCCGTCCAGATTCTCGCCGCCGGCGGCAACGCCATGGATGCCGCGATTGCCGCGTGCGCGGTGCAGTGCGTGGTCGAACCCGGTTCGACGGGCATAGGCGGCGACTGTTTCGCGCTCTATTCGCGCGGCGGCACGGATGACGTGATCGCCTACGACGGCTCCGGCTGGGCCCCCGCTGCAGCAAGCGCCGAGCATCTGCGCGCCATGGGCGTGGAAACCATCGCGCGTCATTCGCCGCACGCCGTCACGGTGCCGGGCGCGGTGGACGCATGGACCACGCTCCATCGCGATCACGGCGATTTGCCGCTGCGCGACGTACTGGCTCCGGCCATCCGTCTCGCCGAAGAAGGCTACGCCGTCGCGCCGCGCACCGCGCGCGACTGGGCGGCAGAAGTGGAAACGCTCTCGCGCGACGCCGTAGCGCGCACCACCATGCTCGTGGATGGCGCTGCGCCGCGCGCCGGCTCGACGCACCGTCAACCGCGCCTCGCGAATACGCTGCGCGCCATCGCCGAAACGGGCCGCGATGCGTTCTACCGCGGCGCCGTTGCGGCCGATCTCGTCGCGCAGCTTCAGGCGCACGGCGGCTTGCACACGCTGGAAGATTTCGCAGAATTCCGCGGCGAATACGTCACGCCGATTCGCGCGAAATTCCGCGGCTACGACGTGATCGAATGCCCGCCGGCAGGGCAGGGCGTCATCGCGCTGCTGTTGCTGCGTCTGCTCGACAAATACGACGCCGAAGGCAGCCCGCTCGACCCCGACCGTCTGCATCGCGAGATCGAGGCGGCGAAGCTCGCCTACGCAGTACGCGACGCCGTGCTAGGCGACCCGCGCCATGGCGGCGTCGATGTCGATCGCCTGCTATCCGACGACTACGTGGACAGCCTGCGCAGCCGCATCGACCTCGAAAGCGTTCTGGACCCAGCCGCCGCGCTCACCCAGGTCGAGCACCGCGACACGGTCTACATCACCGTCGTCGATCGCGACCGCAACTGCGTGAGCTTCATCAATTCGTTGTTCTATCCATTCGGCAGCGGGCTGATGGGCAAGGAATCCGGCGTGATGCTGCACAACCGCGGCATGAGCTTCTCGGTCGAGCCAGGACACCCCAACGCGATTGCGCCGCACAAACGTCCGCTGCACACCATCATTCCCGGGATGGTCGCGCGCGACGGCCGCGTGCAAATGAGCTTCGGCGTGATGGGCGGCCACTATCAGGCAATGGGGCACGCGCACTTTCTCTCGAAGGTGCTGCATTACGGCCTCGACATGCAGGCGGCGATGGATCTGCCGCGTGTCTTTCCGCGCCCGGGCACGGGCACCGTGGAAATCGAATCGACCTTGCCCGCCAACGCGTGCGCGGTGCTCGCGGATCGCGGCTTCAGGCTCGTGCCCGCTGCCGGACCGATTGGCGGTTCGCAGGCGATCCGCATCGACTGGGAGCGGGGCGTGTTGACCGGCGCGTCCGATCATCGCAAGGACGGCTGCGCGCTCGGGTATTGAAGCAGCACACGGTCGAAAAGAAGGGGCGCGAGCGCCCCTTTTTCGTTACTGCTTGATCTCGGCTTCGACCAGTTTCGCGAGCAGCGCGAGCGACTCCTGCCAGCCCAGATAACACGCCTCGACCGGAATGATCTCCGGTATGCCTTCCTGCACGACGGTCATTTCCGCGCCGAAAAACACCGCGCGCAGTTCCACCGTCGTCTGCATGGTGCCGGGCAGGTGCTGATCCTCGAACACACCGGTGTAGCGCAAACGCTCGTTCGGCACGAGTTCGAGATATTCGCCGCCGAACGAATGACCGTGGCCGGCCGTGAAATTCTTGAACGACATCCGGTAGTGGCCGCCGACTTTCGCGTCGAGTTCATGAACCGTGCAGGTGAAGCCGTTGGGCGGCAGCCATTTCACGACTGCGCTCGCGTCGAGAAAGGCGCGATAGATGCGCTCGGGCGGCGCGCGCAGCACACGATGCAGGCGGACGGTGTTCGATGCCATGTGTAAGCTCCCAGGGTGGTGGATCGCCCTGCAATAGTAGGCCACCCGCCCGGGACCCATCGCCTAAACTTCCCAATACCGAATCAATACCGAACACCTGGCCGCATACCTATCGGCCGGATAGCCCGCAGCCGCTAACCCCGCGGCACCCGGAGGTCACCATGAGCGCTCAACCGCTTGCGATGCATCAGGTCGACTACGAAGGCTTCGAGATTCACGTTAGCGCTACGCCTGCCGACGAAGGCGCGAACCGCTACACCTATACGGCCTACGTTTGCCATCCCGGCGCGAATCCCTCGAAGCCGGGCCACACGGTCACGTATCACGCGGACGGCGACGAAACCTGGCGCAGCGAGCAGGACGCCACCGAAGAGGCGGTGCATGTGGGCCGCAGCATCATCGACGGCACGCACCCCGATCTTTCCGTGCTCTCGCTCGTCACCCACGGCTTTTAGGCCCTGCGAGCGCGCCGCCTGCTCGCGCGGCCCGCGCTAAAAAGCGGGCCGCATGCGTCGCGAGAGGGAAGGAGGAAAAAGGCCCGGACCGCAGTCCGGGCAAAGCCACCGGATTTCCGGCGGCGGAGGTTTTCGTGGGCGTGCCGCTTACTTCTGCCGCGCGCGTTGCACGCGCGGCGCAGAAATGAACGGCGGGCCCGCTCTCTCCCAATCGGGAGAGCGGGCCCGCCAGGCGTTGCTCGCGTAGTGCGCCGGCACCACGTGTGAGCCGCGATTACTGGCCGAAGTAGGTCGGCTTGATGTTCGGTGCGCGGGTGCCGGCTTGGGCGCTGCCGTTCGTCGATGCGCCGTAGGCCGTGGCTCCTGCTGCGCCGTTTTGCTGGGCGACGCGCGCCTGGGCAGCCTGCAGGTCTTCCGGATAGTACGGGCTCGACAGATTCGGGCGGTAGCCGGCCTTTTCCAGCTGAACCAGTTCGGCGCGAACTTGAGCGCGCGTCACGGGCGCTTGCTCGGCTTGTGCGAACGACAGGGCCGGAGCGGCGAGGACGGTAGCGGCGAGTGCAGCAGCAATCAGATTCTTCATGGTAACAACCTCCGAAAATTATGTTGTCGATCCGTAACAATCGTGTTGTTCGAACCGTTGATGACACTTTATTGCAGTGCACTTTAAAGAAAAATACCGCAATCCAGCAAACATCATTACTGCGATTGCAATAATTCCGTCGATCTTCGGTGCTTCAGACGCGCCGGGCGTGGCCCGGTGAGGCAAAATAGGGCGCCCAGGGCCGCGCGTTGCGGCGGCTGCATACCCCGGATCGCTTACTGCGAAACCCATTTCGAAGTTCAAGGAGAAACGCCATGAAGAACTCTCTCGGCCGCCAGGCGCTGATCGCCGCCGCGCTCGCGGGTCTTGCGACGGCCGGCGCGGGCGTGGCCCAGGCGGACGACACCGTGAATTGCTACGGCGTCGCGAAGGCCGGCCAGAACGACTGTTCGAGCAAGACCGGCGTGCACGACTGCGCGGGCCAGGCCAAAGTCGATCACGACAAGGGCGACTTCAAGACCATGCCGAAGGGCACGTGCGAGAAGCTTGGCGGCATGCCGGAAAAATGAGCCTCGCGGTTGAGGCGGCGCGCAACGCGGGATGCGCAAGATGAGCGCGCCAGGCGCACTCAGTGGCGTGGGCATTGGCCTGCGTCACGCGCATTACGAGGCCTTCATGGCGGGGCCGCCTGCGGTCGACTGGATCGAAGTCCACAGCGAGAACTACTTCGGCGAAGGCGGTTACGACCTGCACGTGCTCGAAACCGTGCGCCGCGATTTGCCGGTGAGCCTGCACGGCGTGGGGCTCGGGCTCGGCTCGGCTGCGCCGCTCGATACGGCGCATCTCGCGAGGCTCGCGCGGCTGGTGGCGCGCATCGACCCCGCTGTCGTCTCCGAGCATCTCTGCTGGGGCGCGAGCGCGCAAGGCGCGCTGCACGATCTGCTGCCGCTGCCGCTCGCGCAAGCCTCGCTCGATCACTTGAGCGCGCGCGTCTCGCAGATGCAGGACGCGCTGCGCCGTACCGTGCTGATCGAAAATGTTTCGACCTACGTACGATTTCGCGACGATAGCTACGGCGAGGCCGAATTCCTCGCCGCGCTCGCGCAGCGCACGGGCTGCGGCGTGCTTCTCGACGTGAACAATCTTTACGTGAATCAATGCAACCACGGTGAGGATGCACTGGCGGCCATGGCCATGCTGCCGCCGCAGATCGTCGGAGAGATTCATCTGGCGGGGCATCGCGCGACGCCCGCTGCCGTGATCGACGATCACGGTTCGCGCGTCGCGCCAGCGGTCTGGTCGCTGTACGAGGCCGCGCTCGAGCGCTTTGGCGCGACGCCCACGCTCATCGAGTGGGACACGGCGGTGCCGGCGCTCGAAGTGCTGCTCGACGAGGCGCGTCTCGCGCGCGAACGTTTCGCGAAGCACGCGCGCAACGCAACCGAGCTGCGCTCATGACGGTGCGCAACACGCTCGAAGCGACGCAACAAGCCTTCGCCGCCGCACTGGACGATCCCGGGGTCGATGCGGCGCTCACTCGCGAGCTGCTTCCCGCCGATGCCGCGCTGGTGCACGAGCGCATGGGCCTGTATCGCGGCAACGTGCGCGCGGCGCGGCGGCTTGCGCTCGCGAACGCGTATCCGCTGCTCGCGGCCCTGACCGGCGAGACCTGGTTCGACGCACTCGCGCTAGCCTATGCGCGCGCGCATCCTTCGCGCGATGCCGATCTGAACCGCTTCGGCGCGCAACTGCCCGAATTCATCGAGCGTTACGAGACCGACGCACGTTATGCGTATTTCGGCGATGTCGCGCGACTCGAATGGGCGCTGCACGCAGCCAGTTACGCAGCGAACGCCACGCCACTCAACGCGCAGCAATGGCAAGCGCTCGGCGCAGAGCGCCTTGCGCAAGCGCGTCTCGCGGTGCATCCCGCGTGCGCCGCGCTCGCTTTACGCTTCGATGCCATGGCGATCTGGCGGGCACACCAGCCGGGCGGCGTTTGGCCTGCGCGTGTGGATGTGCCGTCGTGGGCGCTCGTGGTCCGGCCGCAATGGCGGCCCACGGCGCTCGTGCACACGCACGCCGCGCACGCGGCGTTTGTGGCGCTGCGCGACGGCGCCACGCTCGACAACGCGCTTGCGCAAGCGTTCGACATCGACCCGGCTTTCGATTTCGGCGGCCAGTGGCGAGCGTGGATCGAGGCGCGCGCCATCGTTGGCGTGCGCGACAACTGACCACGCCGCATGACAAGCGCATACGCAGACTCGCCATAAAGCAGAGGAATCCAGACTAACAAAACGCACGCCTCTCGAAACGCACTTTATTCAGGAGAATAGGGCGAAAAATCGAGCCGCGCTCCAAACGCCACCCTCGACGGGACTTGCCCGCATAGCCACGCCTGATGCGGCATGCGAGGATGAATGCATACGCGCAACATGCGCCCGCCGGCCGTTATACACTCGACTGCATCCCGGCGCGCGCGGCGTCGGGCATCGTCCACGGTCGGGCGCAGGCAAGCGCCCGGCAACCGGCGCCACTGCAAGGCCAGCCCCCGAAGGCCCGAGATGATGATCCGCCGACCGAACGCCGTGCTTGCCATCGGCATCGCGCTGGCCGCAGCGCTGACGCTGATCGCCGCATGGGTCATGGCGCAGATGCGGCACGACGCGCTCGCGAGCGCCCGCGCTTCCGCCTCCAATATGGCGCTGCTTTTCGAGCGCGACACGGCGCGCAATTTCGACGTCTACGACCTTTCGCTGCAGGCCGTCGTCGACGCCATCGACGATCCGCGGCTCGCCTCGCTCCCCGCCGACATCCGCCAGAACCTGCTGTTCGACCGCTCGGCCACGGCGAAGAATCTCGGCGCGATCTTCGTCACCAACGCGGCGGGCGACGTGGTGTTCGATTCGCGCTCGGTGCCGCCACGCGCGCTCAACGTGGCCGACCGCGACTATTTCATTGCGCAGCGCGACTCGGCGCACGTGGGCCTCTTTCTGAGCCACCCGTTCATTCCGCGCGACGGGCCGGCCAACGCGACCATCGGATTGAGCCGCCGTCTCTCGAACCCCGACGGCTCGTTCGCGGGCGTGGTGGTCGGCACGATGCAGCTCGATTATTTCCGGCAGTTGTTCAGCGGCGTGGACATCGGCACGAACGGCACGGTGGCGCTCATGCTCGCCGACGGCACGCTGCTCATGCGCCGCCCATACGATCCGGCGCTGATCGGCAAAAGCGTCGCAGAAACCGCGCTGTTCCAGCGTTTCCAGCGATCGCAGGCTGACGGGTTCTTCTCGCTGGGCCCGATCGACAGCGGTTGATGTTCACGCGTCAGTTGCGCCGGCGTGGCGCGGTGGAGGCGGAGTTGCGCGTGCAGGCGGGCACCGACGCGCTCACGTCGCTCGCGAACCGGCGCGCGTTCGAAACCCGCGCGGACCACGAATGGGCGCGCGCACGCCGCTCGGGCAGCCCGCTCGCGCTCGTGCTGCTCGACGTGGACCGCTTCAAGCTCTACAACGACCGCTACGGCCACCTCGCGGGCGACGACGCGCTCGCGGCCGTCGCGCACGCGTTCGGCGCACACGCACGCCGCGCGGCGGACTGTGCGGCGCGCTATGGCGGCGAGGAGTTCGTGCTGCTGCTGCCCGAAACGGGCGAGGCCCAGGCGCTCGCGCTGGCCGAAAAGGTGCGCGCCGCGATCGAGGCGCTGGCGGTGCCGGACGCCGGCAGCCCGAACGGTGTGCTCACGGCGAGCGTGGGCGTGGCCTGCACGACCCAAAGCGCGTTTGCCGACTGGCGCGCGCTGACCGACGCCGCCGACGCGGCGCTCTACACGGCCAAGCGCTCGGGCCGCAACCGCGTGGCGGCGTGGCTGCCCGCCACGACCGACGACACGCGCGGCGCGGATGTCGAAGGCCGCTCCGGCTGACCGCAATCAAATTTCACCCGGATGATATTGCGCAATGTAATTTACCCGGATAATATTCGCTCATCATTGGGTATCAAGAAGGAGAACACCATGGTGGTGGCGAACGGCTGTACGGCATTTGCGGGCACGCGCCTGATCGCGCGCGGCGCGCCGCTTCAGGTGGCGCTGGCGGTCAAGGCGGCACTCGAGCGCGAAGTGAATGAAAACGGGAACGAAAACGGCGCGCCGGTGCTGGTCTTCGACGACCGCGACGCGCGCCCGGTCGAATTCGATTTGCGCGGCACGGAACAGGACATCGAGGCGCGCATCGTCGCGCAGGCGAGCCGTGCGGAAAGTGCAGCCGCGCCGAACGTCGTCGACGAAGCAGCCCCGGACGACGCACCGCGCGGCCGCGGCCGCCCGAAGCTTGGCGTGGTGGCGCGCGAGGTGACGCTGCTGCCGCGCCACTGGGACTGGCTCGGCGCGCAGCCTGGCGGGGCCTCGGTGGTGCTGCGCCGACTCGTGGACGCCGCGCGCCATGCGAGTGAGGCACGCGAACGCGTGCGCGCGGCCCAGGAAGCCGCGCACCGCTTCATGACTGCACTGGCGGGCAATCTTCCGGATTACGAGGAGGCGCTGCGCGCGCTTTATGCGGGCGAGCGCAGCCGCTTCGAAACGGCTAACGCGCCCTGGCCGGAAGACGTGCGCGACTATGCGCGGGAACTGGCGGAAGCCGCATTCGCCTGAACGGGCGAAGCGCTCAAATTGCGCGGGCAAAAAAAAACCGCTCCAGCGGGGAGCAGGAGCGGGGAAGTCGGAGAGTTTACAACTTACAAACTCTGCATGAACTCTCGTGGGGGTCACGCAGCAAGGCCAGTCTAAATCCGGCAACCCACCCTCAATATAGGAGGAGTCTGAAACTCCATTCGGTGTTGACTTCATAACTCACGTCGACGGCTGCCGCGGTGGTCTCGGACGCCCGACATCCGGCTTGCCACGCCGATTGCGGCTCCGTACACTCCCGCCTGACCTGCATCAAGGGCGGCCGTTGCATCGATGCGTGCGCGCCAACAATCAAAACCAGAACCAAAACCGCAAATCACGCCGACAAGAGGAATCCATGTCCGACTCCTATTTCCCCCGCTGGCGCGCGCAGACGGGTGACGCCCGCAGCGTCGTGGCCCCCGACGAGCGCCTGCCCTGGCCGCAGATGTTCGCCATGGGCGTGCAGCACGTCGTCGCCATGTTCGGCTCGACCGTGCTCGCGCCGCTGCTCATGGGCTTCGACCCGAACCTGTGCATTTTCATGTCGGGTGTCGGCACGCTGCTGTTCTTCGTGGTGGTGGGCGGGCGCGTGCCGAGCTATCTCGGTTCGAGCTTCGCGTTCATCGGTCTCGTGATTGCCGTGACGGGCTACGGCGGGCAGGGCCCCAATCCCAACATTCCGGTCGCGCTCGGCGGCATCATCGCGTGCGGCGTGGCGTATACGCTGATCGGCCTGCTCGTCTCGGCCGTCGGCACCAAGTGGATCGAAACGCTCATGCCGCCGGTCGTGACCGGCGCGATCGTCTGCGTGATCGGACTGAATCTCGCGCCCATCGCGGTGAAGGGCGTGAGCGGCTCGATCTTCGACTCGTGGATGGCCATCGTCACCGTGCTCTGCGTGGGCGGCGTGGCGGTCTTCACGCGCGGCACGCTGCAGCGTTTGCTGATTCTCGTCGGCCTGTTGATCGCCTATGTGATCTACGCGATCGTCACGAACGGCATGGGCCTCGGCAAGCCGATCGACTTCTCGATCGTCGGGAACGCCGCCTGGTTCGGCATGCCGAAGTTCACCGCGCCGGTGTTCGACCCGCACGCCATGACGCTGCTCGTGCCGATCGCCGTGATTCTGGTGGCGGAGAACCTCGGCCACATCAAGGCGGTTTCCGCGATGACGGGCTACAACCTCGACCGCTATGTGGGCCGCGCGTTCATCGGCGACGGGCTCGCCACGATCGTCTCGGGCTTCGCGGGCGGCACGGGTGTCACGACCTACGCGGAAAACATCGGCGTGATGGCCGTGACGAAAATCTATTCGACGCTCGTGTTCGTGATCGCCGCGGTCATCGCGCTCGTGCTCGGTTTCTCGCCGAAGTTCGGCGCCGTCATTCAGACGATTCCGGGCCCGGTGCTGGGCGGCGTCTCGATCGTCGTGTTCGGTCTGATCGCCGTGACGGGCGCGCGTATCTGGGTCGTCAACAAGGTGGACTTCTCGGACAACCGCAATCTGATCGTCGCCGCGGTCACGCTCGTGCTCGGCGCGGGCGACTTCTCGCTCAAGCTCGGCGGCTTCGGGCTGGGCGGCATCGGCACCGCCACGTTTGGCGCGATCATTCTCTACGCTCTGCTGCGCCGCAAACCGGCGCAGGAAGCGGCGGTTTAAGCCTCACCGCCTTAGCGCGATATGCGGCGCCGGTTCTCGGCGCCGCGTTTTCCCTCTCTCGTTTTTCCGATCTGCGCGAGGCGCGCGCTCAGTTGCGATTGCGCCCGCGCGTCGTCATCGCGGTTTCCGAAAGATCGACTTCGCGCATCAGCTTCACCAGCGTTTCGTCGTTGATCTGCATCTGGTTGCGCAGCTTGAGCAGCGTCGCGCGTTCGGCGCGCATGCCGGCGAGGCGCATTTCCAGTTCCAGCGCGTCAGAGCGGCGCGCGTTCGCGCTGCGGTCGCGGTCGGCGTCGAGCGAGGCGAGGCGCCGGCGGTAGGTGTCCATCACGCGCGCGGTCGTGTCGGCGGCGTAGGCGGCTTGCGATTCGTCGAGATCCTCGCTCACCTTTTCGTGCACCGCATCCACGGCGCGGATGCCCGCTTGCGCCGCCTGGATGCGCGCCGCGCGCTCCTCGGCCGCGTGCGGTCCCTGCGCGCCGCGCCGCACGCCGCGCAGCAGGAGCGGCAGGCCCACGATCGCCACCAGCAGCGAGGCGAGGATCACGCCCGTCGCGATGAAAATGGCGCTGTCGCGCCCGGGCAGCGGGCTGCCGTTGGCGAGCGCCACGGGCAGCGAAAGCACGCCCGCGAGCGTCACCGCGCCGCGCACGCCCGCCACCGTGGTGATCGCCACGGTGCGCAGGCCCGGCACCGCGTTCGTCACGCCGTGACGCGCGGCGCCGCGGCTCGCCACCCAGCGCAGCAGCCACACCCAGCCGAAGCGCATGGCGTAGAGCGCCACGAGCACGGCGGCGATATAGCCGATGAGGCGCAGCATCTGCACGTTGCTCGTGTGGTGCGCGTCGAGCAGCGCCTTGCCGAGAATGCCCGGAAACTGCAGGCCGAGGAGCGTGAACACCATGCCGTTGAAGACGAACTCGATCATCGACCAGGTGCTCGTGGCGCGCACGCGTGCCGACACCGGTCCCTTGTGCGCGACGCTCGTGAAATTCATCGTCATGCCCGCGGAAACGGCCGCGAGCACGCCGGACACCTCGAGGTGCTCGGCGAACAGATACGCCGCGAACGGAATCAGCAAGGTGAGCACGACGCCGGGCGCGGGGTCGCCCTCTTCGGTCATGTTGAGAAAGCGTGCCGAAACGAAGCTGAAGAGCCAGCCGATCGCTGCCCCAAGCGCCAGACCGCCCGCCGCGATCACGACGAAGCTGAGCGCCGCCGAGCGCAGCGAAAAATAGCCGGTGAGCGCGGCCGCCACGGCGAACTTGAGCGCGACGAGGCCCGAGGCGTCGTTCATCAGCGCCTCACCTTCGAGGATATGCATGAGCTGCGCGGGAATGCGGTCCTTGCCGGCGATGCCCGAGAGCGCGACGGCGTCGGTGGGCGAGAGCACGGCGGCGAGCGCAAACGCCACGGGCAGCGAGATCTGCGGCACGAGCCAGTGCACGAAATAGCCGACGGCGACGACCGTCAGCAGCACGAGGCCGAGCGCGAGCATGAGGATCGCGCGGCGCTGCATGAAGAACTCGCGTTTGGGCATGCGCCAGCCGTCCGCGAACAGCAGCGGCGGAATGAACAGCGCCATGAAGATGTCGGGATCGAACGTGACGTGCGGGTTCACGAGCGGAAACGTGAGCAGCGCGCCAATGCCGATCTGCACGAGCGGCAACGGCAGCTTGAGGGGCACGGTGCGCGTGACGATGCCGGACACGGCGACAGCAAGCAGCAGAATGAGAACGGTGAAGAGAATGTCCATCGAAAAACGTAGCGGGGGCCAAACGGGGCCAAACGGGACCAGGCGGGGAAGCGTTGAAGAGGGGGACAGACGCCTCTTTTCACGCGCGGTGCGGCACTGCGTTCTGGCGCGCATTAGAGAGGGGCGCGGCGGTCACGGGACAGTGTAGCCTGACGCGTCTGTAAGCCGCCGCGAAGCGCGCAGGGCAAATGCATGACGAGCCCGATATTTGCCGCAAATGCGGCAATTTGTCCGCCTTGTGTGCGCCACGATTGAAGCAAAGGCGCGCGGAAAGGCGCACGATATCGGTGCGCCGTGCGATATCTCGCGTGGTGCATGGCGTGCCCAATCGCTGCGCACGCGATGGGCGCGAACGCATTCCCCGATGCGTGCCAGATCGCAGTGCGAGCGAGCACGGACCTTGCTTGATCCCACCTGTGACGCAACGAAAATCAGGCTCTGGAGGACAAGCGCGGGCCGTGCAGAGGCTGCGCGGACTGCAGCGTCCTTCCTACGCGCTAGAGGATGGCATGATCACAGAGCAACAGGACAAAACAGCCGTGGCCCCTCACGGCTTCGATCTCAGCGTCACTTCGGGGCTGCAGCGCTACAGCGCACACCACGGCGACCTCACGCTCACGAGCGTGTTCCAGCCGGTGTTCAGCCTCTCGCACATGCGTGCGGTGGGCTACGAAGGGCTGCTGCGCGCGCACGATCCGCTCGACCGCCCGGTTTCGCCGCTCGACGTGTTCGGCGACGCCGCGCGCGTGGGCGAAGCGCTGCTGGTGGACCGGCTCGCCCAGGGGCTGCATCTGGAGAACTTCGCGCTGCTCGGCGCGGAGCGCGAGTGGCTCTTTCTCAACGTCCACCCGGGCACGCTGATCGAGCCGTATCACTCGGCGGCGCTGCTCGCGAACCTGCGGCGGCTGAACATTGCGCCGCGGCGCGTCGTGCTGGAGGTGCTGGAGGACGAGGCGACCGATCTCGACGCCCTCGCGCAGGCCGTGGCGACGTTTCGCGAGCGCGGCTTTCTCGTGGCGCTCGACGACTTCGGCGCGGGCAACGTCGATATTGGCCGCGTGTGGCAGCTCAATCCCGACATCGTGAAGCTCGACCGCATCATGCTCATGCACGCGCAGCATCGCGCCGACATGGCCGCGACGCTGCCCGCGCTCGTGGCGCTGCTGCACGACGCGGGCAAGCTCGTGCTGATCGAAGGCGTGGAGACGGAACACGAGGCGCAGCTCGCGCTCGCGTGCAACGCGGACTTCGTGCAGGGCTTCTTCTTCGCGCGGCCCGCGCCCGGACTCGCCGATGCCGCACAGGCGCAAGGCGTGATCGCCGAGGCGACCGAGCGTTTTCGTCAGCAGACCGAAACGCGCGAGCGCGGCGAGACGAATCGTCTCGTGCCCTATCTGCGTGCGTTCGAGCGCGCGGCCGAACGGCTTTCGGCTGGCGAATCGATGGAGGAGGTGTGCTGGAACTTCCTCGCGCTCGATCATGCGGCGCGCTGCTATCTGCTCGATTCGAACGGCAGGCAGGCGGGCCGCAACGTGGTGCTGCGCGTCGATCGCGCGGAGCGCGATGCGCGCTTTTTGCCGCTGGAGGACGCGCAAGGCGCAAGCTGGCTGCGCAGGCCGTACTTCCGCACGGCGCTCGTCACGCCGGGGCGCGTGCACGTGACCGGACCGTATCTGTCGATCAACGAGGCGCTGCCATGCCTCACGCTTTCGATGGCGGTGCCGGTGGACGAGCGCCTGTGCGTGCTATGCGGCGACATCGACTGGTTCGAGTAGGCGTGCATCTGCGATCATGTCGTGTTCCTCACGATATGGCGCGCCAACATGCAACATGAACGGGTCCTGCTGGAAGTCATCGCGACCACGCTCGCCGATGCGCAAGCCGCCGAGCGCGGCGGCGCGGATCGTCTCGAACTCGTGACCGCAATGGGCGAGGGCGGCCTCACGCCGAGCATCGGCATGATCGAAGCCGTGGTCGCGGCGGTGGCGATTCCCGTGAACGTGATCGTGCGGCCGCACAGCCGCTCGTTTATTTACGATGCGAACGATTACGCGGTGATGCTGCGCGACGTGCGCGCCGCGAAGCTGGCGGGCGCGCATGCGGTCGTGATCGGCATGCTCACGCCGTCGCATGAAGTGGATCACGACGGACTGCAGCGCGCGATCGACGCCGCCGACGGCATGCCGCTCACGTTTCATCGCGCGTTCGACGAAGCGCGCGATCTGCAGGAGGCGTTCGACGTGCTGCTCGGTTTCGACGCCGTGACGAACGTCCTCACCTCGGGCGGCAAGCCTTCGGTGCTGGACGCGCAGGCGCAAATCGCAACGCTCGTGCAGCGTGCGGCGCGCACGCATTGCACGGTGCTCGCGGGCGCGGGACTGACGCTCGACCGCGTAGCGCAATTCGTGAGCGCGACGCAGGTGTGCGCGGTTCACTTCGGCTCGGGCGTGCGCGTTGACGGCAAGGGGCTCGCTCCCGTCGACGAAAACAGGGTGCGGCTCGCGCGGAACCTGCTCGACGCCTGACCCATAAAAAAGCGCGCGCCATTCAGATGAACGGCGCGCGCTTGCCAGCTTCCCTTCCCCTTACTTCGCCACGACCACCGGAATGCCGCGCAACGCGCCCGCGCCCTTGAACGACGCGAGGGCTTCCTGGACCGCCGTGCTCGTCTTTACGTCGATGGCAAGGCGCGCCGCCAGTTCGCGCTCGCTGCGTTTCACCGCCGCGAGATTCGCAAGTTTCACGTGCCCGTAGCCACGCACACGTTGGTGCAGATTGGCGAGGCGCGCAATGTCGTCGACGTTTTCGGCGGTGAGGCTTGCGAACGCACCGCGCAGCGTCGCCTCGTAGTCGCCGGCGAGGGCGCGCTCCATGCGGCGCTCCGGCGTCTTGCCGAACGGATCGAGCCACGTGCCGCGCACGCTGCGGCCCTTCTTCAGCAGCCCGAACGCACTCCACATCCACTGGCCGAACTGCATCTTGCGCGGAGGCTGGCCGTTCTTCTCATGCGCGATGAGCGGCGGCGCGAGGTTGAACTTCACGGTGAAGTCGCTGCCCGCCGTGCCTTCGAACTGCGCTTCGAGCGCGGCGCGGAACGCCGGGTCGGCGTGCAGGCGCGCGACTTCGTATTCGTCCTTCACGGCGAGCAGCCGATAGAACGTGGTCGCGACGGCGCGCGCGAGCGTCTTCTCTGCACTCTTGTCGGCGCTGCGTGCGGCATCGACCAGCGCGCGATAACGCTTCACGTAGCTCGCGCCGCCATAAGCGAGCAGACGCGCTTCGCGGTCGGCGATCAGTTCGTCGAGCGTTTGCGTGAGCTTGCGCGCCGTAGCTTTCGCGGCTGCCGTGCGTTGCGTGTCGAGCGCTTCGAGCGCAGCGGGATCGGCGGCGGCCATGCGGCCGATGGAGAACGCGAGCAGGTTCGCCTGCACGGCCACGTTGTTCAGCTCGATGGCACGCGTGAGCGCCGCCAGTGAAACCGGCACGAGGCCAAGCTGCCACGCGAAGCCGAGCATCACGATGTTCGCGCCGATCGTGTCGCCGAGATAGCGCTGCGCGAGCGCCTGGGCGTCGCAAGCTGAAAGCGGATCTTGCGCCGACGTTGCGCCATTCGTCGCCGCGTGCCGCATCTTCGCGAGCAGCGCATCGGCGTGCAGGTTCGCTTCTGGGTTCTGCACGAACGACGCGTTCGGAATCTCATGCGTGTTCACGACGATGCGCGTGCGGTCGTGTCGCACGGTTTGCAGCGCGTCGGCGCTTGCGCCCACCACCATGTCGCAGGCGAGCAGCAGGTCGGCCTGCTGCGTGTCGATGCGCACCTGGTTGAGCAGCGCGTCGGTCGCCGCGAAGCGCACGAACGAGAGGACCGAGCCGCCCTTCTGCGCGAAGCCCATGAAGTCGAGCACCGAAGCACTCTTGCCTTCCAGATGCGCGGCCATACTGATGAGCGCGCCCACGGTCACGACACCGGTGCCCCCCACGCCCGTCACGAGGATGTCGTAGGGCGCGTTGTCGAGATGCGTGGCAGGCATGGGCAGCGCATTCACGCGCGCGGCGAGCGCCTGCGGATCGAATGCCGCGCCCGCGGCCTTCTTGAGCTTGCCGCCCTCGATGGTCACGAAACTCGGGCAGAAGCCGTTCACGCACGAATAGTCCTTGTTGCACGACGACTGGTCGATGCGGCGCTTGCGGCCCAGCTCCGTTTCGACGGGTTCGACCGACAGACAATTCGACTGCACGCCGCAATCGCCGCAGCCTTCGCACACTTCCTCGTTGATGAAGAGGCGCTTGTCCGGGTCGGGGAATTCGCCCTTCTTGCGTCGGCGGCGCTTTTCGGCGGCGCAGGTCTGGTCGTAGATCAGCACGGTCACGCCCGGCGTTTCGCGCAGTTCGCGCTGGACCGTATCGAGTTCGCTGCGGTGATGGAACGTCGTGCCCTTCGGGAACAGGCCGTGATGGCCGTCGTACTTCTCGGGCTCGTCGCTCACCACCACGAAGCGCGAGACGCCTTCGGCTTCCACCTGGCGTGCGATCTGCGGCACGGAAATGCTGCCGTCCACGGGCTGGCCGCCCGTCATCGCCACGGCGTCGTTGTAGAGGATCTTGTAGGTGATGTTGGTCTTCGTCGCCACTGCCTGGCGAATCGCAAGGATGCCTGAGTGAAAGTAGGTGCCGTCGCCGAGATTCTGGAACACGTGCGGCATCTTCGTGAACATCGAGTGCGCGGCCCAGTCCACGCCTTCGCCACCCATCTGGATCAGGCCGGTGGTGTCGCGCTCCATCCACGAAGCCATGAAGTGGCAGCCGATGCCGGCCTGCGCGATCGAGCCTTCGGGCACTTTGGTCGAGGTGTTGTGCGGGCAGCCTGAGCAGAAGTAGGGCGTGCGGCGAACGGCGTCGGCGGCGTTCGAGAGGATTTGCGGCGCGACGAGATCGACCACGCGCTCGCGGCGGTCGAGCGCGGGCCGGTGCTTCGCGAGCCACGCGGCGAACACGGGCAGGATGCGCGAGGGGCGCAGCTCGCCCAGCTCGGAGAGCAGCAGCGTGCCGTCTTCGGCGTGCTTGCCGATCACCGTGGGACGCGCGCCTTCCTTGCGGTTGTAGAGGTAGTCCTTGATCTGCTGCTCGATCACCGGGCCCTTCTCTTCGATCACGAGCACGTCGGTGAGGCCCGCGACGAACGCGTCGATACGCGACATCTCCAGCGGGAACGACAGGCCCACCTTGTAGATGCGCACGCCCGCGCGATCCAGGTCGTCGACGGTGAGATCGAGACGGCGCAGCGTTTCCATCAGGTCCAGGTGCGCCTTGCCGCAGGTGACGATGCCCACGTTCGCGTGCGGGCTCGGCGCGATCCACTTGTCGATGCTGTTCATGCGCGCGAAGTGGCGCACGGCGTCGAGCTTGGCGGCGAGGCGCTGCTCGATGGCGAGACTCGGCAGATCGGGCCAGCGGTTGTGCAGGCCGCCCGGCGGCGGCGTAAATCCCTCCGGCGCTTGCCAGTCGGTTTTGATGGCATCGAGATCGACGGTCGAGCCCGACTCCACCGTTTCCGAAATCGCCTTGTAGCCCACCCACGCGCCCGAGTAGCGCGAGAGCGCCCAGCCATACAGGCCGAATTCGAGCATGTCCGCAATGTTCGACGGATTCACGACAGGCATGTGCCACGCCATCAGCGCGAAGTCGCTCTGATGCGGCATGGACGACGACACGCAGCCGTGGTCGTCGCCGGCCACTACGAGCACGCCGCCGTGCGGCGACGAGCCGTAGGCGTTGCCGTGCTTGAGCGCGTCGCCGGCGCGGTCGACGCCCGGGCCCTTGCCGTACCACATCGCGAACACGCCTTCGACGGTGCGCTCGGGGTCCGCTTCCACGCGCTGTGTGCCGAGCACGGCGGTGCCGCCCAACTCCTCATTGATGGCGGGCAGGAAGCGCACGTCGGCGGCTTCGAGCAGTTTCTTCGCCTTCCACGCCTGCTGATCGACCATGCCGAGCGGCGAGCCGCGATAGCCGCTGATGAAGCCCGCGGTGTTCAGGCCATGCGCGCGGTCGAGTGCGCGCTGCATGAGCGCGAGGCGGATCAGCGCCTGGGTGCCGGTCAGGAAGATGCGGCCGCGGGTGGCGGTGAGGTTGTCGGTGAGCTTGTAATCAGCGAGGGGCGGCGTATCAAGCGGCGAGGACGTGTCGCCGAACGCGGGGCGCGCGGTCATTGGGGGGAGTCTCCATTTGTCGAACGCAGTTAGCGCTTCAGCGCTGACTGCGATCCCATGCATAGCTTTGCGGTCGCTCACGCCCCACTGAGCAGGGCGGCGACAGAGACTCTATTTTTTCTCGCCAATGACGGAAATTTTTTGCTAACTCTCCGGCGCTGCCGCTTATTCGCGCGAGAGCCTGCCCGCGTAGGGCGAATTTGGAGAGAGATTTTCCCTGCCGCGCCGCAACCCCGTCTGGATCGGCCTTCGGGATAACCTGTCAGATCGTCCGAGGTGCGTAAGGCTTCGCGCGATCGAACGGCACGACATCGTGAAAGTGCGTGTAGTCCATCGTGCTCACGCCGTCCGCGTCGCTCATCAGGTCGACGTAGCGGTAGTCCCAGCGGATCTGGCGATCCGACCAGCTAAAGCGCGCCTGCATGGTCTGCGCGGTCGATTCGTCGGAGCCCTCGATCACGACATGCAGCGTGGCGTGCTGCTCGGCCAGCGTCTCGGGCGTGACGCCGTAGAGCGGGCTCGACTCGTCGATCACGTGCATGAGATTCCAGCCCAGCGTGAAGAGCGGATGCTGGTCGCGCACGAGCTTGAGGTCGTGGATGCGCCGCGCGCGAAAGCCGTCCGACGAGGTCTCGATACGGATGAGCCGCAGCTTCGCTCCCGCTTCGGCGATCACGTTCTGGCGGGCGTTGGCGGCGCGCGCCATCAGCGTCATGCGGCCTTCGATGGGGTGCACCACCACCTGGCTCGCGAACATGATCTTCGCGCGCGGGCGCGAGAAGCGCGCGAACACGAGGCCGGTCGCCAACGCGATACCCGACATGCCGACGAAGATTTCCAGCGTGGCGACGATATGCGCGTAGAGCGTTTGCGGGTGCATGTCGCCGTAGCCGACGGTGGCGAGCGTTTCCACGCTGAAGAAGAACGCACCGAGGAAGCCCTGCGGGTACTGGTTGGCGATAGGCGCGGCGCCGAGCTGGTAGAGACACGCGAACACGCCGTTCATGAGCAGGAAGAGGGCCGCGAGCGACGCAAAGAAGGTGGGCCAGCGCATGGTGAGCGCCGTGTGATAGAAGTCGCCCCAGGACTGCGGCATGCCGTAGACGAGCACCTCGCGCGTGCCGATCATCACCTTGCGCGGCCTCCCGCGTCTGGCTTTTTGCCTGGGCCCCGCGGGCGTTTCGGCCTTGCAGGCGGCCATGTCCACGCCGGGCGAAGCCTCGGGTGCCGATTCGGCTTGCTGGGCCGCTTCCTGGTTTGCGAAGCGCTCCGGCGTCTCGGACGTCATGATGGTCCCTGCGGATCTGAAGTAAGGAGAAGAGCGTAGCAATGCTGCAGGGGCAGGACAAGCGGGCGCATGCCAACGGGCGCTGGCAGGGCGCAGGGCTGGCGCGACGAGAGCAGGAGTGAGACGCGGCAGGAACGGCGTCGAACGAAAGGCTTACGGAAACCCGTGCGGCTTCGGAATGCCTGCGCCGTGTTCGATATCCGCGATGGCCTGGCGGCGCGCGGCGTCCACGGCTTGCGTGGGCGCCTCGAAGCCCGCGTTGCCGCCGACCGTGACCCACGGCTGCACGGCCTTGTCGCGATGCGTGATCTGATATTCGGCGTCCCAGCGAGCGCCCTGCAGTTCGAGGGGATGCACGTGGATGGCGTAGACGCCGTATAGAAAGAGCTGTTCGGACATGGCTAACCTCCTGTCGACCAGAGTTGGCGCTTTAGCGCTTACTCTGGTCCCATGCAGGGCTGTCGACCAGAGTTGGCGCCTTAACGCTTACTCTGGTCCCATGCGGAGCACCCCCGTCTCATGCAGCGCTGCCGGCAGTCCCCGAGCGGGCACTGGGCTCACCGCGGCGACTTACAGTTCGAGTTCGCCGAGAATGCGATGCGCCAGCGCCTTGGCTTCTTCGAGAGCCTCTTCCGGCGTGCCCGATGCGGCTTCGACTTCATACACCGCGTTTTCGAGTTCCTCGCCGTCGTCGCGCGCCAGGGAGACCAGGCCCTGGTACTGGCCGGCGTTCATGGGCCGCACAGAGGCGACGGCCGTGTAGATCCCCTTGGTGTAGCTGACGTCTTCCATAGCGTGCTCCTCGTGGAAGGAAACTCCCCTCGACGGGTCACGTGGACTGGGGCGCGCAAGCGTCGCGCCTGACCCGCAGCAAGAGGGAGATTCCATGCTAGCACGTTGCCCGCGCGGCTGCGGGACACGCATATGACGGCGGCGCGGCGCTTTCGTGTCAGCCCCGCGCGGTGTCCAGGCGGTGCGCCAGAATGCGCGCCGCGTGCGCCTTCAGTCGGCGAGCAGCGCGACGACTTCGTCGAGCGTCGGCGAATGCGCGCCGGGCCGGCGGCACGCGGCCGCGCCCGCGGCGAGCGCGAAGGCGAGATGCTGGCGCCAGTTGCGCTGCGGCGCGCTCATGAGGCTGAACAGCAGCCCGCCGATGGACGCGTCGCCGGCGCCCACCGTATCGGCCACTTCGACGCGCGGCGGCGCCGCCTCGATCACCTCGTCGCCCACATAGAGCGTGGCCGACTGCGCGCCGCGCGTGACGAGCAGTGTGGCGGTCGGATTGAGCGCGCGCACGGCGTCGATGGCTTCGGCTTCGCTCTTGCCGGCGAACAGCATGCGCAGGTCTTCGTCGGAGACCTTGATGAGATCGGCGAGCGCAGCCATGCGGCGCAGGATCGGCTCGTAGCCGTGCGCCATGAGGTTGCGGTAGTTCGGATCGAAGCTGATCTTCACGCCGGCCGCGCGCAGCTCGGCGGCGAGCGTGGCGAGCGTTTCGCCGAGCGGCTGGCGCACGAGGCTGATGCAGCCGAAGTGCGCCCACTTCGCGTGCGCGCGCCAGCCTTCGGGCAGCTTCGCGGGATCGAAGGCGAGGTCGGCGCTGTTGTCGCCGATGAAGTAGTACGCGGGCGGATGCGTCTGATGCACGATCGCGAGCAGCGGCGCGCGCTCCACGCGCTGCATGAAGCGCATGTCGAGACCGGCGGCCACGCTCGCGTTCCAGAGTTCGTCCGAGAAGTTGTCGACGCCGAGCGCCCCCACGCTCGCCGTGGGCAGCCCGAGGCGCGCGACTGCGCGCGCGACGTTCCAGCCCGCGCCGCCAGGATGCGCGCGCCAGTGCGAGTCCATGCCCGGTGAGCCGGGCTGCGAGGCATGCGGCGTGCCCTCGGGCGCGGGGGTGCGCACGAGATCGGTGAGGATGTCGCCGGCCGAGATGAAGGCCGGGAAGCCGGACGAAAAGTCCGGACCGGTGCTGCAGGTGCTCATCGTCGTGTTCCTCTGTCTAGTTCTGGCCGCTGGTGCCTGTCATGCCCGTCATGCCACCAGCGGCGGCGGTCGCTTCCTCGCGGCCCGCGACCGGCGCCATGCCGCGTCCCGGCAGCGCGTTCAGCGCTTCGTAGCACGCGCCCATGGTGTGATAGTCGGTCTTGCCGGCGGGGCTCTTCTCGTCACTGTACTTGCGGTTGTCGCACGTGAGGATGCGGTACCACGCACCGTAACGATGATCGACGAAATTCGCCCAGCTGTAGTGCCAGATTTCGTCGTACCAGTCCCAGAAGCGCTCGTTGCCGGTGCGCTTGCCAAGCAGCGCCGCCGTGGCGAAGGTTTCCGCCTGCACCCAGAAGTACTTGTCGTGATCGCACACGGTGCCGTCCGGGCCGAAGCCGTAGTAGAGGCCGCCGTGATCGTTGTCCCAGGCGTGCGCCATCGCGGCGTCGAACAGTTCGATTGCGCGCGGCAGCAGCCAGGGCAGCGGCCGGTGACGTTCGAGCAGCAGTAGCAGCTTCGCCCACTCCGTTTGGTGGCCCGGCTGGAAGCCCCACGGACGGAAGATGTCCGAGCTGTCTTCCTCGTTGTAGTGCCAGTCCACCGACCAGTCCGCGTGAAAGTGCTCCCACACGAGCCCTTGCGAGAGCTTCGCCTGGCGCAGCGTGATGTTCGAGGCCACGCGCTCGGCGCGGTCGAGATAGACGAGATGGCCCGTCGCCTCGTAGGCCGCGAGCAGCGCCTCGGTCGTGTGC
This sequence comes from Paraburkholderia sp. CNPSo 3076, assembly GCF_026343935.1. Classification (NCBI taxonomy): domain Bacteria; kingdom Pseudomonadati; phylum Pseudomonadota; class Betaproteobacteria; order Burkholderiales; family Burkholderiaceae; genus Paraburkholderia; species Paraburkholderia sp. CNPSo 3076. The sequence goes on along the minus strand of NZ_JAPMAL010000016.1, from coordinate 259,495 downwards.
ATGTTGGCGTTCTGGCCGCGATAGCCCGAGACGATCCAGTCGGCGCTCGCCTCGTCGGCGTAGAGGCCCGCCGCGCCGTCCCAGAAGCGGTGTTCCATCAGATCGAAGGTCGCGCCGATCATCGGCCGCGCTTCCTCGATGCCGGCCATCGCCGCATGCGCGTAAGCGAGCAGCACGAACGCGAGGCCGTAGCAGTGGCGCGTGGCGTCGAGCACGCGCTTCTTGCCGTCGCGCCAGTCGATCTCCCAGTCGTAGCCCTGCAGATGCGGGTCCCAGTGGCCCTCGCGCAGGAACTGCAGGCCGTGGCGCGCGTATTCCAGGTGCTGCGCATCGCCGAACTCGCGATACGCCATCGCATAGTTGAAGACGTAGCGGCAGCTGCTCACGAGGTGCCGCGAGTGCGCGTTGTAGATCGAGCCGTCGTCGCGGAAGTAGTGGAAGAAGCCGCCCGAGGGATCGAGCACGTTCGGCGCGTAGAAGCGCAGTGTGTCCTGCACGTGGCCGAGCAGGAAGCCGCGGTCGCGAAAGCTCGCGACGCCCGGTACGGCGACGGGTTGTGCGGTGGCGGAGGAGGCGGTGTCGGCGGTCATCGTCATGGCTTTCTCTTCTGTCCTGGACGTGGCTTCAGCGTATTTTCAATGTGTGTTCAGCGTGTTTCGACGGAGCGCCTCAGGCGCTCTGTGGCGTGCCTGCAGCGTGATGGACGGCGTGCGCGGCAACGAGGTTCGATGACGCCGCACCCAGCGTGCTCGCACGCGCGACGAGCTGCACCGGCAAACGGATTTCACTCGCGGCAGGCGTCTCTTCGAGCAGCAGCTCGACGCCGCGCCGCCCGAGTGCTTCCTTGTCGACGGCGATCGTCGAGAGCGGCGGCGTGGCGTGCGTGGCGCCCGCGATATCGTCGAAACCGATGATGGCGATGTCCTCGGGCACGCGCAGGCCATTGGCGAGGCACACGCGCATGGCCGCGAGCGCGGCGGCGTCGTTGTAGGCGAAGAGGGCGTCGGGCGGCGGGCGCGATGTGGCGCGCGCCGCGTCGATCAAACGCTGCATGGCGAGCGACGCGCCCGTGTCGGGATCGAGCCCGCCGTCGATCGTCGTTTCGAGCGACGGGTCGAACAGCAGGCCCGCCTCGAAGAACGCGCGCCGGTAACCGAGCGCGCGCTGCGCGATGCTGTAGTGCGCGAGCGAGCCGCCGATGAACGCAATGCGCCGCCGTCCCAGCTCGAACAGATGCCGCATGGCGAGCGCGGCGCCCGCCGCGTTGTCGATATTCACTGAGCGCAGACCCGGCGCCCACAGGTCGATCAGCACGAGCGGGCGTTGCAGCGCGACGAGCGCAGCGAGCATTTCCGGCTCGACGAAGCCCGCCACGGCGATGGCGTCGGGCGCGTGCAGGCGCAACTGCTGGACGGTGTCGTCGGCGGGGCCGGCGGTGAGCAGCGCGGGCACGATGCCGTGTTCGCGACAGGCGTCTTCCACGCCGTGCAGCACGTGCGAGAAGAACGGGCTAGCCGCGAAGTTGTTGTGCTGGCGGTGGAGCAGGAAGGTGAGCCGGCGAATGCGCGGACGCAGTTGCGCGCAGTCATAGCCGAGCGTGCGCGCGACTTCGACGATGCGCCCGCGCGTGGCCTCGGAGAGGCCCGGCTGGTTCTTCAACGCGCGCGACACCGTGCCGATCGACACGTTGGCGGCTTGCGCGACGTCACGAATGGTTGTCCCCATGATTCCTGGCTGGCGGTGGCGCGGTGGGCGTTCCGGGTGTGGTCAGGTGTGCCGCGATTGTATAGTAAAAACCTGCCCAAAAAACCCGAACCTACGTCTCGAATTCCAGGTAAATACCAGTAAACAATGAAATAAACGCAAACATTCATGTTTAGTAAAATTCACTAAACGGGCGCAGGCACGACGGTTGCGGAAAGCCGGACACCAACATTCGACTTACGGAGGCGTCATGCTCGGCACCCTGCTTCTGGTCATTCTGATCCTGCTGCTCATTGGCGCGTTCCCAGCGTGGCCGCATAGCCGTTCATGGGGCTACGCGCCTTCGGGCACGCTCGGCATCATCGTCGTCGTGGTCGTCGTGCTGGTCTTGATGGGGACGATCTAGCGACGGCGCAGCGGTCAAGCAACGCAAGCAAAACGGGCCGGCGCGCGGCACCCGCCGCGCGGCCGGCCCGTTCATGTTCTGGGCTGCCGCAGGGGAGGTTCAGGCCGCTATGACCAACCGGCTTCGCCTGGTGTCGAACTGAGCGTGGGCACGAGGTTGGCGCTCGCGCCGTCGATCACGACGAGCCCGCTCGCTTCCTGCTTCGCGCGGCGCTTGGCGAGGGCCGCGAGCGAGGCGATGGCGTCGCTGCTGTGCTGCGCACCCTCGCCCGGGGCGATGTACACGCAGCCGATCGCCATCGTCACGAAGGTGAAGAAGGTGGCGTTGCCGTGGCGATCCTCGCCGTGAATGCCGCCCGCGAGGCGGTCGCCCGGTGCATAGAAGCGCTGCGCGCCTTCGTTGAACGTTCCGATCGCCTGGCGCGCGCGCTCGCGCCACGTCTCGCTCTGGAACAGGATCAGGAAGTCGTCGCCGCCCACGTGGCCGAGGAAGTCGCGCGTGGGGTCGCAGGCGCCGGCGAGCACCGTCGCCGCGAACTTCAGCACCTCGTCGCCTTGCCAATAGCCGTACTGATCGTTGAAGGGCTTGAACTGGTTCAGGTCGACGTAGCACGCGTGAAAGCCCGCGTCGTGCGACAGCAGACGCTCGATATGCGAGCTGATGGGGATATTGCCCGGCAGGAAGGTGAGCGGATTGGCGTAGCGCGCCGCCTGGATGCGCACCTCCGTCACGGCGCGCACGAGGCTCTCGCCAGTGCCGAGCCCGGCGTAGCGGCCGTTATCGGTGATGACGAAGCCATCGGCGAGATAGCGCTGGTCGTCGCTTACGAGCAGCGTCGCCATCTGCTCGACCGTCATCGATTGCTCGATCAGCACCGGCTGCGCGTTGGCGAATTGCAGGCAGGCCTTCTTGCCGAACAGCTCGCGGTGATACGGCAGCGCATAGCGGTCCATGAACGCGCGCCGGTTGATGAGCGCGACGGGGGCTTCGTCTTCCACCACGGCCACCGCGTGCAGATCGGGTTGACCGTTGAACAGTTCGAGCACGTCGTTGTTGGTCGCCTGGCGCGGCAGCGCGGGCGCGCGCACGAGCATCTTGCTGGCCGGCGCGCCGCCGCCCGCGGGCTGCGTGGCGGCGCTGCGCGTGGCCTCGGGGAACACGGCGATATGGTCCGCGCGAATTGCCTCGCGCGCTTCGCGGGCCAGCACGCGCAGCGGCTCCACGTTGGGGCGGCCGAAGAAAAAGCCCTGGCCGCAGTCGATGCCCATGTCGCGCAGCACGATCAGGTCGGCAGCGTTCTCGATGCCCTCCGCCACGAGCCGTGTGCCGCTCGCCTGCGCGAAATGCTGCACGGCGCGCACGGCTTCGAACTTGAGCGCGTCGTTGGCGATGTCGTGGATGAGGAAACGGTCGATCTTCACGACATCGGGCTGCAACTGCACCCAGAGGTTGAGGCTCGCGTTGGCCGTGCCGTAGTCGTCGAGCGCGAACTGGGCGCCGGCCGCGCGCAGCGTCTCGACGACGGGCGAAAAATTGCGCAAGTCGTGGATGGCGCTTTGCTCGGTGAGCTCGATCACGACGCGCGTGGGGTCGATCGGGCCGTCGAAGAGGGCGAGCGCGGCGTCGCCGTCGGCGGTGAGCTGGCGCAGCGCGTCGGCGCTGAAATTGAGGAACAGCTTGCCGGGGCAGTCGAGTCTCGCGAACGTTTCGATGCAGGTGCGGGCGGCCGCGCGTTCGAGCGCGGCGGTGCATTGTTCGTCGCCGGCGCGCGCGAAGAGGGCGGCGGGCGTTTCGAGCGGCGAGCCAGCCGGCCCGCGAATGAGGCCTTCGTAGCCGAGGATCGCGCCACCCTCGAAATCGACGATGGGCTGGAAGACGGCGCGCAGCTGGCGCTGGGCGATCAGCGCCCCGACGCCGGGCGCCGCGTGCAGGAGTGGCGCGGGAGCAGACATGGACAGGCCGGAACGGGCGAAGACGATGAACTTAACGGCATATGATCGGATGAATTAAATGAAATTTTGGTGACAGTGCCGCGATGTCCAATCTTTGGGCGTGCGGCGGATGCGGGCGTGACGCGGGGAGGGTGCTGGCGCAGGAGGTTGAGACGCCGGGAGCTAGCCGCGGCGTTTGCTGCAGCAGGGCGGCGGTTTCTCGCCGCCCTGAGTGACGTGCTGTACGCCGCTTAGCGGCGCGCGGCGGTGGCGGTGCGTTCGCTCGCGCCGGCGCGCGATTCGTCGCCCGCGCTGGCGGCGCGCTCGGCGCTCATGTCGCGGGCACCCCAGCGCTGGGCGAGCGCCGCGCACACCATCAACTGGATCTGGTGGAACAGCATGAGCGGCAGCACGACCGCGCCCACGGCGTTGGAGGCGAAGATGACCTTCGCCATCGGCACGCCGGCCGCGAGGCTTTTCTTCGAGCCACAGAAAATGATGGTGATCTGGTCGGCGCGCGAGAAGCCGAGCTTCTTGCTCGTGAACATCGTGATGCCGAGCGCGAGCGCGAGCAGCACCGCGTTCACCACGAGCAGGCCACCGAGTGCGGTGAGCGGAATGTGATGCCAGAGCCCTTCGTTCACGGCCTCGGAAAACGCGCCGAACACCACCAGCAGGATCGACCCCTGATCGACGAACTTGAGCACGCCCTTGTTGCGCTCGATCCAGCGGCCGATCACCGGGCGCAGCAGCTGGCCCGCCACGAACGGCACAAGTAGTTGCAGCACGATGTTCCACACGGTGTGCCAGGCCGAGCCGCCGCTCGCGCTCTGGTTCGTGACGATCAGGCTCACGAGCGCGGGGGTGACGAAGATGCCGATCAGGCTCGATGCCGAAGCGCTGCAAACGGCGGCGGGCACGTTGCCGCGCGCAATCGAGGTGAACGCAATGGACGACTGCACCGTGGAGGGCAGCGTGCAGAGGAACAGCACGCCCGCGTAGAGCGCCGGGGTGACGAGCGGCGAAAGCAGGGGCTTGAGCGCGAGGCCCAGCGCCGGAAAGAGCACGAAGGTGCTGAGCAGCACGACGATGTGCAGCCGCCAGTGCGTCGCACCGGCGACGATCGCCTCGCGCGAGAGCTTGGCGCCGTGCAGGAAGAACAGCAGGCCGACGGCCACATTGGTCAGCCAGTTGAAACCGGTGGCGGCCTGGCCGTGCACCGGGAACAGGCTCGCAAGAATCACCGTGCCGACGAGGGAAAGGGTGAAGTTATCGGGCAGGAATTTCGGACGTGCCATCGGACAATCTCAAATGCGCGCCTGGGCGCCTGGCTGCGCGCAGATCGATGTGCGTGCAACGGGTGAATCGGGATGTCTATTGTCGGCGCAAGCCGATTGAAAAAGCAAATTCATTTGAAGCATCGATTCATGATGGATACGCATGTATCGCCGGCGTCGATGTCCCCTTTATGCCGGATTCCTCATCGACGGGCGAGGGTATTCCCGAGCCGCAAAAGTCGTCAGGAGTCCGCGCATTCTTCAGATGTTCAGGCTTGCTCAAACATAAAACGAACAGCGCTCACACCTGCTCGGAGAGCCTTGCCAGGCGGCCTTCCGAGGGCGCATCCGAAGCCAGAAAACCCAGCAGTAACATGGTGTTACAACCCTTCGGGCGGCATAACATCTTTTGGCTCGACACCCATACAGCACGCCCATAAATTACCGTCAAGGACGCCCGGACCGTTGTGGCGGCAATCGTTACGCGCTCGCGCGGCGAGCGTCCCGGGACTGGCCTGCCATGGCCCGAGTGGCGGGTTGCCAAAGCGCGAACGTCGGGCAGGTGAAACGTCACAATGCACGCAGGGTTGTCAAAACTGGGACAGTGGGTCTTGGGGGCCGGATTAGCGGCCTTCGTTGCGCTCGCCCATGCTCAGCCCGGTTTTCCAGGGCACGGCGGGGGCGGCGGCTTCGCGCGCGCGCCTTCCATGCCCGCGATGCCCGCCATGCACTCGATGCCCGCGCCGCGCGGTGGCATGTCGTTGGGCGGCGGCTACCGCGGCGCCCCTGAGCGCGGCCGCGGCCCGGCCGCTTACGCCGGTGCCGCTTCGCCCATGCGCGTGGCCGACCAGGGCGGCCGCTATGAGCGCGGCGGCAATCGTGCGCCGAACCAGTGGCAAGGTCAGGTCCAGCAGCAGGCTCCCCATCGCGACTACAGCTATGGCACGCCGTTCGGCGGCTACGGCGGCGGCTATCGCGGCAATCCCATCACGCCCGTGAGCGCGGAAACGCGTCCGGTGCCGCATCCGCCGGCCGACTCGCCGGTGCGCGCGGGCTCGATCCGCGAAGACGTCGCCCGCTACAACGAGGAGCGCGGCGGTACCTACCGGCCATTCCCGCGCAACGGCGGCGAGGTCCCGCGTCCGCCCATGCCTTCGCCTTACCGCAATTGAGCGCTGCCTCACGGCCCGCTTTTGTTTTCTTCCCCCGCACGCTTTCTCCCGCTTTCTTCATTTGATTCTCCTCAGGATTCGCTTCAGGCATTGACCTGCTAGCGCCGCCGAAACACGTCCAAAACAAGGTGCGTTCGTCCACGCCGCGAAAACTGACGCGTGGATACCACACTTTTTTGGAAATCTCTCGTCATACAGAACCCGTTCGTCTCAAATCTCGCTTTCGTTTCGGCGGCACGTCATTCGCAGCCCCACGCGTGCGGGAGCGCCCCGCTGGGCGCGGCCCGGCAGGCTGCGATTCGCAGTGACGCAGCGCAGCGGAAAGCGGCGTCGACAGCGGCAAACAAGGTTCTATCGACGGCAATCTAATCCGCCCCATATACCGGCAATAACACCGTTTATTTTTGATCATAAAAATGGTCCGCAAAGATGGATCCGCCCAGAACGGCCACGCCTGCGAACGACGGAAAAACAGAGCTCGCGTGAGCGCCTCAGCCGCCCGACACCCTTTTTTGACAAAGACTGGAGAACCCATGAATACAACGGTCAGCCGTGCGCTGAGCACCACCCTGAAGGCGAGCGCGCTCGCCGCTGTTATTGCCGCCGCGTCGTCGTCGGCGTTTGCGCAGTCGAGCGTCCAGCTCTACGGCCAGGTCGACGAATGGGTCGGGGCGACGAAATTTCCGGGCGGCCAGACCGCCTGGAACGTGAGCGGCGGGGGCATGTCCACGTCGTACTGGGGCATGAAGGGATCTGAAGATCTGGGCGGCGGCTACAAGGCGATCTTCACCCTGGAAAGCTTCTTCCGCGCGCAAAACGGCCAGTACGGCCGCTTCGCGGGCGACACGTTCTTCGCGCGCAATGCGTACGTCGGCATCGAATCGCCGTACGGCACGGTCACGGCGGGGCGCCTGACGACACAACTGTTCGTCTCGACGATTCTCTTCAACCCATTCATCGATTCGTACACCTTCTCGCCGATGGTGTACCACGTGTACCTCGGCCTCTCGACGTTCCCGACCTACACGACCGACCAGGGCGTGGTGGGCGACTCGGGCTGGAACAACGCCGTGCAGTACTCGTCGCCTAACTTCAACGGCCTCTCGGGTTCGGCCATGTATGCGTTCGGCAACCAGGCCGGCCAGAACGGCTCGAAGAAGTGGAGCGTGCAGGGCCTGTATTTCCATGGCCCGTTTGCGGCCACGGCGGTCTACCAGTACGTGAACTTCAACAACACGCCGGGCGACATCGGCAGCATCGTGAGCGGCGACACGACCATCATCGGCCTGAAGAGCCAGGGCGTGGCGCAGGTCGGCCTCTCGTACGACCTCAAGTACGTGAAGTTCTTCGGCCAGTACATGTACACGGCGAACTGGCAGCAGGTGGGCAGCTGGCACGTCAACACCGCCCAGGGCGGCGTGACGGTCCCGGCCGGCCCGGGCACGGTCATGGCGTCGTATGCGTACTCGCGCGACGGCGGCGGCCTGAACCAGACGCGCCAGACGGCGGCCATCGGCTACGACTACCCGCTCTCCAAGCGCACCGACGTCTACGCCGCTTACATGTACGACCACTTCGACAACATGTCGAGCGGCCAGACCTACGGTGTGGGCATGCGCGCGAAGTTCTAAACAGCGCAGCCTGTAACGTCGCCGTTCGACGCAAAAACCCCGCGCTATGTGCAGCGCGGGGTTTTTGCTTTCTGGGCCGCCCGATTTAAGGCGCGGCAAAGCGCGCCTGCGCGTTTCAACACCCGCATTTGATAAAACGAGGAAAATATCGCCGATTGATTCTCATTCTTTGATGTTCGAATTGAAGGCCGCGCAATGGATACCCTCGTCAGCATGAAAGTGTTCCGCCAGGTGGTGGAGGCGGGCAGCTTCGTCGCGGCGGCCGAGCGCATGAACATGTCCGCCGCGATGGCGAGCAAGCATGTAATGCATCTGGAGCAGCAGCTCGGCGCGCGCCTGTTGAACCGCACCACGCGCCGCGTCGCGCCCACCGAGGCGGGGCGCGAGTATTACGAGCGCGTGGCCCAGGCGCTCACCGAACTCGACGAGGCCGGCCAGGCGGTGGGCGCGGCGAGCGTGGTGCCGCAGGGGCGCCTGCGCGTGTCTTCGCTCACGGCGTTCGGGCTGCGTCATGTGATGGGCGCGGTCGCCGACTACGCCGCCGGCTATCCGCAGGTGACCGTCGACATCACGCTGTCCGACCGCGTGGTCGAGCTGATCGACGAGGGCTTCGACGTGGCGATCCGCGCCGCGCCTTCGGGGCTCAAGTCGTCTTCGCTGATCGCGCGGCCGCTCGCCACCGCGCACATCGTGCTGTGCGCCTCGCCCGAGTACCTGCGCCGCCACGGCGCGCCGAAAACCGTGGCCGATCTCGCGCGGCACAACTTCGTTCAGTACGCGGGGGCTTCGGCCCAGGAACTCGCGCCGTTCGCGGAGGGCGCGGGCGGCATGAAGCCGAAGCCGGGCGGCAATCTCATCGTCAATCACCTGGAAGCGCTGCGCGTGGTGGTGCTGCAAGGCGGCGGGCTGTCGATGCTCGGCACCGAGGTGGTGGGCGACGATATCGCCGAAGGTCGCCTCGTGCCGCTGCTCGTCGACGCGCTGCCGCCGCGCGAACTGCCGATCTACGCCGTGTACGCGAGCCGCCGCCATCTCTCGGCGAAGGTGCGCTCGTTCGTCGATTTCCTTGCCGCGCGCTTTTCGGAGCGCGAACTCTGGCCGGGCGTCGAAGCGATACGGGCGGCGGCGGTCAATGCCGACGCCGCCCGTATTGCGTCCGCCCGCGGCTGAAACCGGGCCCGCCTGCGCTCAGCGGCCCACGCCCAGCCGCGCCTTCGTCGCCTCGTACTCGTGCTTCAGGCGCGCCACGAGATCCGCCACGGAGGGCACGTCGTCCATCAGGCCGACGGCCTGGCCTGCACCCCACACGTCTTTCCAGGCCTTCGCCTTCGAGGTGCCCGCGCCGAAGTCCATCTTCGACTTGTCCGACTCGGGCAGCGCATCGGGATCGAGCCCGACGTTCACGATGCTCTCGCGGATGTAGTTGCCGTGCACGCCCGTGAAGAGGTTCGTGTAGACGATGTCCGCGGCTTTCGCTTCGAGAATGGCGTGCTTGTAGTCGTCCACGGCGTGCGCCTCTTTCGTCGCGATGAAGCGCGTGCCCATGTAGGCGAGGTCCGCGCCCATGGCCTGGGCGGCGAGGATCGAGCCGCCGTTGGCGATCGCGCCCGACAGCACGATCGGGCCGTCGAAGATGCGCCGCACTTCGCCTACCAGCGCGAACGGCGAGGTCGTACCCGCATGGCCGCCCGCGCCCGCGGCCACGAGGATCAGGCCGTCCACGCCCGCTTCGAGCGCCTTGGCGGCGTGGCGCAGGTTGATGACGTCGTGCAGCACGATGCCGCCGTAGCTGTGCACCGCGTCGAGCAGCTCGCGCGGCGGCGCGCGCAGGCTCGTGATGAAGATCGGCACATGGTGCTCGACGCACACGCGCACGTCGTGCTCGAGCCGCGCATTCGACTGATGCACGATCTGGTTGACGGCGATCGGCCCGATGACGGCCTCGGGGTTCGCGCGCTTGTGCGCGGTGAGTTCCTCCCGGATCTGCGTGAGCCAGACGCCCAGTTCCTCGGCGGGGCGCGCGTTGAGCGCCGGAAACGAACCGACGATGCCCGCCTTGCACTGCGCGAGCACCAGTTCCGGATAGCTGACGATGAACATCGGCGAGCCCACGACGGGCAGCGAGAGGTTTTGCAGGACGGCGGGCAGTGCCATGGGGAGGTCTCCTTGCGGCGCTTCGATAGACGGCGGGGGCGCGAAAACGGCCGTTCGATTATAGGCGTGAGGTCGATCGGGCATCGTGCGTGCGGATCCCTCGTGCGGTTTTCGAGGGAGTGTTCGGTTTCTACCGCTGCGGGCCCAAAAGCACATTTTCGAGCCGCGCTCGCCTCATACAATGACCGCAGACCAACAAACACAAGAGACTAACCCCATGCCCTTCGACGGATTCCAGCCTTTCACCGTTCGCACTGCGGGCGGCGTAGACATCTGCGGCGTGAAGGGCGGCGACGGACCGCCGCTGTTGCTGCTGCACGGCCATCCGCAGACGCATATGATCTGGCACCGGTGCGCTTCCTCACTCGCGCAGCACTTCACCGTCATCGCGACGGATCTGCGCGGCTACGGCGCCTCCTCGAAACCGGCCAGCGACGACACGCACGCCGCCTATTCGAAACGCGCGATGGCGGCCGATCAGGTCGAAGTCATGCGCCACTTCGGCCACGAGCGTTTTCTCGTGTGCGCACACGACCGCGGCGCGCGCGTTGCGCACCGCATGGCGCTCGACCACGCCGACGCCGTCGAGCGGCTCATGCTGCTCGACATCGCGCCCACGCTCGCCATGTACGAGCAGACCGACCGCGAGTTCGCCACGCTCTACTTCCACTGGTTCTTCCTGATCCAGCCCGAGCCGCTGCCGGAGACGCTGATCGAAGCGAACCCCGACGTTTATATCGAGCGCGTCATGGGCAGCCGTCACGCGGGCCTCGCACCCTTCGCGCCGAAGGCGCTGGGCGCCTACCGCGCGGCGCTGCGCCAGCCGGGCGCCGTGCATGCGATGTGCGAGGACTACCGCGCCTCGGCCACCATCGACCTCGAGCACGACCGCGCCGATCTCGAGCGCGGCAACAAGGTGGCGTGCCCGCTGCGCGTGCTGTGGGGCGCGGAAGGCGTGATCGAGCGCTGCTTCGACCCGCTCGCCGAATGGCGCAAGGTGGCGCGCGACGTGAGCGGGCGTGCGTTGCCGTGCGGCCATTACATTCCCGAAGAGGCGAGCGAGGCGCTGGTCGAGGAGATGCTGGCGTTCTTCGAGACCACGGAGCGCTGACGGGCTGCCGCGCCCGGGTTTCAGCACCCGGGCTTCAGCGTAGCGGCGGCAGGCGGCGCGGCACCGGCGTGGACTTGACGATGGCCGTGCTGGTTTCGGCGCGCTCGGTGACTTTCGCGAGAATCTCGTCGAGCTGATCGATCGAATGCAGATAAAGCCGGGCGATGAAGCAGTCGTCGCCCGTGACCTTGTCGCACTCGACGAATTCGGGAATGCGCCTCAGCACCTCTTCCACCAGATGCAATTGTCCGGGCAGCGGCTTCACGCGCACGATGGCCTGCAAGGTGTAGCCGAGCGCGCGCGGATCGATCTGCACCGTATAGCCGCCAATCACGCCTTGCGCTTCGAGCCGGCGCAGCCGCTCGGACGTGCTCGGCGCCGACAGCCCCACGTGCTTGGCCAGTTCGGCGACGCTTGAGCGGGCGTCCTCGGCGAGCGCCGCGAGCAGCATGCGGTCGATGTCGTCGAGCGGGGCCGCGGCGGGCGTTGGGTTCGGACGTCGGTTCATGATTGCGCGGGTGCTCCGCCAGGTTGGCCTTTCAATCGAAGGCAAGTCTTGCCTCTTGCCTAAGTTTAGCCATGTATTCCTCGCCTTGCAGCCGATAAACTGGCTTGCAGATACGAAGGGCTGCGCGCCCTTCGTGCGCTAAACGAGGATGCAAGCTCATGTCTTCCACCACTCCTGAAATTCGCCGCGGCGCCGCCGAGATGATCGTCGCGATGCTGATGTCCGGCACCATCGGCTGGCTCGTGGTCGCCTCGCGGCAGGCCCCGATCAACATCGCCTTTTTACGCTGCGTGCTGGGCGGCGCGACGCTCACGCTCGTGTGCGCCGCGCTCGGCCTGCTGCGCCGCAAGCACCTGCCGCCGCGCACGCTCGCGCTCGCCGTGCTGGGGGGCGCGGCCATCGTCGCGAACTGGGTGCTGTTGTTCGCCGCCTATTCGCGTGCGTCGATCTCCATGGCCACGGCCGTCTACAACACACAGCCATTCATGCTGGTCGGTCTCGGCGTGGTCATTTTGCGCGAGCGCGTGAGCGCTTCGACGGTTGCGTGGCTGGCGGTGGCCTTCCTCGGCCTCGTATGCGTGGTCGAGGTGGAGCCCGCCGTGCTCGCGGTGCCCGGCGAGTATCTGCAGGGCGTGGCCTACGCGGCGGGTGCGGCGTTTCTCTACGCGATCTCGTCGATCATCACGCGCCATCTCAAGGGCACGCCGCCGCATCTCATCGCGCTCGTGCAGCTCGCGTTCGGCGCGCTCGCGCTCGCGCCGTTCATCCACTACGGCACGCTGCCGGCCACGCCGCTGCACTGGGCGCAGCTCGTCACGCTCGGCATCGTGCACACGGGCATCATGTACGTGCTGCTCTACGGCGCGATCCAGAAGCTGCCCACGGCGATGACGGGCGCGCTCTCGTTCATTTATCCCGTGGTCGCGATCCTCGTGGACTGGTTCGCGTTCGGCCAGCGGCTCGCGTGGATCCAGGTGGTGGGCGCCGCGCTCATCCTGGTCGCGGCGGCGGGCGTGAACCTCGGCTGGCGGATCGTGCCGCAGCGGCGGGACACGCGTTCGGCCTGAGGCGTCGCGAGCGCGCCGCGCTGGCGCCGCGCTGGCGCGGCGCTTCGGCATGCGGCGGTTGGCGCGCGGGCAGCATAATGTCGCGATTCGAACCTCGCGACTCTCTGCTCCTCATGACGCCTTCGAACGCCCCACGGGACGAAGCCGAACTCACGCGCGCCAAGCGCCAGGCGCTGGCGTTTCTGCTGGTTGCGGCGCTCGTCTTCGCCGGCACGGCGCTTTTTTTCCCGCCAGGCGTCGTGACGGACGGCGTCAAGTCCGTGAGCGAAGCCGCAATGGTCGGCGGCCTGGCCGACTGGTTCGCGGTTGTCGCGCTGTTCCGGCGCGTCCCGATTCCGTTCGTTTCGGCGCATACGGGCGTGATTCCGCGCAACAAGGAACGCATCGCCGACGAGCTCGCCGCCTTCGTGCGCGACAAGTTTCTCGACGTGGGTTCGCTCGTCGGGTTGATCCGGCGCCACGATCCGGTGGCGCGGCTTTCCAGCTGGCTCACCGCGCCGCAGAATGCGCAGCGCCTCGGCGACTACGCGGTGCGCATGATGTCGGGCGTGCTCGGCCTCACCGATGACGCGCGCATCCAGAGCTTCATCCGCGACAGCCTGCACGCGGCGCTCGCGCGCGTCGACTTCTCGAAGTCGGCGGGCGCGATTCTCGACACGCTCACCCGGGACGGCCGCCACCAGGAGCTGCTCGACCAGATGCTCGAGCAGCTCGCCATCCTGTTGCGCGACGAGGGCACGCGCGCGTTCGTCGCATCGGCCATCGTCGACTGGCTCAAGAGCGACTATCCGACGACCGAGAAGTTTTTGCCGAGTGAGTGGATCGGCGAGAGCGGCGCGCGCGTGGTGGAAAGCGCCGTGAACCGGCTGCTGCTGCAGGTGAGCGAGGATCGCGAACACCATCTGCGCCAGAAGTTCGATGAGGTCGTGGAGAAGCTGATCGTGAAGCTGAAGAGCGATCCTGCGTTCCTGCGCAAGGGCGAGGAGCTGAAGGCGAGCCTGCGCGAGGGCGGCGCGCTCAACGATTACACGCGCGCGCTGTGGGACAGCCTGCGCGCGTGGCTGCGCGACGATCTGGAGCGCGAAGACTCGGCGCTGCACGCGAAGGTCGCCGCCACGGGCCAGTGGCTCGGCGAGACGCTCGCCGCCGACGCTGACCTGCGCACCTCGCTCAACGGCCATCTCGAAGACGCCGCGCGCACCATGGCACCCGACTTCGCGCGCTACCTCACGCATCACATTCGCGACACCGTGAAGAACTGGGACACGCGCGAGACCGCGCGGCTCATCGAGTTAAAAATCGGCAAGGATCTGCAAAAAATCCGCGTGAACGGCACGGTGATCGGCGGCGCGATCGGGCTCGGACTCTATCTGTGTTCGCATCTGTTCGAGCTTGTGCGGCTCAAGCTCGGGTAGTGAGATTGATTCGGATTCCAGATCAATGGCTCGTGCAACGATGCGCCAGGCCTGCGGGCGTAGGTCATCTGTAGGGAAATCACTGATGCTTCGGGAATTCTGGCGCGAGTATCATGCCCTTGACAGTTTGATCACGTCAGAGCTAATTCCAACGCTCGTCCGGAAACGGACGAGCGTTTTTTTTCGCGCTTTTCCCGCTTTTTCCAGGCAGCCCCGCTAGACCGCTGCTGCCGGGGCTTCGAGGCGTTCGCCGTTCACGACCAGCGCGCCGCTCTTCGCCAGTTCCCCAGCCAGTTCGCGCAGCAGCCCCGGCCACTCGCTGCGCGGAGCGAGTTGCTGCGCCGCGGCGTGCAGGGAGGCGGCGTTTTCCAGCATCGCCAATAACGAGTCGAAGGTCATCGCGCGCACTTCCAGCAGCTTGAAGACGATCAGCACCTTGAGCGCGTTCTTCGCGTTGCGGGCCGGGTCGGCGCGCAGCCAGGCGAGGCGCGAGAACGCGCGCTCCAGCGCCGCCTCGACGTTCGTGAACGGCTTGCCGTGGCCCGGAATCACCACGCGCACGTCGAGCTTCGCGATGGCTTCGAGCACCGCGTGCTGCTCGGCGAACCCGCTTTCGCCTTCGAGCTCGGGGAAAATCACGCCGAAGCCATTCTCCCAGAGCGCATCGGCGCTGATGAGCAGGCGCGGCCCGGCTGCGTAGAGCATCACGGAGTCAGGGTCGTGCCCCGGCGCGCCGATTACCTCCCATTCGAAGCCTCCTAGCGCGAGCCGTTCGCCCGCCGCGAGCGTGCCTGTGAACGCGAATCGGTCGCAGGTCTGCCCGGTGGCGAGAAAGCTCAGGCGCGCCTCGTCCCACTCGCGCACGATCGTCGCGCTCGCTGCGGGGATCAGCGTCGCGCAGAGCCATTGCGCCTGCAGACGCGCGTTGCCGCCGCAATGGTCGGAGTGCAGGTGCGTGTTGACGATGAGGTCGAGCGCTCGCGGGCCGAGCGCGTGGCGCACGAGCGCGAGCGTCTGTTCGGCGTGTGTGGCGTAGCCGGTATCGACGAGCGCGGCGCGCGCCTCATCGACGAGCAGCACGTTGTTCGACGACAGCCAGCCGCGCTCGAACACGCGGATCGATTCAGGGAGTGTGGGCGCGTCGCTCATGCCGGTGCGTGCTCGGGTTTGGGCATGACGAGGATCGTCGCGCGCCCTACCACGAGCGTTTCGCCCTTCTGATTCACGGCCTCGCCCACGAGCTTCACGAGATCGCCGTTCAGGCTCGGCTTCCACCACGCTTCATCCACGCGCCACTCGAACGTGATCGTGTCGTTCGCGTGCGCGGCGCGCTTGAGCTTCATGTCGAATTCGAGCCCGAGCGGTTGCGCGTACTGCGAGTAGTGCGTGGCGAGCAGCGCCATGAAATGCGCGGTGGGCTGCGTGCCCGACGCGATCAGGCCGCCAAAGCGGCTTTGCGCCGCGTAGGCTTCGTCGTGGTGCAGCGGGTTCAGGTCATTCACGAGCAGTCCGAACGATTTCACCGATTCGGGCGTGAGTTGAAGCGTCGAGCGGAACGTCTCGCCGACCGTTACGACGCGGGCGGACGCGTTCATTGTTTTTCTCCTTGCGACGCGGAGCGCTGCGCGACCCATTCGGCGTGCCGCGTCTCGATCGCGTCCCAGACGGCGCGCCTGGCAGCATCGTCGAGCGTGGACCAGCCGGCAATTTCGTCGATGGTGCGCAGGCAGCCCTCGCACAAGCCGCTGCGCTCATCCATGCGGCAGATGTTGATGCAAGGCGAGGGCGGCGGCGTGACGGTGTCGTGAATAGCGGTCATGCTCACGCGTCGCGCAGCGCGACGTCCACCACGGGCGCGCCGGTCAGCGCTTCGAGTTCCTGTGGCGAGAGGTTGAACACCGCATGCGGATGGCCGGCCGCGGCCCACAGGCTTTCGAGCTCGAACAGATCGGCGTCGATCAGCGTGACGGGCGTCGTGGCGTGGCCGATGGGGCACACGCCGCCAATGGCGTAGCCGGTTTTCTCGCGCACGAACTTCGCGTCGGCGCGGCCGATCTCGCCCACGTGCGCGGCCACTTTCTTTTCGTCCACGCGGTTTGCGCCGCTCGCGATCACGAGCACGGGCGCGTCGTCTTCGCGGCGGCGGAACAGGATCGACTTGGCGATCTGCGCGACTTCGCAGCCAAGACCCGCAGCGGCTTCGGCGGAAGTCTTGCCGGTCTCGGGCAGCATCACGACCGGCCTGGCGTGGCCGCGCTCGCGCAGCATCAGGGCGACGCGGCGCGCGGAGTCGGGCAGGGCGTCGAGGTTGTCGAGGGTTTCCGTCATGAGTTGATTTCCTTCGTACTACGATTCGATGGATCGCGGTTCAAGCGCAGGCGGCTTCGCTGCGCGCTTTCGCAAGCAGGGCCTTGCCCGCGCGCGAGACGTTCGCCCGGCCGATGGCGGTCGAAATGAAGTCACCCGCCGCGACGACCTGGTTCAGGTCGATGCCGGTATGGATGCCCAGGCCGTTCATGAGGTACAGCACGTCTTCGGTCGCGACGTTGCCCGTGGCGCCCTTCGCATACGGACAGCCGCCCAGGCCCGCCACCGACGCGTGGAAAATGGCGATGCCTTCTTCGAGCGCCGCATAGATGTTGGCGAGCGCCTGGCCGTAGGTGTCGTGGAAGTGGCCCGAAAGGCGCTCACGCGGGAACACCTTCGTCACCGCTTCGAACACTTCGTGCACGCGCCTCGCCGTGCCCACGCCGATGGTGTCGGCAATGTCGATCTCGTCGCAGCCGAGCGCGGCGAAGCGCTCCACGACATCGACGACCGAAGCGACCTGCACGTCGCCCTGATACGGGCAACCGAGCGCGCACGACACGCTGCCGCGAATGCGCACGCCGTGCTCCTTCGCGGCTTGCGCCACGGGCGCGAAGCGCTCGATGCTTTCCGCGATCGAGCAGTTGATGTTCTTCTGCGAGAACGCCTCGCTCGCCGCGCCGAAGATCACGATCTCGTCCGCGCGCGCGGCGAGCGCGCCTTCGAAGCCGCGCAGATTCGGCGTGAGGACCGAGTAGATCGCGTCGCTGCGGCGCTCGATACCGGCCATGACTTCGGCGCCGTCGGCCATCTGCGGAACCCATTTGGGCGAGACGAACGAGGCGGCCTCGATGTTCGGAAAGCCCGCGGACGAGAGCCGGTTGATCAGTTCGATTTTGGTTGCGGTGGGAACGAATTCCTTCTCGTTCTGCAGGCCGTCGCGCGGGCCGACTTCGACGATCTTGACTGCGGTGGGTAATGCCATTGCCGTGTCTCCAACGAATATTTGAAATGCTTCGCGATGTTCCGATGCGATTTGCCGATGTTCAGTAACCGCGCCCGACATGCACCACGCCGCTCACGGTCTCGCCGCGAGCCAGCGCGCCGATCTTGTCGGCGACCTGCGAGATCGCTTCGTCGCGCAACGTGAGCGCCGAACTGTGCGGCGTGATCGTGATGCGCGGCTCGCGCCAGAACAGGTGATCGGGCGGCAACGGCTCTTCGCGGAACACGTCGAGTGTCGCCGCCGCGAGCGTGCCGTTGGCCAGCGCGTCGAGCAGGTCCTGCTCGTCCAGATGCGTGCCGCGCGCCACGTTCACGAGATACGCGCCGCGCGAGAGCTTGCCGAAGGTGCGCGCATTGAGCACGCTTTCGGTGTCGGGCGTGGCGGGCAGCAGGTTCACGAGCAGCTTCACGCCGTCGAGGAAGGCGTCGAACTGCTCGCCGTGCAACTCGCCCGAATACGTTTCGATGCCCTCGATCGTCTTCATGCTGCGCGAAAAGCCGCGCACCGGCACGCCGAGCGAGGCAACCGCGTGCGCGACCTGCGCGCCGAGTACGCCCAGGCCGAGCACGCCCACCGTGAAGGTTTCGTGCGGATGCGGTGCGAGCACGTGCCATTCACGGCGCGCCTGCGCGAGCGCGTAGTCGTCGAAGCGGCGCAGGTAGCGCAGCACGGCATGCTGCACGTACTCGCTCATCTGCCGGCCCATGCCCGAGTCTTCCAGCCGCACGAGCATCGCGGTGCCGGGCAGCGTGCCCGGCCGCTCGCGTTCGTGGGCGAGGATCGCGTCGACGCCCGCGCCCAGATTGAAGATGGCCCGAAGCCCTGGCACGCCGAAGAGTTCGCGCGGCGGGTGCCAGACGACCGCGTAATCGGCGGGGTCGGTGTCGCCGGGTTGCCACTCGCGCAACTCGGCATCGGGCAGGGCGCGCGCGAGGCCGTGGAGCCACGTGGAGGCGTCGGTCTGCGGGAACCAGAAAATGATTTTCATGATGGGTGAACCTGTCCCTGGTAACGGCGGTGCGGCTCGAACATACGCGCTGTTGCGTTGCGTGCGGCTCGCCAGAGCCGCGTGCACCGGCACCATTCTACTTTTTCAGGCCCGTGGCCGCCGGGCAAATCGCGACGCGCCTGAGCGCGGCGTGTCCCGCGCCGGACCGCGGTGGGGGCGCCGAAAAGCTAAGCAAAAAAAATTGGTTCGGCGCATGCGGCTCGCTGGCCACAATCGATTCACGCCGTGTTCCAGCGAGGAAAAAATCATGCTTTCGTGCGCGCAAATGCGTTGGCCGCCCCGCCTCGTCACCGTGCCGGGCCTGCACGGCAGCGACGGCGCTCACTGGCAGAGCTGGCTCGAACGCCAGTTCGCGCGCTCGCTGCGCGCGGAGCAGGACGACTGGGACGCGCCCGATCTCGCGGTCTGGGGCGCGGGGCTCGCGCGGCGGCTCGCCGGCGAGCGCGGGCCGTTCCTGCTGGCCGCGCACAGCTTCGGCTGCCTCGTGGCGGCGCATGCGCTGCACACGGGCGTGCTGGGGGAGAGCGGCGCAGACATTGCCGGCGTGCTGTTCGTCGCGCCCGCGAGTCCCGAGAAATTCCGCTTTGCCGGCGCGTTCGAGGCGCGGCAGCTGCCCGTGCCGTCCATCCTCATCGGCAGCGAAACCGATCCGTGGATGCCGCTCGAAGGCGCCCGCGCGCTCTCGCAGCAACTGGGCAGCACGTTCGTGAATCTCGGCGATGCAGGGCACATCAACACGGCGGCCGGCTTCGGGCCGTGGCCGCGCGCGAAGTATTTCGTCGATACGCTCGTCCATGGCGCAGCGCCGGGGCGGTTGCGCGACGCGGCATTCGACCAGGGCGGTCCGGCGTACGCCTGAGGTGAGGCGCAGCGAACCGCAGCGTAGGCCCGCTCAGTGCCTGAGCGCCGCCCGCAACAACCGTGCCGTATGGAGCGCGATCATCCCTTCTTCGTCGGTGCGGATCGCGAAAACGGGAACGCGGCTTTCGCGCGCGCTCACGCGCTCGTTGCCGTTACTGCTGCCCACCTCGTTGACTTGCGCGTCGAGCACGGTGCCGAAAACCGGCGCGAGCCGCTCGCACACCTGTGCGCGAACGGGCGCGGCGTGCTCGCCGATGCCCGCCGTGAACACGAGCGCGTCGAGCCCGCCCAGCACCACGGCGAGCTTGCCCACGTCCTGCGCGATGCGATACGTATAGAAGTCGATCGCGAGCCTCGCCCGGTCGCTGCCGCTCGCGAGCAGTTCGCGCATGTCGCTGCTCAGGCCCGACAGGCCCTTGAGGCCCGACTCCTGATACAGCACCTTCTCGATGGCGTGGTAGTCCATGCCCTTCGCCATCATCCAGAGCACGGCGCCCGCGTCGAGCGCGCCGCAGCGGGTGCCCATGGGCAGGCCGTCGAGCGCGGTGAGGCCCATGGTGGTCTCGACGCTCTTGCCGTCCTTCATCGCGCACAGGCTCGCGCCGTTGCCCAGATGCGCGACGACCACGCGCCCGCGCGCAACGTCGGGCGCGACCTGATGCAGGTGCCTGGCGATGTACTCGTACGAGAGACCGTGAAAGCCATAGCGCCGCACGCCCTCGCCGTAATAGCTGTACGGCAGCGCGAAGAGCTGCGCCATGATGTCGTTGCCCGCGTGGAACGCGGTGTCGAAGCACGCCACCTGCGGCAGCTCGGGCGCGGCCTGGCGCACCGCGCGAATCGCGGCGAGATTGTGCGGCTGATGCAGGGGCGCGAGCGGCGTGAGCGAGTCGAGCTCCTGGATCACTTCGTCGTCGATGAGCACCGCGTCGGCGTAGCGCGCGCCGCCGTGCACCACGCGGTGACCGATCGCGGCGGGCGGCGTGTCGCGCAGGCCCACGGCGAGCACGAGGCGCAGGAGCCGAAACGCGGCGTCGTGATTGGCGACCTGGGCGACCGGAAACTTCTCGTCGACGATCAGGCGCCCGTCGGCCATATGCGCGACCACGCGCGGTGCGACGCCGATGCCCTCGATCTGCCCGCCCGCGCCATGCAGCGCGCGCGCGCCGCCCTCCACGTGGTCGTCTTCGATCACGCGAAACACCGAACACTTGATGCTCGACGAACCCGCATTCACGACGAGCACGACATGGCCTTCCATGGCCGGCTGGGCTTGGACGCTGCTCACAGGATCTCCGTGGCTTTGCGCGCGCGCCGCGCATGCGCGAGCAGTACGGCGATTGCGCAACTGCCGATGCGCGAGCGCACGCTGTCGGCGCGGCTCGTGAGGATGATCGGCACGCGCGCGCCGAGGACGATGCCGGCCGCTTCCGCGCCGGCGAGGAAGGTGAGCTGCTTGGCGAGCATGTTGCCCGCTTCGAGGTCGGGCACGAGCAGGATGTCGGGGTCGCCTGCAACAGGCGAGTGGATGCCCTTGATGCGCGCGGCTTCGGCGCTGATCGCGTTGTCGAAGGCGAGCGGGCCATCGAGCAGGCCGCCCGTGATCTGGCCGCGGTCGGCCATCTTGCAGAGCGCGGCGGCGTCGATGGTGGAGGGCATCTTTTCGGACACGGTTTCCACGGCGCCGAGAATGGCGACCTTGGGCGTGCCTACGCCCAGCGACTGCACGAGGTCGATCGCGTTGCGCACGATGTCGGCCTTGTCGGCAAGCTTGGGGAAGATGTTGACGGCCGCATCGGTGATGAAAAGCGGCTTGTGGTACGAGGGCACGTCCATCGCGAACACGTGCGAGAGGCGCCGCTCGGTGCGCAGGCCATTGGCGCCGAGCGCGACTTCGTGAAGCAGTTCGTCGCTGTGCAGGCTGCCCTTCATGAGCAGTTCGGCCTCGCCCTCGCGCACGGCGCGCACCGCGAGTTCGGCGGCGGCGTGGCTGTGCGGCGCGTCGATGAGGGTGATGCCATCGAGGCGCAGGTCGGCTTCCTCGGCCACCGCGCGGATCTTCGCCTCGGGGCCGACGAGGATCGGCACGATCAAGCCGAGGTTCGCGGCGTCGAGCGCCCCGGTGAGCGAGGACACGTCACAGGGATGCGCCACGGCGGTGGGCACGGGCGCGAGGCCGCCGCAACGGGCGAGCAGAACCGAATACTTGTCGGGCGATGAAGTCATGGCGGTCTCCACTAGGGCGTCCATCTGGACCATGCTGCGGCGCGCAAAGCCGTAACAGTGTAGACCAGCGCGAATGAGCCAGTCGGCTGGATGCACGCCAGGCCGGCGCGGCATCGTGACGCGTCGCGCTCAGGCCCGGCAGTCGCGGCTGTCATGCTTCGTTCACAGGGCGTTGCGATCATCGGGTAGGCCCCGAGGGCCGGCGCGAACCTTGACTTTCGCAAGGCTGACGCCTAAGTTTTTAGATGCCGCAGTGCAACATGATCTGGCTCTTTTCACGTCGCGGTCGCGAGGCGCACGAAGCGCGCATGCGGCCGCGAATATCTTTTGCCGGCCCCGTTGCCCGCAATGCCGCCGCTGTGAGGGCGGCAGCAGAGGGGCAGCGGCCAGGCCCCGCGCGCCATTCGTCGTGAAGGCGTGCGTCCACGGCCCGCGCCGGCCTGGCGCCTGCTTGCCGCGAGGCGGGCGGGTGCTCCCTTAAAGGAGATTCGTCTCGTGGCAGTTCCCACCTCCTCGCCGCTCGTTTCGTCGCCGTTTTCGTTTCTGCCCACGCTCGCATCGGGCACGTCTTTCTGGCCCTTTGCGCCTTTCTGGCCCCTCGCGGGCGCATCCGACGAGGAGTCATCGCCCCAGACGCCGCTGATCGAGGCGGCTTCGGCCGTGTCTTCGGCAGTGAACCAGGCAATCGAATCGGCGCAGGCCGCGCCGACGGCCGCGCAGCCGCTCTACGACTACCTCTACGACGCCTGGCAGCGCAGCGTGCTGTTCCTCGACGTGCTGCGCGAGCGCGGCAACCAGACTTACGTGCACGAGCAGGCCGGCATGCCGCCGGTGCTCGCGTTCGACTACGAAGTGATCGTCGACGGCCGCGAACTCGACGATCCGTGCAACTACGCGCTCCTGCGCATCAAGCCCGAAGAGGGCGTGCCGACCGACCCGCGCATGCGTCCCTTCGTCGTGATCGATCCGCGTGCGGGCCACGGCCCCGGCATTGCCGGGTTCAAGATGGACAGCGAAGTCGGCATCGCGTTGCGCAAGGGCCACCCGTGCTATTTCGTGACCTTCTTCCCGGTGCCCTGCGAAACGCAGACGATCCAGTCGGTCGCGCAGGCCGAAGGTGTGTTCGTGCAACGCGTGCGCGAGCTGCATCCGGACGCGGACGGCCTGCCGTTCATCATCGGCAACTGCCAGGGCGGCTGGGCCGCGGCGCTGCTCGCGGCTTCCGCGCCCGCGCTGGTCGGCCCGCTCATGCTCGCGGGCTCGCCGCTCTCGTACTGGGCCGGCGTGCGCGGCAAGAATCCCATGCGCTATTCGGGCGGCATGCTGGGCGGCTCGTGGATGTCCTCGCTCGCCGCGGACCTGGGCGACGGCCGCTTCGACGGCGCGTATCTCGTGCAGAACTTCGAGTACCTCAACCCGGCCAACACATACTGGGGCAAGCTCTACAACCTCTACTCGAGGGTCGATTCCGAGCGTGAGCGCTTCCTCGAATTCGAGCGCTGGTGGGGCGGCCATTTCCAGCTGAACCGCGCCGAGATCGACTGGATCGTGCAGAACCTGTTCGTGGGCAACCACCTCACGCGCAACGAGGTGTTCGCGAAGAACGCGCGCTCGCCGGTGGACCTGCGCAACATCCGCACGCCGATCATCGTGCTCGCCTCGTGGGGCGACAACATCACGCCGCCGCAGCAGGCGCTCAACTGGATTCCCGACCTGTATGCGAGCGTCGACGAGATCGTCGCCAACGAGCAGGTGATCGTGTACTGCCTGCACGACAAGGTGGGGCACCTGGGCATCTTCGTTTCGGCGAGCGTGGCCAATAAGGAACACACCGAACTATTCTCGGCGCTCGACCTGATCGACGTGCTGCCGCCGGGCCTCTACGAAGCGAAGATTACCGACTCGACGCCGGAAGCCGGGCGCCTCGAAGCGCTCGAAGGGCGCTACGAGATCCGCTTCGAGCGCCGCACCATCGAAGACATTCTCGCGCTCGACGACGGCCGCGACGACGAGCAGCCCTTCGAAGTGGTGCGCCGCTTCGCGGAGAACAACCAGCGTCTCTACGACCTGTTCGTTTCGCCGTTTGTGCGCGCGTCGACCAATGCGTTCAGCGCGCACGCGCTGCGCGAGTCGCATCCGTCGCGCGTGGAGCGCAGCGTGATGAGCGACGCGAACCCGGCGCTCGGCGTGCTGCCCGCCATGGCCGAAGCGGTGCGCAGCAATCGCAAGCCGACCGCGTCCGACAATCCGTTCACGCTGCTCGAGAAGCAGACTTCGGCGACCATCGAGGCTTCGTGGGACGCGTACCGCGACGCGCGCGATGCCTGGATCGAGAGCACGTTCTACAACGTCTACACCGCGCCGTGGGTGCAGGCCTGGGTGGGCGTGACGCCGAACGAGCCGCTCGAGCCCATCGCGCCGCCGCTCATGGCGCTGCGCAAGGAGCTCGCGCAGTACCGCCTGCGCGCGGCGCGCGCGCATCTCACGAAAGGCACGCTCGTCGACGCGTTCATGCGCATCGCCGCGTACATCGTCGACGAAATGCATACCGTGCAGTACCGCCCGTTCCAGCGCATGCGCGAACTCGCGCGCGAGTATCTCGGCGATCGCCAGCCGAGCATCGCCGAACTCAAGGAAGCGGCGCGCCGCCAGGGCGCGATCGTGCAGCTCGATCCGCAGGCCGCGATCGACGCGCTGCCCGAGATCGTGCCCGACATGAAGTTGCGCCGCGCGCTGCTCGCGGCCGTGTACCGCATCGCGACCGTGTCCGGGCCGCTCGAAGGCGAGCGGCGCGAGCGCTATCGCCACGTGCAGCGCGCGCTGGGCGTCGAGCCGGGCAGCGAGAAGACGGGACTGCCGCCGCTCGACGGCGGCGGGTCGTCGTCGGAGGGCGGGGGTGTTTCGGGCGCCGGCGGCGGTACGGCTGGCGACGGCAGCGCGGAACAGGGCGTCAAGGCATCCTCCGCCGCGCAAGCTGCGGAACCTGAAGCTGAAGCCCCGGCGGCTCCCGCGAAGTCCTCCCGCGCGAAGGCTGCCGCTGCGGGCGAACACGCCGCGTCCGCGAAACCCATGCGCGCGGCGCGCGCCGGCGTGAAGGTGAAGACCGCGGAACCGGCCGAAGCGAAGAAGGCGCCCGCTGCCGCCAAGACGGCGGCGCGCCGCTCGCGCGCGGCATCGACGCCCACCGCCACGCGGGCCGCGGGCACGACGGCCACGCGCCGCCGCGCGACGCGCAGCGCGAGCGAGTAACGAAGCCCAATCCCGTGGCACCCCGGACGCGCCGCATCCCCGCCGATGCGGCGCGTCGTTTTGAGGTCCACACACCGGCAGCCAGATCGGCAACTGCATCCGCGGCCATCACCGGCCGTCTTCCACTGCGAGGTCAGCCATGCATACTCCTCCCGAACGGCCGCTTGCCGGCATGCGCGCGCTCGTCACCGGCGTGGCGAACGCCGATTCGATCGCTTACGGCTGCGCCCGCGCGTTCGCCGATCTCGGTGCGCAACTCGCCATCACCTATCTCAACGACAAGGCCAAGCCCTACGTCGAGCCGCTCGCCAACGAACTGGGGGCGCAATTGCTGCTGCCATTGAACGTCGAGGAAGACGGCCAGCTCGACGCTGTATTCGACGCCGTGCGCGAAACGTGGGGCGCGCTCGACATCGTGCTGCATTCCATCGCCTATGCGCCGAAAGAGGATCTGCAGGGCGGCCTGCTCGATTCGTCGGCGCAGGGTTTCGCGTATGCGATGGACGTGTCGTGCCACTCGTTCATCCGCATGGCGAAGCGCGCCGTGCCGCTCATGCCGCACGGCGGCACGCTCTTCGCGATGAGCTACGACGGCGCGAACCGCGTCGTGCCCAGCTACAACCTGATGGGCCCGGTGAAGGCGGCGCTCGAAGCGTCATGCCGCTATCTTGCGTACGAACTCGGGCCGATCGGCATCCGCGTGCACGCGATCTCGCCTGGGCCGCTCAAGACGCGCGCGGCCTCGGGGCTGCCCGACTTCGACCGCATGCTCGCCGAGGCCGTGGAGCGCGCGCCGCTCGGCGAACTCGTCGACATCATGGACGTGGGCTACGCGACCGCGTATCTCGCCACGCGCTACGCCCGCCGCATGAGCGGCAACACCGTGTATATCGACGGCGGCGCGCACATCATGGCGTAACAATGCGCCAAGGCCTGTTATTAGCGTGAACAGGCCTTAGCACGAAAGCCGCAAAGCAAAGCTCGCATCGGTATAAGCCGTGCGCCCCGGCTCGCTAGAATCGAGCGTTCGGTCTGCTTACGAAAATCATGCAGGCAGGTCGAAACGCCTTTCAACGACAGACGGGGATCACCATGGCAGGTTTGGGACGCACGGCGCGCTGGCTCGGCGCGGGCATCATCGCATTGAGTGCAGCGGCGGCGCACGCCGAAACGTCGTTGCTGAATGTCTCGTACGACGTGACGCGCGAGCTGTACAAGGACATCAACGCGAGCTTCATCGCCGACTATCAGAAGAAGACCGGCGAGACCCTGTCGATCAAGCAGTCGCACGGCGCGTCGAGCGCGCAGGCGCTCTCGGTGCTGCAAGGCCTGCAAGCCGATGTCGTGACGATGAACCAGCCCAACGACATCGACCTGCTCGCGCAGCAGGGTCATCTCGTGCCCGCCAACTGGCGCACGCGCCTGCCCGACGCGAGCGCGCCCTATACGACGACGATGGTGTTCCTCGTGCGCAAAGGCAACCCCAAACACATCAAGGACTGGGACGATCTCGCCAAACCTGGCTTGCAGGTCGTGATCGCCAACCCGAAGACGTCGGGCAATGGACGCTATGCGTATCTGGCCGCGTGGGGCTACCGCAAACAGCAGGGCGCGAGCGACGCCCAGGCGCTCGACTTCGAACGCGCGCTCCTGAAGAACGTGCCGGTGCTGGACGCGGGCGGCCGGGGCGCCACGACGACCTTCACGCAGCGCGGTATCGGCGACGTGCTCGTGACCTTCGAAAACGAAGTGGCGCTCATCGATACGGGCGTGGGTGCGAAGGACTTCGAAGCCGTCTATCCCTCGGTGAGTCTGCTGGCGGAGCCGCCGGTGACGATCGTCGACAAGGTCGTGGACAAGCGCGGCACGCGCAAGAGCGCGCAGGCGTATCTCGACTATCTGTATTCGCCCGCCGCGCAGGAGATCATCGCGCAGCACCATCTGCGTCCGCGCGATGCCGCGGTGCTCGCGAGGCACGCAAACGAGTTCAAGCCGATCAAGACCTTCACGGTCGAGCAGGTGTTTGGCAGCTGGCAGAACGCGCAGGCGACGCATTTCGCCGATGGCGGCACGTTCGATCAGATCGTCGCAGACCGCAAGTAATCCGGGCGCGACGTAACGACACCGCGTAAAAAAAGCGCCTCGCAATTTGCGAGGCGCTCTGCATTCAGGCTGCGGATTTAGTACCAGCCGCGACGGCCATGCCATTCGTTGCGGCCGTACCAGCGACGGCCGTCCCAGTAGCGGTCGCCGTGCCAGCCGACCACGACAGCCGGCGCGTAGGCCACGCGCACGGGCGGCGCGACGTAGACCGGACGCGGCGCGACATAAACGGGCTGCGGCGCGACATACACGGGCTGCGGCGCGACATACACCGGCGCCGGTGCAACATAAACCGGAGCGGGCACGCCGACGTTCAGGCCGACTACCACACCGGCCATCGCGGTTTGCGAGGCGGCCAGGACTAGCGCTCCAGCACCCAGCGCGGCAAAGAGTTTGGTTTTCATTTTGAGCCCCTTCGGTTGAAGATTCGATGGCTTCAATGTAGCTGGGCGCTCGGCGGCTTGAGTTACCAAACTGCAACAAACTGCGCGCGAATTTTACCGGCGGTAATGAGAGGAAAGGGCGCTCGCCCGCCTGCGGCGGGCTTCCCGCATGTTTGGCGCAGGTGGGCGTGTTTCAATTCGTGATCGTCGGGGCAGGTCTGTAATCGGCGCGCCGGGCGCGAACGCCCGGCATGCTCCCGCCATTACTGCACCACGACGCTCGCGAAGTTCTGCCGTCCGAACGGACTCACCTGATAGCCGCTCACGTTCGTGCGCGTGATGGCGGCGGCGGTCGGGTAGCCAAGCGGAATCCACAGCGCCTCGTTGTGGATGATCTGCTGGGCGGCTTCGTAGAGCTTCACGCGCTTGGCCTGGTCGGCGGTGGCCTTGCCTTCGGCGATCAGCTTGTCGAGTTGCGGATCGCAAAAGCGCGCGAAGTTGATGCCCGACTGCACCGCATTGCAGCTAAAGAGCGGCGAGAGATAGTTGTCGGGGTCGCCATTGTCGCCGGCCCAGCCCATGAAGAGCGTGTCGTGCTGGCCTTGCTTCGCCTGCTTGATCAGCTCGCCCCACTCGATCACCTTGATCTCCGCCTTCACGCCGATCTTCGCGAAATCGGCCTGCAAAAGCTCCGCGCCCGCGCGCGGGTTCGGGTTCAGCACGCTGCCGTTCGGCCGCACCCAGATCGTCGTCGCGAAGCCGTTGGGGAAGCCCGCGTCGGCGAGCAGCTGTTTCGCCTTCGCCGGGTCATACGGATACGGCTGGATCGACTTGTCGTAGCCCCAGGTGATGGGCGGCCAGGGGTTCGTCGCGGGCGTGGCGGTGTTGTCGAAAATCGCCTTCAGGTACGTCGTGCGGTCGAACGCCATGTTCAGCGCCTGGCGCACCTTCTGGTTGTCGAGTGGCTTCTTCTGCGTATTGAGCGCGACGAACGCCGTCATGAACGCGGGCGTCTCCACCACTTTGAGCGACTTGTCGTCCTTCGCCGAAGCCACGTCCTGGGGCTTGGGCGAGAGCGCGATCTGGCATTCGCCGGCCTTCACCTTCTGCGCGCGCACGGCGGCGTCGGGTGTGATCGCGTAGATCAGGCGGTCCGCCTTCGGTTTCGGCCCCCAGTAGGTCGGGTTCACGTCGTAGCGGATCACCGCGTCCTTCGTGTAGCTCCTGAGCACGAACGGGCCCGTGCCCACCGGCTTCGCGTTGAGGTCGACCTGCTTGCCGGCCTTGAGCAACTGGTCGGCGTACTCGGAGGAGTAGATCGACGCGAAGCCCATCGTGAGGATCGAGAGGAACGTGGCGTTCGGCTCGTTGAGCTCGAACTTCACCGTGTTTGCGTCGACCTTCGTGACCGCCTTCACGAGCTTCACGAGGCCCATCGACTGCGCGTGCGGGAAGCCGCTCGCGCCGGCCACCTTGTGCCACGGATTGTTCGCGTCGAGCATGCGATCGAACGTGAAGACCACGTCGTCGGCGTTGAGCGTACGCGTGGGCTTGAACCATTCGGTCGTCTGGAACGCCACGTCGGGGCGCAAATGGAACGTGTAGGTCAGGCCGTCGGCGCTCACTTCCCACTTGTCCGCGAGCGCGGGCACGACCTTCTTCTGCGCTTCGTCGTAAGCCACGAGCGAATTGAAGATGACGTCGGCCGACGCGTTGGTCGTGACGAGCGAGTTGAACTGCACGACGTCGAAGCCGTCGGGACTCGACTCGGTGCAGACCGTCAGCGGTTTGGCGAGCGCGGTCGTGGCCGCGAACGCGGCGCCAAGCGCGGCCGCGAGCACGAAAGCAGGCGCAAGCGTGCGCGCGGTGGGCGAGGTGAAGCGCATGGGATCTCCGTGGTTCTTCGGTGGCGGGCGGCGCCCCGTTTTGTTCGATTCAGGAGAGGCGAGAAGGCTCAGAAGGGCGCCCGGACGAGCCAAGCTTATCGAAGGGAAATTGCCGAGACAACAATTTAATCCACATACCCATATGGCATGGAGGCGCCGTGTGGCGAGCCGGTGCGGCTCAGTGGCTCGCCGTGCGCGGCTTGCGGGGCGCCTTTTCGAACACGCGGTCGTAGACCCAGCGCGGCAGCGCGCGCAGCATCGTGGCGGCCACGCGCATCGGCCAGGGGAACACCGCGAACGACGTGCCGCGCGCGATCGCTTGCGCGGTCTTCGCGGCGAACTGGTCCGCGTCCATCAGGAAGGGCATGCGGTAGGGGTTCTTCGCCGTCATCGGCGTGCGGATGTAGCCTGGCGCGATGGTGACCACGGGCACGCCGAACGGGCGCATTTCCACGCGCAGCGCTTCGAGATAGGCGAGCGCCGCGGCCTTCGAGGCGCTATAGGCGCCCGAGCCCGGCAGCCCGCGCACGCCGGCCACGCTCGCGATGCCCACGAGCGTGCCGCGTCTTGCCTGCGCCATCGCCGAGGCGAACGGCTCAAAGGTGGCGACCATGCCGAAGTAGTTGGTGTCCATCACGTCGCGGAACGTGGCGAGATCGCCTTCGCCCGTCAGCACGCCGCGGCTCACGCCCGCATTGGCGATCACGATGTCGGGCATGCCGTGCTGGGCGATGAAGTCGCGCGCGGCGGCGGCGAGCGCATCGGCGTCGCGCACGTCGGCGGGATAGATGGAGATGGGGTGATGGGGGTGGGACTGCCGGAAGCCGGCAAGGGCCTCGCCGCGGCGCGCGACGAGCCCGAGAACGGCGCCCTGCCGCGCGTAAACGGCTGCGAGCGCGGCGCCAATGCCGCTCGACGCGCCGGTGATGAAGACCTTCAGTGGCGCGTCTTGCATGGCGCTAACCCTCACATTTTCTTCGCGCGGATCTGCGAGATGATGAAGTCCATCACCTGGGCCGTGCCCGGCAGCGCCTTGTCTTCCGGACCCTGGACCATGGCCGGGCCGGTTTCGTATTTGCCCTGGATGGCGATGGTCGGCACGCCGTCGATCTTGTAGGCGTCGAGCAGGGCCTTGTCGCGCTGCAGCGCGCTCTGCGTCGAGAACGAGTTGTACGCTTCCATGTACTTCTTCGCATCCACGCCTTGCGTGGCGAGGAACTTCGCCTGGTCTTCCGGCGTGAGCAGGTAGTTCTTGTTCACGTGGATTTCGTGGAACACGACCGGCGTGAGCTTCTGGGCGAGGCCGAGCGCGTCGAGCGCGTAGTACATCTTCGAGTGCGGGATGAAATCGTCACGGAACGCCACCGGCACGCGCTTGAATACGACGTCCGGGCCCTGCTTCTTGATCCACGCTTCGAGATACGGGTCGAACGCATTGCAGTGCGGGCAGCCGTACCAGAAGAACTCGATTACTTCGATCTTGCCCGCGGGCACGTCGAGCGCCTGGGGCGCCTTCAGGACCGTGTAGTCCTTGCCGGCCACGGGTGCCTCGGCCGAGGCGTGGGCCACACCGGCGATCAGCGAAAGCGAGAGAAAAAGCGTACCGAGAAGTCGTTTCATGGCGTAGGAATCCACTGTTCTTGGACCGGCGGCGGCCGGTTGTCTGCCGCGGGACGCCGTTGGCGCGAAGCTGGCGCGTGCGGGTGCTGCGCGGGTGTTGCTTGTTGACGGACGCCGGGCCGCGCGCCGCGGCCCGGCCTCACGCGATTGCCGCTCTGCTGCGGCTTCGGTGGGCGGGCGCGCGGTGCGCGGCGCGGACGGCGATTACTGCTTCGTGAAGCGGATGACGGCCGTATCGATACCGGCGTCGGACAGGCGCTGACGCGTCGAGTTCATATCGTCGAACTTCGTGAACGGACCGATGCGCACACGGTAGTACGTCACGCCGCCGGCGTCGCGCTGCGTCACCTTCGACTCGAACCCCTGGAACGCGAGGCGCGCGCGCTGCTGCTCGGCGTCGCCCGAGGTCTTGTACGCGCCCACCTGCAGGAAGTAGCCGGTGTTGGCGTCGCCCGGTGTGGGCGCGACGCTGCCGGGCTTGGCGGCCGGGGGCGCCGGCACCGCGTTGGCGGGCTTCTGCGGCTGGTTGTTCGCGAGGATCTGCGCGGGGTTGCTCGTCGCGTTGCTGGCCGACTGCGGCTTCTTCGCGATCGCCGTGCCGCTCGTGACGTTTTCACCCGTCGACGGTTGCGGCGCGACCGCCACGCCGTTGTTATTGGCGGAGTTGCTGTTCGAACCCGAGGGCGGCACTTCCACGATCTGCGGCTCTTCGAGCATGCCCGAGGACTGCGACTGGTTCGTGGTCTGGCCCGGCGCCGTGTTGGGCGGCGTGCTTTGCGCGGCCTGCGGCACCGGCTGGCCCGGCGACTTGCCCTGCAGCGCGCGGTTCGGGTCGACCTGCCCGTTGTTCTGGCTGACGTCGGAGGCGGCCGGCGGCGCGACCTTCGAGACGAACGGCGTGGGCGCGCGCGTGATGTAGAGCGCCACCACCACCGCGATCGCAAGGCCGACGATCAGGCCCAGCACGATGCCGAGAAAGGTTCCCCCGGACTGCTTCGACTGCTGTTTTGTAGTGCGGCGCGGTTTTGCCATCGTCTGAATCACCTGCAAACAAGAGAATCCTGGAATGGCCGTCCGCGCGAGGCGGCGGCCCCATACAAGCTGCTGCGCGCGGGTCTCGCGCGTCTCGTTACATGCGCTCCGGCGCGGACACGCCGATCACGGCCAGGCCGTTCGCGAGCACCCGGCGCGTGGCCGCGAGGAGGGCGACGCGGGCGTCGCGTTCGGCGACGTCGTCGACGAGAACGCGTTCGGCATTGTAGAACGAGTGAAACTCAGCGGCGAGTTCGCGCAGGTAGAACGCCACCGCGTGCGGCGCGAGTTCGCTGGCCGCATGCGTGAGCATGTCGGGGAATTCGCCGAGTTTTGCGATGAGCGCGAGCGCTCGCTCGCTCGCAAGCGGCGCGAGCTCGACCTTGGGCAGCGCGGCCGGATCGCCGCCGAACTTGCCCTGCCAGTCGCCGAGAATCGACGAGATGCGCGCATGCGCGTACTGCACGTAGTACACCGGGTTTTCGTCGTTTTCCTTCAGCGCGAGGTCGATGTCGAACACGAATTCGGTGTCGGCCTTGCGCGAGATGAGGAAAAAGCGCACGGCGTCGCGGCCGCGGCGGATGGTCGCCTCGTCGAGCAGGTCGGGCGAGACTTCGCTGCCCGGATTCGCGCCGCCCGACCATTCGATCAGGTCGCGCACCGTCACGTAGCTGCCCGCGCGCTTGGAGATCTTCACCTCCTGGCCGTCGCGCATCACCGTGACCATCTTGTGCAGCACGTAGTCGGGATAGCCCTTCGGAATGCCGATGCCGAGCGCCTGCAGGCCCGCGCGCACGCGCGCGATGGTGCCGTGGTGGTCGGAGCCCTGAACGTTGATGACCTTCGTGAAGCCGCGCTCCCACTTGGTGACGTGGTAGGCCACGTCGGGCAGGAAGTAGGTGTAGGTGCCGTCGGACTTGCGCATCACGCGGTCCTTGTCGTCGCCGTAGTCGGTGGTCTTGAGCCACAGCGCGCCTTCCTGCTCGTAGGACTGCCCCGACGCGACCAGCGCCTCGACGGTCTTCTCGACGCGGCCTTCCGTGTACAGCGACGACTCGAGGTAGTAGCGGTCGAACTTCACGCCGAACGCCTGCAGGTCGAGATCCTGCTCGTGGCGCAGATAGGCCACGGCGAAGCGGCGGATCGCCTCGAGGTTCCCGGGATCCTTCTCGCCCGTGACGGGCTCGCCGTCCT
This sequence comes from Paraburkholderia sp. CNPSo 3076, assembly GCF_026343935.1. Taxonomy (NCBI): domain Bacteria; kingdom Pseudomonadati; phylum Pseudomonadota; class Betaproteobacteria; order Burkholderiales; family Burkholderiaceae; genus Paraburkholderia; species Paraburkholderia sp. CNPSo 3076. The sequence continues at coordinate 226,243 of NZ_JAPMAL010000016.1, read as the reverse complement.
TGGCCGCGACGGTTTCGCCCGCGAGGTAGTCGCGCGCGATGTCGGCGATGTATTCGCCGTTGTAGGCGGCCTCGGGCCATTCGGCGTCGCCGGGCTTGAAGCCGCGCGCGCGCGCCTGGGTGGAGACGGCGAGGTTGCCGATCTGCACGCCGGCGTCGTTGTAGTAGAACTCGCGATGTACGTCATAGCCCTGCGAGGCAAGCACATTCGAGATGGCGTCGCCGAGCGCGGCCTGGCGGCCGTGGCCCACGTGCAGCGGGCCCGTGGGGTTCGCCGAGACGAACTCGACGAGCACGCGCTTGCCGGCTTCGCGCTGCGAGCGGCCGAATGCCTCGCCCTGCTCGAACACGGCGCCGATCACGGCGCGCTTCGCGTTGGCGGTGAGACGCAGGTTGATGAAGCCGGGGCCGGCCACTTCGGCTGCCTCGACGAGGCCTGCGGCCTCGGGCTGGGCGAGCACGGCGTCGACGATCTGCTGGGCGAGCTGGCGCGGGTTCGCGCGCATGGGCTTGGCGAGTTGCATCGCGACGTTGCAGGCGACGTCGCCGTGGGCTGCGACCTTCGGGCGCTCGAGCGTGATCGCGGGCACGACGAATGCGGCTTCGCTCGCGCCTTCGGCGGCCTTCGCCACTTGGGCTACGGCTTGCGCGAGCAGGGTCTCCAGGGTGTGTTTCTGTGCGGGCAGCATGCTGGTTGCAAGTCCTGTGCGGGTAATGGGATGCGGGGCCGGCGCCTGGGGGCGTAACCCGGGGCATGGCCCCTGGCTTGCCGGCGCCGACCGCCGAATACGGGTGAGGGCGCCAGCCTCGCGGCGGGCCTCCTGCCATGCGCCAATGCACGGGGGGCCTCGTTGCGGCAGGCGGCGTGGCGGCGTCCCTGATGCCAGAACGTCCGGTCGCCGCACCCTGCGGGTAATTCCGTCCTGACGGATTTTAGCAGGTGCTAATATGTGAAATGAGGTAGCGCGACATGGGTCGCCTTGGCTCGTCTGGCTTCGCAGGCCGGAACGTCACGCGCAGATCCAAAAAATCATAAAGGGAACAGACATGCTGGTTACTTTTAAGTGTCACGCGGCGCCTGACGTCACGATGCTGGAGAACCTCGCACAATACCTTCTCGGCATCATCGGCAAGCGGCTCGGCCCGCGCGGCGTCATTACCCACGACGAACTCGACACCGCCATCACCAAGCTCGAAGCGGCCATCGCCACGGACAAGAAGGACCGTCACGAGCAGGAAGGCCACTTTCACGAAGGCGAGGATGACCGGGTGCATCACGAACTGCCGGTCGGCCTCGCGCAACGCGCCTTTCCGTTCCTCGATATGCTGCGCGCCGCGAAGAAGGAAGACAACGACGTTCTGTGGGGCATTTGAGGTCCGTACCTGACGTGACTGGGCGTGGGGCTGCGCTGTCGCCATGGCGCGTGCCGGCCAGCCTGTGAGGGCGCTCTGGTTGCCCCACCCGATTCGATGTTCCAAAGCAAAGAGCCCGCAAGGTTGCGGGCTCTTTGTTTTTGTTCACCTTCGGCTCGCCTTACTCGCTGGCGGCCGCCGGTTCGGCAGCGGAAGCCTCCGACTTCTTCATCTTCTTTTTCTTCGGCTTCTTCACGTGCTTTTCGGTGGGCGCCGAATACGACGTCGCCGGGCTCGCCTGCTCCGGCGCGGCCGGCTGGGCGAACGACGGCTGCGCAAGCGCCGCGACGCCGAAGGCGGTCAACATCAACATCAGCTTCTTCATACGATTTCTCCGTCGAGGTTGCTTCGATTTTGCGTTTTAAGGATTTGCTGATGATCGAGCCGGCGCGGCGTTGCCGCATGTGGCCGGGCGTCATGCAGGTGATACCGGGTCTTGCCGGGCCATATTACAAAGCCGAAAAATCGCGCGCGCGTAATCTTCACCTTGCCGGATGGCGTATGTCGGGCGGCGACAACAGGGGGTAGCGCGACGGGAGAAAGCGCGCCGCCCGGGGCGGCGCGCCGTGCGGCTTAGAGCTGCGGCGCGAGCGCGCGGCGGGCGTCCGCGTCGGAGAGCGACATACGCTTTGCATAGTCGGCGAGCTGGTCCTGGCCGATCTTGCCCACCGAGAAATAGGTGCTGTCCGGGTGCGCGAGATAGAAGCCCGAAACGCTCGCAGCCGGCAGCATGGCGAGCGATTCCGTCACGCTCATGCCGACCTCGCCCGCCTGCAGGAAGTCGAACATGTCGCGCTTCACGAGGTGATCCGGGCAGGCCGGGTAGCCAGGCGCCGGGCGAATGCCCGCGTACTTTTCGGCGATCAGCGCGTCGTTGTCGAGCGTTTCGCTGGCTGCATAGCCCCACAGATCGCGGCGCACGCGTGCGTGCAAAGCTTCGGCGAACGCTTCCGCGAAGCGGTCCGCGAGCGCCTTGAGCATGATCGCGCTGTAGTCGTCGTGGTCCTTCTCGAACTGCGCTTCCTTCACATCCACGCCAATGCCCGCCGTCACCGCGAACATGCCGATATAGTCCGCCACGCCCGAGTCCTTCGGCGCGATGAAGTCGGCGAGCGAGCGGTTCGGGCGCATCACGCCGTCCACCACCGGGCGCACCGACTGCTGGCGCAGGTTGCGCCACGTGAGCGCGACTTCGCTGCGCGACTCGTCGGTATAGATCTCGATGTCGTCGTCGTTCACCGTGTTTGCGGGCAACAGCGCGATCACGCCGTTGGCGTGCAGCCAGCGGCCTTGAATCAGGCGCGCAAGCATCGACTTCGCGTCGGAAAAGACGCGGCGCGCCGACTCGCCCACGATCTCGTCGTTGAGAATCTGCGGATAGGGGCCGGCGAGATCCCACGTCTGGAAGAACGGACCCCAGTCGATGTAATTCGCGAGCTCGTTCAAGTCGAAGTTCTTGAACACGCGGCGGCCGATGAACTTCGGCTTCACGGGCTGGAAATTCGCCCAGTCGATCTTCGTCTTGTTCGCGCGCGCTTCTTCGAGCGTCACGAGCGGCGTGGCCTTCTTGTTGGCGTGCTGGTCGCGGATGCGCTCGTAGTCGGCCTTGAGTTCGTCGAGGTACTTCGCTGCGCCTTCGTCCGAAAGCAGGCTCGACGCCACGGAAACCGAACGCGACGCGTCCGGCACGTACACGACCGGACCTTCGTAGTGCGGCGCGATCTTCACGGCCGTATGCACGCGCGAGGTGGTCGCGCCGCCGATCAGCAGCGGAATCTTCTTGATGCGGAAGTAGTCGTCACGCTGCATTTCGCTCGCAACATAGGCCATTTCCTCGAGCGACGGCGTAATCAGCCCCGAGAGGCCGACGATATCCGCGCCTTCGACCTTGGCCTTCGCGAGGATCTCGTTGCACGGGACCATCACGCCCATGTTGACCACTTCGAAGTTATTGCACTGGAGCACCACCGACACGATGTTCTTGCCAATGTCGTGCACGTCGCCCTTCACGGTCGCGATGACGATCTTGCCCTTCGCGCGCACGTCGGCGCCCGTTTCGGCGAGCAGGCGCTTTTCTTCCTCGATGAACGGAATCAGGTGCGCCACGGCCTGCTTCATCACGCGCGCCGATTTCACCACCTGCGGCAGGAACATCTTGCCCTGGCCGAACAGGTCGCCGACGATGTTCATGCCGTCCATGAGCGGGCCTTCGATCACGTTGATCGGGCGGCCGCCGGCACCCATGATCTTCACGCGCGCTTCTTCGGTGTCCTCGACAATGAAGTTCGTGATGCCGAGCACGAGTGCGTGCGCGAGACGCTTTTCCACGCCCTGGTTGCGCCACTCGAGGTTTTCTTCCTTCTTCGCGGCGCCGGTCTTGAACTTGTCGGCGATCTCGAGCAGACGGTCGGTGGCGTCGTCGCGGCGGTTGAGCACCACGTCTTCCACGCGCTCGCGCAGCTCCGCGTCGAGGTCGGCGTACACGCCGAGCTGGCCCGCGTTCACGATGCCCATGTCCATGCCCGCCTGAATGGCGTAGTAGAGGAACACGGTGTGGATCGCCTCGCGCACCGGGTCGTTGCCGCGGAACGAAAACGACACGTTCGACACGCCGCCGCTGATCTTCGCGTAGGGCAGGTTCTGCTTGATCCAGCGCGTGGCTTCGATGAAGTCCACCGCGTAGTTGTTGTGCTCCTCGATGCCGGTCGCCACCGCGAAGATGTTCGGGTCGAAGATGATGTCCTCAGGCGGGAAGCCCACTTCGTTCACGAGGATGTCGTAGGAGCGCTTGCAGATCTCGGTCTTGCGCGCGTAAGTGTCGGCCTGGCCCTTCTCATCGAAGGCCATCACGACGCTCGCCGCGCCATAGCGGCGAATGAGCTTCGCGTGATGCACGAACTGCTCCTTGCCTTCCTTGAGCGAGATCGAGTTGACGATGGCCTTTCCCTGCACGCACTGCAGGCCCGCTTCGATCACCTCCCACTTCGACGAGTCGATCATGATCGGCACGCGCGCGATGTCGGGCTCGGAGGCGATCAGGTTCATGAAGCGCACCATCGCCGCCTTCGAGTCGAGCATGGCTTCGTCCATGTTGACGTCGATGACCTGCGCGCCGTTTTCGACCTGCTGCCGCGCAACCGCGAGCGCCTCGTCGAACTGGCCGTTGAGAATCATCCGCGCGAAAGCCTTCGAGCCGGTCACGTTGGTGCGCTCGCCCACGTTGATGAACAGCGTGCCGTCGGTCACGTTGAAGGGCTCGAGGCCGGAAAGGCGCAGGGTATGGTCAGTCATGGCGTGGGACCGGATCGTGTGTGGTTGGAGCGGGACTCGGAAGCAGCGATCGAACTTGCCGTCAGGCGGCGTCGCGATACTGGCCGGGCCAGCGGCGCGGCTTGATCTCTGCGAGCGCGCGGGCAATGGCCGCGATGTGCTCGGGCGTCGTGCCGCAGCAGCCGCCCGCCACGTTCACGAGACCGGCGCTCGCGAATTCCTTGAGCAGTGCCGACGTATCGGCGGGCCTTTCGTCGAAGCCCGTGTCGCTCATCGGGTTGGGCAGGCCCGCGTTCGGATAGCACGAAACGTAGGTGTCGCAGAGCTTCGCAAGCTCGGCGATGTACGGGCGCATGAGCGCCGCGCCCAGCGCGCAGTTCAGACCGAACGTGAGCGGCTTCGCGTGACGCAGCGAGTTCCAGAACGCTTCGACAGTCTGGCCCGAGAGAATGCGGCCCGAGGCGTCGGTGACGGTGCCCGAGATCATGATCGGCAGATTCTCGCCCGTGTCTTCGAAGAGCTGGTCGAGCGCGAACAGCGCGGCCTTGGCGTTGAGCGTGTCGAAGATCGTCTCAACGAGGAAGAGGTCGCAGCCGCCGTCCATGAGCGCCTTCGCCTGCTCGTAGTACGCACGGCGCAGTTCCTCGAACGTCACGTTGCGCGCGCCCGGATCGTTCACGTCGGGCGAGATGCTCGCCGTTTTCGGCGTCGGCCCGATCGCGCCCGCGGCGAAGCGCGGCTTGTCCGGCGACGAATACTTGTCGCAGGCGGCGCGCGCGAGCTTCGCCGACTCGACGTTCATCTCGATGGCCAGTTCGCCCATGCCGTAGTCGTCCTGGGCCACCGTGGTCGCGCCGAACGTGTTGGTCTCGATGATGTCCGCGCCCGCCGCGAGATACTGCTCGTGAATCTCGCTGATGATCTGCGGCTGCGTGAGCGAGAGCAGTTCGTTATTGCCCTTGATATCGCGCGGGTAGTCCTTGAAGCGCTCGCCGCGGTAGGCGGCTTCGTCGAGCTTGTAGCGCTGGATCATCGTGCCCATCGCGCCGTCGAGGATCACGATACGCGAGGCGAGCAGCGCGGGAAGCGCTGCGCCGCGCGTGTATTTGGCGTCCCCGGCGGGACGCGAGGCAAGGGCTGCGGGCTGGTTCATGGATCGCGGGCGGGCGTGGTGCCGGTTGAACTGGGAAACCCCACATTGTAGCCGCTGCGGCAACGCTCCGCTGCGGGCGGCGTCGCGTGCCGGCAACCGCTATGGCGCGTGCCGGACGGCCAAAAGAAAACCCCGGCCGGCCAAGCCGGACGGGGTTTCGTGTGAAGGACGCTGCGCGTTGAGTGCCGCGGGGTGCGCTAGCGTCAGTGAAGCACGACGGGTTGCTGCATGAGGCTGTCGAACTGTCCGAGGAATTCGTCGACTTCGTCGAGAGACTGGTCTTCGTCCATCAGCTTTTGCACGTCTTCGCGAAAACGTGCCGCCATCACGCCATCGATGAAGATCTCGCGGCGCGCGTTTTTGTCGACGATCTCGTAGCCGCCTGCGCGCATGGCGCTATGGCCGTCCTGCGGTGGGAACTCGACAACGCAATAGTTGGGACTGTTGTAGATCATTTGCATGGCGACACTCCTTTTTCCTGTGCTCCCCGACCTTCTCGGTCAATACATGGAGCGTTCGTTCTGGAATTCAAGGGGTGGGTCCCGCATCACCTCTTATGTGGACTGCTCTCCCTTTTTTACTTCACTTCTCAACTGCGTCTGCTGCCACTGCCACGATGCTTTTACTTCGAACTGCTTAGACCTACTGTTTGAGAAACGTTTCGAGCAACGCGGTGAAACGGTGCGACTCCTCTACCGGGGCCAGATGCGCGGCATCGAGCACCACGAAATGCGACCCTTCTATTGCTCTTGCAAGGGCCTGCGTCACGGCCATCGGCGTGCCGCTGTCGTGGCGGCCCGCCACTGCGAGCGTCGGCACGCGCAGTTGCGCGAGCCTGTTTTCCACGTCGAAATCGCGTAGCGCCTCGCAAGCCATCGCATAGCCTTCTGAAGGGGTCCGTAATAAAACGTCACAAATCCGCTCGACAGTCGGCGCATGCGTGTGCCGGAAGTCGGCGGTGAACCAGCGCGCCATCGTCGCGTCGACGAGCGCCCCGAGACCCTCGCTGCGTACCGTGGCGGCGCGTTCGTTCCACGTTTCGCGCGCTTGAGGCGGCGTATGGCTTGCCGTGTCGCAAAGCGTGAGCGTCGTCACGCGTTCGGAGTAATCGAGCGCGAACTGCTGCGCAATCATGCCGCCCATCGACATGCCGACGAGATGCGCATGCTCGATGCCGGTTGCGTCGAAAAGCGCATCGAGGTCGGCAGCGAGTTCTGCGAAGCCGAAGGGCTCGCTCGCGACGGCGCTCCCACCGTGGCCGCGCACGTCATAGCGCAGCACGCTGTGGCGATGGCGGAAATGTCCGGCGAGCGTGTCCCACACGCCAAGGTCGCCGCCCAGTTGGTGAATGAACGCCAGCGCGGACCCACCGCTCCTGTCGTCGAAGACATAGTGCGTATCGATGCCATTGACAGTCACTTGCATGGGTTCCTCCTTCGCCTTCCAGGCTGGGAGTCAAGCCGTTTGCGAGGTACTGCATGCACGCGATGCTGATGGAGCAATCCACGCGCCTGGGGCGCGCAGACGATGCGCGATGCGATGTTCGTTAGCTTGTGTGTCGCGTCCCTGGTTGCTGCGCCGTTTATTGTGTCGAGCCGATTTTGTCCGTCTTGTGCAGCGTTGTATCGGTTTGTCCGTGCTGGTCCGTTTGCTGGTGCGTTCGCTGGTCCGTTGTTTGCGCGCGGTGTGTTGCTGCCGTGTTTCGTCTGCTTGTTTTTCTTGGGCCTTCGTAGTGCGCGCAATGCCTTGCGATCCTTGACACATGGCTCGATTCCAGTATGCGCTATTTCGCGAATTTGTGTTGCGAAGCGGGCCGTCCGGATCGAGCGGTGCGTGCGGTTGCGCGCTCAGGGATGCTCGGGCGCCGGGCCCGGCGACGCGGGTGAGGGTTGCGCGTCGTCTGTCGACGGTTGCGGCGGTGATTCTGTTGGCGTTTCTGTCTGCATATTGGCGGGTGGCGCCGGCTGCGCAGACGGTTGCGGTTCCGGTTGTGACGCAGCAGGCGCAGAAGCAGGCGCAGCTTCCGGCGTTTCGGATTGTGCCGATGTTGTCTCGGGCGCGGCGCTGGGCGTCGTGGCGGTCGCGGCCGCTGCGGAGTCGGGCGCCGACGCGGGTGCGTTCGTCGCGCTCGGCACCGTGAGCGCGCCGCGCCACACCAGTTCGAACTGGTTGCCATTCGGTTCGGTTTGCACGAGGCGCACGGGCAACCAGCCTAGCGACTGCGCGAGCCACACGTCGATGCGCCGCTTGTCGCCCTCGCGGCGCGGCAGACGCATGAAGTGGCGCGCTGTGACGTAGCCATGATCCGTGCTCACGGTTTCGTCGCCGATCGTGGTGATGGGCCAGGTCTCACCGCTGTCGTTGTCCGCGACATAGAACTCGCGCGTGACGCCCGGCTTGTACGCGTCGGGGTCGCCGCGCACGAGGCTCGCGAGCTGCATCACCATGCTGAAGCGGTCCTGCGCGGCATCGGGCAGCGCGAGCGAGTTGGGCGTGCGCGTGAACACGATCTGCTTGTCGGTGCGATTGAAAATCGTCACGTCCGAAGGACGATGGCCGCGCTTTTCGATGTACTGATCGGGCGCGAGGCCGAAGGCGTCCACGTGGCCCTTGCTGGTCCAGCTGAACTCGCCGACGAAGGGCAGGGGCACACGCACGACCATCTCGTAGCGTTGCCCATCGCTCGACCAGTGGATCGTGCCGGGCTGATTGCGCACACCGTTATAGAACGTGTCGTACTGGAGCTCGCCCGATGGGGGCACCGAAAATTTCAGCCCATGCGTGGCTTGCGTGGCTTGTGCCGAAGGCTGCTTGCCGTTGCCGGGCGCCGTGCTTGCCGTCCCGCTCGTGCCGGCGGCGCTCGCGCTGGCTGGCGATGCGGCTGCGGGCGCGGACGCCGCCTGCGTATCCGGCGCCGAGGCCGGCGCCTTGGGGTGCGGTTTGGGCGGCGTCACCGCGTGCAGCGCATGCGGCTCGGCGGGCCTGGGCGCCGGTTTGGGCGCGGCATGCGCCGCCGCCGCAGGACCCGCGGGCTTCGCCTCGCGCTCGATGCGCTCGGGTTTGAGGAGCGCCACTTGCACCGGTACGCGCACGTGCGCGACGGGCGGCGGCGCGCCGTGATGCCGCGTGAACCATTCGGCCGCGAGCCAATGGAGCGCCGTGACCGCGACGAACACACCGACCCAGCGCCACGCGCGCATGGGCTGCGGCGTGCGTGAGTCAGTGTCGAGGCGGCGTGCCTCGCGCGGAGCGGCTGGCGTGGACATCGGCGGATCGTGGGCGGTATCGGTCGTACGTTAATGTGACACAACCCGCCGGGTGCATGCAGAAAGGCAGACGCGTGCGAGCGGGGTCACATGGATGCGGGCCCGGCGTACAGCCCTCAGCGCGGCGTGGGACTGTACCCCAATTCGTACGACAGTTTCTCGGCGCACGCGCGCAGCGCGGTATCCACGGCGCCGTTCCAGGCGATATCGAACGCTCCTTCGTGACCGAGCGCGATGAGTCCCAGCGCGAGTTCGCCGCTCGCGTCGAACACGGGTGTGCAGAACGCGTGAATGGTCGGCAGCAACATGCCTTCCACGCGGGCGGCACCATGCTCGCGAACTTCTGCGAGCGCCTGTTCGAGCGCATCTGCCGTGCGCGGTGTCGAGCCGTACGAGTAGTGCTGCGCGCCCGCGAGCTCGCGCTCGATCATCGGGGCGGTCTTGCTGCGCGGCAGGTAGGCGGCGAATAGCAGGCCCGTGGCGGAACTGAGCATCGGCATGACGTCGCCGAGCTTGAGCGACGCTTTTGCGGGGTGGCTCGACTCCAGCCAGTGCACGACGGTCGGCCCCTGGTTGCCCCACACGGCGATGCCCACGGTGATGTCGAGCGCGTCGCGCAATTCGGTGAGTGCGAGGCGCGCGAGCTTGACGCCATCCACGCGCGCGAGACGCGCGAGTCCAAGCTGCAACGCGAAGCCGCCCAGTTCGTAGCGTCCGGAGAGCGGGTCCTGCGCCACCACGCCGAGGCGCATGAAGCTCACGAGATAGCGGTGCGCCTTTGCCGGGCTCATGCCCGCGCGCTGCGCGAGGTCGCGCAGCATCATCGCGCGCGGCTCGCTGGTGAGCACTTCGAGCAGGCGAAAACCCACTTCGATCGACTGGATGCCCGAGCGCAGTTTTTCTTCGCCGGCTTCGGCGCCTTCCGCAGCGTCGGCGGTGTCGAGGGTGTCGGCGAGATCTTCGGCGTTCGGGGCGTCTGGGGCGCTCGCGCGCGGCGAGGCGGATCGGACGGTTGGCGGCATGGATGCGTTGTAGTGTTCAAACGTACGGCGACTGTACGGTAACTGAGGGCATGCGGCGCGCCCGTTTGGGTCACGCCGATTCACCATCGTAGAATACATTTCCCTTATCGTCACTCACGTCTGATTCCATGAAACTTGCCACGCTGAAGGACGGCACCCGCGACGGGCAGCTGATCGTCGTTTCCCGCGACCTGCGCAGCGCCGCCATCGCCGACGCGATCGCACCCACGCTGCAGCGCGTGCTCGACGACTGGCGCTTCTACGCGCCGCAGCTCGCCGAGCTCTACGACGCGCTCAACTATGGGCGCGCGCGCAACGCGTTCAGCTTCGACGCACGCGATTGCATGGCGCCGCTGCCGCGTGCGTACCAATGGGCGGATGGCTCGTCGTACGTGAATCACGTCGAACTCGTGCGGCGCGCGCGCGGCGCCGAGATGCCCGCCGAATTCTGGACCGACCCGCTCATGTACCAGGGCGGCAGCGACGACTTCATCGGGCCTTGCGACGACATCGTGTGCGCATCCGAAGCGTTCGGCATCGACTTCGAGGCCGAAGTCGCCGTCGTGACCGGCGACGTGCCGATGGGCGCGAGCCCCGACGAAGCGCTGCGGGCCGTGCGGCTCGTCACGCTCGTCAACGACGTCTCGCTGCGCAACCTCATTCCCGCGGAACTCGCGAAGGGCTTCGGCTTTTTCCAGAGCAAGCCGGCCAGCGCGTTCGCACCGGTGATGGTCACGCCCGACGAACTCGGCGAGCACTGGCGCGAAGGGCGCGTGCACCTGCCGCTCATCGTGCACTGGAACGGCAAGAAGGTCGGCCAGCCCGATGCCGGCACGGACATGGTGTTCCACTTCGGCCAATTGATAGCGCACGCTGCGAAAACCCGCAATCTGCGCGCGGGCGCCATCGTGGGTTCGGGCACGGTCTCGAACAAGGACGCAAAGCGCGGCTACTGCTGCATTGCCGAGAAGCGCTGCCTCGAAATGATCGAAAGTGGACAGGCGAGCACCGAGTTCATGAAGTTCGGCGACAGCGTGAAGATCGAGATGTTCGACGAAGCGGGCAAGTCGATTTTCGGCGCGATCGATCAGGCTGTGGCGTCGCTCCACGGCGAGCCATGACACCCAGGCGCTGAAGGGTTTCGCCGGATGCCGCGCGCCACGCGTGCGGCTACACTGGCGAACGCCCGTTTTCTGCGAGGGCATCGGGCAGACCAGTCAAGGTACGAGCCGTAGAAGCACGCAGCATCCGAACGTAAAACGACAAGGAGACACCGTGAACGCTTCTCGCCCCAGCCGTCTTGCTGTACGCATCGCCTCGCTTTTCAGTATCTGTGCGCCCACGCTTGCGCTCGCGCAGGTCAAGATCGGCCTCGTGCTTTCGCTCACGGGTCCGGCCGCCTCGCTCGGCATTCCCGCGCGCGACACCGCCGCGATGTTCCCCACCGAGATCGCAGGCCAGAAAGTCCAGTACATCGTGCTCGACGACGCCTCGGACACGACCCAGGCCGTGCAGGACACGAAGAAGCTCATCGACGAACAGCATGTCGACGCGATCATCGGCTCGTCGATCACACCCAACTCGCTCGCGATGCTCGACGTGATCGCGCAGGGGGAGACGCCCACCATTTCGCTCGCTTCGTCGGCGAAGATCATCGAGCCCGTCGACGACAAACGCCACTGGATGTTCAAGACGCCGCAAACGGACGCGATGATGGCCGGCGCGATCATGGAGCACGCAGCCGCCCACAACGTGAAGACGCTCGCCTATATCGGCCAGGCCGACGCGCTCGGCGAGACGTTCTATGCCGAGATCGCGAAGGCCGCGCAGCGGCACGACATCAAGCTCGTCGCGAACGAGCGCTTCAATCGCACGGATCCGGGCGTGACGGGGCAGGTGCTCAAGATCGTCGCGGCGCATCCCGATGCCGTTGTGGTGGGCGCGGCCGGCACGCCCGCGGCGCTGCCGCCCAAGGCGCTCAAGGAGCGCGGCTACAAGGGCGTCGTCTATCACAACCACGGCGTGGGCAACCGCGACTTCATGCGCGTGTGCGGCGCCGACTGCAACGGCACCTTCCTGCCCGCAAGCCCGGTGCTCGTGGCCGCGCAACTGCCCGAGGACCAGCCCGGCCGGCGCCTCGCGCTCGACTATATTTCGCGTTATGAAGCACGCAACGGCGCCGGCACCGTGTCGGCGTTCGGCGCGTACACGTGGGACGCGGGGCTCTTGCTGCAGAACGCGATACCCGTTGCGCTCAAGTCGGCTGCGCCCGGCACGCCCGCGTTTCGCCACGCGCTGCGCGACGCACTCGAGGCGACGCACGGGCAGCATGACACCAATGGCGTCGTCAACATGAGCGCCACCGATCACCTCGGCCTCGACGCGCGAGCGCGCGTGATGGTCGAGATCCGCGATGGCAAGTGGGTGTATCAGCCGCATTGATGAGCCGCGCTGCCAGCGCTTTCACGTAATCAGCAATCCGAAGTAAAGGAGGTCCGCCCATGAACGATCCTTTTTACGCCCGCTATCACGCTCTGCGCGTGCGGCGGCACGAGCACGGCATCGTCGAGATCGTGATGAGCGGCGAGGGCGCGAACAAGAGTGGCCTCGCGACCGCCGACGCCAACATGCACCGCGAACTCGCCGAGATCTGGCGCGACGTGGACCGCGATCCCGACGCGCGCGTCGCCGTGATTCGCGGCGAGGGCAAGGGCTTTTCGGCGGGCGGCGACTTGAGGCTCGTCGAGGACATGGCCACGCATTTCGACGTGCGCGCGCGCGTGTGGCGCGAGGCGCGCGACCTCGTCTACAACGTGATCAACTGCGGCAAGCCGATCGTCTCGGCCATGCACGGTCCGGCGGTGGGCGCGGGGCTCGTCGCGGGACTGCTGGCCGACATTTCCATTGCCACGAAAACGGCGCGCATCATCGACGGCCATACGCGCCTGGGCGTCGCGGCGGGCGACCACGCGGCGATCGTGTGGCCGCTGTTGTGCGGCATGGCGAAGGCGAAGTACTACCTGCTGCTGTGCGAGCCGGTGAGCGGCGAGGAGGCGGAGCGCATCGGCCTCGTCTCGCTCGCCGTGGACGAGAACGACCTGCTGCCGAAGGCGTTCGAAGTGGCGAAGCGCCTCGCCAACGGTTCGCAAACCGCGGTGCGCTGGACCAAGTACGCGCTCAACAACTGGCTGCGCATGGCGGGGCCGACCTTCGACACGTCGCTTGCGCTCGAATTCATGGGCTTTGCGGGACCCGACGTGCGCGAGGGCGTGCAGTCGCTGCGCGAGCGGCGCGCGCCGGAGTTTCCGGGCGGCGATCCATTCTGATGCGCGCTTTCTGCCGATTTCTGCTTTTACGCGCGCTATCATCGGAGAGATCGTTTCGTGCCGCCCAAGCGCGCGCATTTGACCACCTATCTATGCGAGGGAGTACCGCATGACCGACTCAGCAGGCACCATGCCGCCGTTCCCGGGCTTTCCAGGCTTTCCGCCCGCCGAAATGCTCGACCAGATGTGGGGGATGATGCGCCTCACGCCGTTCGGCGGCGCGTTTCCGGGCGGCGAGCCGGGCGTGGCGCAAGCCTTTGGGCCGCCGCTTTCGATGATGTCCGACATGATGACGCCGCTCACCAACATCGAGGAGCTGGACAAGCGCATCACCGATCTGCGCGCCGTCGAGCAGTGGCTCAAGCTCAATCTCGGCATGTTGCAGTCCGCCATCCAGGCGCTCGAAGTGCAGCGCGCCACGCTTTCCACGCTGCGTGCGTTCGGCGCGTTCGCGCAGGCGCAGATGACCCCGACGCACGCCGAATCCGAAGCGCCGAGAGCGGGCGCCGCGCGCGAGCGGGCCGCCGAGCCGGAGGCCGCGAACGCAGGCGCTGCGCCCGAGGGCGCCGCAGCCGCGCAGCCGGGCTTCGACGCGGGTTCGTGGTGGAATCTCGTGCAGGCGCAGTTCAACCAGCTCGCGCAATTCGCGATGGCGCAGCCCGCCGCCGCGGCGCAGGCCGCGCAAGCGGCCGCCGAAGCGGTGAGCGAGGCGCAGGCGAAGACCGAAGCCGCCACGGCGAAACGCAGCACCACCGCCCGGCGGAGCAGCAATGCTGGCGGCGGCAATGGCAACAACGGCGGCGCGGGCCGCAGCGCGCCGCGCGGCGCGAAAAAGGCGCCGACGCAGCCGGAATAAGGCGCACCGCGTGACGTCACGTCACGAAGAAGCGCTCCGCGGGACGCAGCAGAAGGGCAACAGAAGGCCAACTGCGGGGCAAAAGCGAAACCACGACGGGGAGCGTCGGCATCATGCGGCTAGCGCTCGTGATGATGGGCGGCGGCGCGCGGGCGGCCTACCAGGCCGGCGCCTTGCGCGCGCTTGCCGAGCTGGCCGGACAGGCCGAGCCGGCGCGGCGCGCCATGCCCTTCACGGTGATCTGCGGCACCTCGGCGGGCGCAATCAACGCCACCTCGATCGCGAGCCACGCCGACCAGTTCGCGCACGGCGCGGCGCGCCTCGTCGATGTCTGGTCGGACATGCGCGCAAGCCAGATCTATCGCACCGACTGGCCCGGCGTCGCCGCCGCGGGCGCGCGCTGGCTCGCCGCGCTCGCATTCGGCTGGGCTGCGTCGAGCGTGGGCGCGCGCGCCGCGCCACGCACCTTGTTCGACAGCACGCCGCTCGCACGGATGCTCCCGCACGCGCTCAATTTCCATCGCATCGAGCAGATGCTCGACGAACGGCTGCTCTACGCGCTCGCCGTCACGGCGCTCAGCTATTCGTCGGGGCGGCACGTCACGTTCTATCAGGCGTGCGAGCCGATTACCGCGTGGCGGCGCGCGCAACGCACCGCGCGCATGGTCGCGCTCACACCCGCGCATCTGCTCGCCTCGGCGGCGATTCCATTTGTGTTCCCGGCCGTGCGTCTCGAACTCGACGGCCGTCACGAATACTTCGGCGACGGCTCGGTCCGACAGATCGCGCCGCTCTCGCCGGCCATCCACTTCGGCGCGCAGCGCATCGTCGTGTTGGGCGCGGCTGCGCCCACGCCCACGCCGGAAGTGCCGGCGGCGCGCCCCGACATCGACCGCTATCCGACGCTCGCGCAGATCGGCCAGCAGGTGCTCGCGAGCGTGTTCCTCGACTCCCTCGGCGCCGATATCGAGCGCATCGAGCACGTGAACCGCATGGTGCTGCAACTGCCGCATACGGTGGAGCCGGAAAGCGGCTGGCGGCAAGTCGAGGTGCTCGCGATCGCGCCGAGCGAGCGGATCGAGCTGATCGCCGCGCGCCATTTGCAGCAGTTGCCGCGCTCCGTGCGCATGCTGCTGGGTGCGATGGGCGGCAACCGCGCTTCGGGTGCGGCGTTTGCGAGCTATTTGCTTTTCGAGCGTGAATTCACGCGTGAATTGATCGAGCTGGGTTACCGCGACACGCTCGCGCAAAGTGATGTTCTTTTGAGTTGGCTCAAAGCTCCGACAGACGGCGCGATCAACGATTTTGGGGCGTGGCGGAACTGAAACACCGGCATGCTATTATTGTGTAAGGTTTTTCTGGTTATTTGTGGGAGTTGCGGGCGGCGTTGCGGCGCTTCGCCGCGCGGGTTCCACGGCCTTGACGGGCGGGATGTTTGCCCATTGGAAAATCAGCCAGCAAGGTGTGTCCAAAGGACGTCGAACGTAGGGCGCTAGAGTGCGACATTGTGTCGCATAGGCCCGCGGCGATGGCTCGCACGCCTCGCGGGTATCGGTGGTGATCAGCGGTATCAGGCGGCCGGGTTCAAGGAACGGAGCAGCTACCCAGAATCCACGACGGCGCCTTCATTCCGGTTAGCTGGATTGTCGTGGGGCAACGCGTGTTGCGTTCGCCGGTCTGCGATTGCGTCCAGAGGGCCGGATACCGCGTAAAATTAAATGCTTTTTGCCTGCGCGGCCGCGTTGTATGCGGCACGCGGCACGCTACGAATTCGTCATGCGCGCGTTTTGCGCAGATCAGGGGCGGGACTATGAACACGATGCTTTATCCGGAACTTTACAAATCGCTCGAATCGGTCCGATGGGACATGGAAAAGGACATTCCCTGGGACAAGTTCGATGCGTCGCTCCTTACCGATGAGCAGGCCGCGACCATCAAGATGAACGCGATCACCGAATGGTCGGCGCTGCCGGCCACGGAAATGTTCCTGCGCGACAACCACCACGACAGCGACTTTTCGGCGTTCATGAGCGTGTGGTTCTTCGAGGAGCAAAAGCATTCGCTCGTGCTCATGGAATACCTGCGCCGCTTCAAGCCGGAAATGGTGCCGACCGAAGAAGAGCTGCACGCCGTGCGCTTCGAGTTCGATCCGGCGCCGCCGCTCGAAACGCTCATGCTGCACTTCTGCGGCGAAATCCGCCTGAACCACTGGTATCGCCGTGCCGCCGAATGGCACACGGAGCCGGTCATCAAGGCCATCTACGAAACGATTTCGCGCGACGAAGCGCGCCACGGCGGCGCTTATCTGCGTTACATGAAGAAGGCGCTCAACAATTTCGGCGACGTCGCGCGCGCGGCGTTTGCGAAGATCGGCGTGCTGATGGCTTCGGCGCGCCGCACCGAAAAGCCGCTGCACCCAACGAACCTGCACGTGAACCAGGCGCTGTTCCCGCGCGACACCGTGCAGTCGCGCCTGCCCGACCCGGAGTGGCTCGAGCGCTGGCTCGACGAGCAGATCCGCTTCGACGACGGCTGGGAAAAGAAGGTGATCGAGCGCATTCTGCACAACCTCTCGATCCTGTTCGAGCGCACGTTCACCACGGCACAGGAACTGAACCGCTATCGCAAGGAAGTGGTGCAGCGCCTGCAGGCCGAGCAAGGCACGCAACAGCCGGCCTGACGCGCCGGGACATCTCGCGTGCGCGTCTTCGTGGCGCGCCGCGACCGGGACGGCCCGAAGCGCTCCTCGCGTGACGGGCCGTTTTCATTGGCGCGTTTGTCGATGACTTGCTCGATTCGATCCGCGCCCATTTTTTATCCGAGCCTCATTCCATGCCCGCTTCCTTCGAACGCAAGATCACGACCCGCGAGGCGCTCGCGCAACTGCGCGCCTCGCTGCCCGGCCCTGTGGTGTTCACCAATGGCGTCTTCGACATCCTGCACCGCGGACACGTCACCTATCTCGCCGATGCGAAGGCGCTGGGCGCCACGCTGATCGTCGGCGTGAATAGCGACGCTTCGGTGAAGAGGCTCGGCAAGGGCGACGACCGCCCCATCAACAACGAGAACGACCGCATGGCGCTGCTGGCGGCGCTGGAGAGCGTGGACTGGGTCGTTCAGTTCGGCGAGCAAACGCCCGTCGAACTGATCGGGGCCGTGCGTCCGGACATTCTCGTGAAGGGCGGCGACTACGACATGGACGCGCTGCCCGAGTCGGCGCTGGTGCGCGGCTGGGGCGGGCGCGCGCTCGCGATCGCCTTCGAGCACGACCGCTCCACGACAAAGCTGCTGCAGAAAGTGCGCGCGCAGGAAGGATCGAAGTAAGTTTCGACCTACGTCCGCCCCGTGTGGCGGACGATGCAGAACCGGCCGGAGGCCGGGCCGCCCAACGCTTGGGCGCGCCCGATCTCCGGCCGGTTGCGTTTGAAGCGCCGATTACTGCGTGAGGGTCGACGCCCGTACCGCCGGGTCCGCTACGGGGCCGCCGACGGTCGGCACGTCTGCCGATTCGGAGGGCCGGATCGCCTTCACCACGAGCCGCTCGGGGTGGATCTGCCGGTTCAGGTGCTGGGTTTCGCGCGTACCCGACGAGGGTGTCGGGCCAAACACGCCGCCAATGGCCGCAAAGGCCAGCCCGTTGGCGAGAATCAGAATGGCGATCAGCCAGCGCAGCATCGTGTGAAGCTCCTTCGAAATCGTTCGTTCAGTTTCAGGGCCAGATGTTGGCAGTGCGTGGGTCGCCCGCGCCTCAGGACTGTGCCGCGATGAGCGCCAGGCCCGACAGCACCAGTGCATCGTGGCGAGTATGCGGCACCTTGAGCGCCGCTGTCACTTCGGCCGCCGCGCCGCCGCTCACCACGAGACGCACCGGCATTCTCCACGCATCCTGCAGATCGGCCCAGGCGCGCTCGATGAGCGCGGCCTGCGCGAGCGCACAGCCCGCCGAGATCGAGCTTCGCGTGTCGGTGGCGAAGGCAATGCCCGGGTGGGCAGCATTCGCCATGCCGCCGGCGACCACGGGCAGTTGCGCGGTGTGCTCGCCGAGCGAGCGCATCATGAGCGTGAAGCCCGGCGCGATCATGCCGCCAACGAACGTGCCGTCGGCGCGCAGTGCTTCGAGCGTGGTGGCGGTGCCAAAGGTCGCGATCAGGAGCGGCTCGTCCGGATACGCGGCGTGCGCGCCGATCATGCCGGCCCAGCGGTCGCTGCCGAGCGCATCGGGCGTGGCATAGCTGTTCGTCACGCCGCACTGTTGCGCGCAGGCCCGCACCACGGTGCTCGACAGACCGGGCCAGTGCGCCTCCACCAGCGCGTCGAGGCGTTCGCCGACTCCTGCGCCCGCGACGTTCGAGATCCACGCGCCGGCGGGCCGCGGCAGGGTAGCCCATTGTTCGCTTCCGGCTTCACCGGCGGCGGGCGTGGATTGCGCACCGCCGTCGCGCACATGATCCATCGTTCCCGCATGCAGGCGCGACCCGTCGGGCGCGACGAGCGCCCATTTGATCCGGCTGTTGCCTGCGTCGATCAGGAGGAAAGGGCCGCGGCTCATGCGCCGCTGTCCGCGAGCCGCAGCGACACGTCGCCGGCCGTGACGGTCTCGCGCCCGTTCGGCGTATCGACGAGTAACTGGCCGCGCTCGTCCACGCCTGCCGCCGTGCCGCGCAGCAACTCCTTGCCTTGCTCGTAGATCGCGACCTCACGGCCCGCGTACGCGTGGCACGCGTTCCAGCGCGCCTGGAAGGGCGCGAAGCCCGCCGTGCCGAAGCGTTGCAGTGCCGCTTCGAGTGCGTTCAACTCGGCGGCGAGCGTGTCGGTGAGGTTGGCGTTCGGCCACGCGCGCGAAAGCGCCGTGGGCGTCGTGCCGGGCACGATCGCCGCGCTGCCGCCGGCGGCGTTGAGCGCCTCGACTTTGGCGGCGAGCGCATCTTCGCCGCGCACGTTCGTGCCGATGCCGATCACGACCGCCGTGGCGTCGGCGGTGGCCCAGGCTGTCTCGACGAGGATGCCCACCAGCTTGTCGCCTTCGAGCAGCACGTCATTGGGCCACTTGAGCGCAATCTGTCCGGGCGCGGTCACGGGCAGCGTGCGCAGGCCGTCCACCAATGCCGAGCCGATGGCGAGGCTCAAGCCCGCAAGCCCTTCGATCGGGCGCGGCAGCACGCAGCCGATCGAGAACAGCAGCGCATCGCCGGGCTGCGCGACCCAGGTGCGGCCGCGCCGGCCCCGGCCGGCCGTCTGCAGATAGGCCACGCGCACGATCGGGCGCGCGAGCGCGTCGTGCTTTTGCGGCAGCGCCTTGAGGCGCGCCATGAGGTCGGCGTTGGTCGAGCCGGTTTCCTCGACGATCTCGATGGGCCAGTCGTGCGCGGCCGGGCCGAACAGCGTGATCGCGCGGTTGCGGTCGATGCGCCAGTCGCCGACGCTCGGAATCTCGGGGGTGGGGGGCGTCGCATTCATGTCTCATATTGTAGTGGCTGGGGCGCGGGCAGCAGTCCGCAACGCTGGTTTCGACCCGAAATGTGGGCAATCCACATGCCACCCACAGGCGGCCCACAGGTTATCCACGGAATCGTCCACAGGGTCGAGGGTGCCCGAAGGTGACAATCGCACCGCCGATTGCCGCGCAATTTGCTTACTCTTTAGGCAATTCACAGGTCACCCACAGGCAGTCCACAAGTTATCCAGAGAGTTGCCCACAGTTCGCCTCGGGTCTGAGCGCCGGCCGTGCGCTTTCGGACCGACGAAACGGGGCGCGTTCGCTACAATGTTTGCTCACCCCGTCCGTCGAGTGCTTACCCTTGAATCAAGACACGCCGCCCGGCCTTGAAGTCTCGGCCGGCACCCACGGAAAGACCGTGCGCCTGTCTGGCCAGTGGACAGCGCTCGCGCTCGCGCGCGACCGCGACCAGGGCGGTGCCGCGCGCCGTCTGCGCGAGATCGCCGAAGAGCGCGTAGGCGTTTGGGACCTCTCGGGCGTGGAGCGCATGGACCACGTGGGCGGCCAGGCGCTCTGGCGCGTCTGGGGCCACAAGCTGCCGGCCGATCTCGTCGACCTCACGCAAACGCAGCGCGACATCTTCGAGCGCATCGCGCTGCTCGACTCCGTGCGCGAGCCGGCGGAGCGCATCGTGCGCGTCGATCCGGTCACGCAGCTCGGCCTCGCGATCTTCTCGTTCTTCGACCACCTGTACGGTGGCATCGCCATGTTCGGGCGCGTGATCCTCGATCTGCTGCTCGTCCTGCGCAAGCCCAAGGTCACGCCCTGGATCGAGATTTCGGCGAACGTCTACAACGCCGGCGCGCGCGCACTGCCCATCACGGCGCTCGTGGCGTTTCTGATCGGCATCGTGCTGTCATACCTTTCGGCGCAGCAATTGCGCCTCTTCGGCGCGAACCAGTTCATCGTCAACATCCTTGGCCTCGCGGTGATCCGCGAACTCGGGCCCGTGCTCTCGGCGATTCTCGTGGCGGGGCGCTCGGGCTCGGCCATCACGGCGCAGATCGGCGTGATGCGCGTGACCGAAGAGCTCGACGCCATGCGCGTGATGGGCATCTCGCACGGCCTGCGCCTCATCCTGCCGCGCGTGATCGCGCTGGGCGTCGCGATGCCGCTGCTCGTGATCTGGACCGACATCATTGCGTTGCTAGGCGGCGCGATCGCGGCGAAGATCGTGTTGGGCATCGACATTTCGTGGTTCATGCGCTCGATGCCCAGCGTCGTGCCGATCGCCAACGTGTGGATCGGCCTCGGCAAAGGAGTGGCGTTCGGCATGCTGGTGGCGATCGTGGGCTGTCACTTCGGCTTTCGCATCAAGGCGAATTCGCAGAGCCTGGGCGAGGGCACGACCACGTCGGTCGTCACGTCGATCACGATCGTGATCCTTGCCGACGCCGTATTCGCGATCCTGTTCCAGAACGTGGGGCTTTCATGAGCACGACTGGCACGACGGTTACGACGATCGAGACGAAAACGACCGGCACGATCACCACGCCGCTCAAGGAGGTCGCGCAGGATCTGCCGCTGCCGACCATCGGCGAGCCGGTGATCGAGGTCCACAATCTCTCGAAGCGCTACGGGCGCAACGTCGTCCATCAGCATCTGAACCTGGAAATTCGCCGCGGCGAGATCGTCACGCTGGTGGGCGGCTCGGGCTCGGGCAAGACCACGCTCGTGCGCCAGATCCTCGGGCTCGAGAAGCCGACCTCGGGCTCCATCAAGATGTTCGGCGAGAACATTTCGACCATCGACCCCGAGCACGCCCGCCTCATGCGCACGCGCACCGGCATGCTGTTCCAGCAAGGCGCGCTGTTCTCGTCGCTCACGGTGTTCGACAACATCGCCCAGCCCGTGCGCGAGCTCGGCAAGGTGCCGGCCGCCCTGCTGCGCGACATCGTGATGCTCAAGCTCGAAATGGTCGGGCTGCCCTGCAAGCACGCCTCGAAAATGCCGGCCGCGCTGTCGGGCGGCATGATCAAGCGCGTGGGCCTCGCGCGCGCGATCGTGCTGGAGCCGGAGCTGCTCTTTCTCGACGAGCCCACGGCCGGGCTCGACCCGCGCTCGTCCGACGAAGTGGTGGACCTCATCAGCACGCTGCACCGGGCGTTGGGGCTCACCGTGGTGCTCGTCACGCACGACCTCGACGCCATGGTCGCGCTCTCCACGCGCGTGGCCGTGCTGGCCGAGCGCCGGGTGCTCGTGGCGGCGCCCGTGGAGGAGGCCGCGAGCGTCGATCATCCCTTCATCCGCGAGTACTTTCTGGGCATGCGCGGTCGCCGCGCGCTCCAGGCGCTGCCGCCCGAACGGCGCGCGAAGCTGCCGCCGGCGGCGCTCGCTCCCGCAGCCGTGGGGTACAAGCCGTGGTAGGGCCTGTGCACGCCTCTATCCGGCCTGACCGGCTCAACCGGCGCGCCGCGGCCGCCAAAGAAGGAATCTGACGATGGAAAACAAACCGCATGCGTTCTGGGCGGGCATGTTCACGATAGGCCTGCTCATCGTGATCGCGCTTGTCGTCATCTTCTTCAGCGCCGACCGCTCCGTACGCGTGCCGTACGACCTCATTTCGCGCTCGAGCGTGACGGGCCTCTATCCGGACGCGGCGGTGCGTTTTCGCGGTATCGACGTGGGCAAGGTGCAGTCGATCAAGTTCGATACCCAGCATCCGGGCCAGATCCGCATTCGCATTCTCGTCGACCAGAAGGCGCCGATGACGCGCTCCACCTTCGGCTCGCTCGCGCTGCAGGGCGTGACGGGCATCGCGTTCGTGCAGCTCGACGACAACGGCATCGACCTCTCGCCGCTGCATTCTTCCCCGGCGCACGTGGCCGAGCTGCCGCTGCGCCCGGGCTTGCTCGACCAGCTCCAGCGCCGCGGCGACGCGCTCCTGCGCAAACTCGACAACATTGCCGGCGATATCGACGAGATGCTCTCCGAAGACAATCGCAAGCAGGTGATGCAGGCCGTGAACAGCCTGCAGCAGGCCGCGAGCAGCGTGAACGTGCTCGCTGAGCAGCTCCAGCCCGCGACGAAGCAGCTGCCGGGCGCGGTGACGGAGCTGCAGCACACGCTGCAGTCGACCAACACGCTCATCACGAGCATGAACCGCCCGGACGGCCCGTTCCAGACCAACCTCAACAAGGCCGGCACGGCGGCGGCCCAGGCGGGCGCGGCGCTCACCTCGATCGACGTCTCGATCCAGGACCTGTCGGCGCGCGTGGGCTACGACACGCTGCCACGCGTCGACTCGCTCACCGACGACGTGCGCTCGGCCATGCGCTCCGTGGACCGTGCGGCGGGCACTTTCAGCACGAGCCCGCGCAGCGTGCTGTTCGGCGGCGCGCCGCAGCCGGCGCCCGGGCCCGGCGAGCCGGGCTTTGCGTGGCCGTCGGCTGCAGGGACGAAGTAGGCCGCGCCACCGCCTTAGCGACACTATTCGATGTACTTTCGCGCGGCGCATGCGCCGCGCGCCAGAGAAGGAAACGCAATGTCACGCACATCACGCCTGCCACGATCGATGCAATGCCCCGCAACCGCCGGCTCGGCCTGGCTGGCGGCGCTCGCGCTCGGTGCGCTCCTCGCCGCCTGCGCGGGCAGTCCGTCTTCGATCAACGAGGCTCGCTACGACCTCGGGCTGCAGTCGTCGCAGGAAGCGCAGGGCGCGCAGGCCGGCCCGGCAGTGCCTGGCGTGCCGGGTGCCAGGCCGCTGCTGAAGGTGCTGGCGGTGAGCGCGCCGCCGCCGCTCGATAACGACGGCATCCTCTACCGGATGAATTTCGACTCGCAGCGCACGGCGCGCTACGCGAACAGCCGCTGGACGATGTCGCCCGCGCGGCTGCTCACGGAACACCTGCGCACGTCGCTCGGCGCGCACGCGACGGTGCTCGCGGGCGGCGACGCCGTGCAGGCGCCGATGCTCAAGGTCGAACTGTATGAGTTCGAGCAGGTGTTCGAGAGCCCGACGCAAAGCGCGGGTGTGCTGGCTGCGCGCGCAACGCTCATGCAGGGCGGCAAGGTGCTGGCGCAGCGCTCGTTCGCCACGCGCGCACCGGCGCCCACGCCGGATGCCGCGGGCGGTGTGCGAGCGCTGCAGGCGGCCAGCGACGATTTCGCCAATCAGCTGGGCGCGTGGCTGAGCACGCAGTCGTTCGCGGGCACGCCTTGAGGGACGTGGACAGGCGTCGCGCGATAACAGTGCGCGGAGCGGCATTGGGGGCAAGGGCGGGATAGCGGATGATCGAAGCGGGACGGCTCCGGCTGCGCG
The DNA here is from genome assembly GCF_026343935.1 of Paraburkholderia sp. CNPSo 3076. Lineage (NCBI taxonomy): Bacteria > Pseudomonadati > Pseudomonadota > Betaproteobacteria > Burkholderiales > Burkholderiaceae > Paraburkholderia > Paraburkholderia sp. CNPSo 3076. Next base: position 202,180 of record NZ_JAPMAL010000016.1, on the reverse strand, counting down.
CCCCGCAAGGCGGGCGGCGCGGGATGGACGGCGACGAGGGTGGCCAAAGTGGTGGCCAAAGCGGTGGTCAAAACAGCGGCCAGGGCGCTGGCGACGAACGCGGTGCGATCGCCGGCGGCGACACGCCCGCGCCCGCGGCATCATCGGCATCGCCAGCCGCCGCACGCGAGCCGCTGCCGCGCCAGGCCTCGACGCTCTCGCGTCAGGCGCTCGCGCTTTACACCGCACTGATCGTCTACGGCTCGTGGTATCCGTTCACCGGCTGGCGCTCGCTCGGCCTCAGTCCCTTCGCCTATCTCGGCGATCCGTGGCCGCGCTACTGGACGGTTTTCGACATCGTCACCAACGTGCTCGGCTATATGCCGTTCGGCGCGCTCGTCGTGCTCGCCGCGTGGCCGCGCTGGCGTGGTTTTCTCGCGGTGCTGCTCGCCGCCATTGCGGGCACGCTGCTCTCGGGCGTCATGGAGGCCGTGCAGACCTGGCTGCCCACGCGCGTGGCGTCCAATCTCGATCTCGCCTCGAATGCGCTCGGCGCGTTGCTTGGCGCGCTCGTGGCGGCGCCCGCCACCGGCGCGCTGCTCGAGCGCGGCTTCCTGCGCCGCCTGCGCTTTCGCTGGTTCGAGCGCGACGCGGCCGTGCTGATGGTGCTCGCGGCGCTCTGGCCGTTCGCGACGATGTACCCCACGCCGCGCCTCTTTGGCCTCGGCGAGTGGGCGCGCGCGCTCTGGCAGCGCCTCGACGGCTCGATGCAGGACGCCGTGCTCGCCTGGACGCCCGCCGCCTGGCATCTGCGCTCGCTGCCCGACATGCTCGCCGCGCGCCTGCCCGATAGCGGCTGGGAAGCGATCGTCACGACGCTGAACCTGTTCGGCGCGGCGGCGTTCGCGACGCTCCCCATGCGCTCGCGGGCGCCGCGCGCGCGGCTCGTCATCGCGCTGATCGTGGTGACGCTCGTCGTCAAGGTAGGTGCGACCTTTCTGCAGTCGCAAAGCGGCCTCATCTTCGACTGGGCAACGCCGGGGGCGCTCGCGGGCCTCGTGTGGGGCACGCTGCTCGCGTTTCTCGCCTTGCGCCTGCCGCGCGCCGTGCGCGCAGCGGCGGCGACGCTCGCGCTCGCGGTGGCACTCGTGTTCGTGAACGTGTTGCCCGTGAACCCGTACTTCGACGTCGTGCTCGCGGACTGGCGGCAGGGCCGCTACCTGCACTTCAACGGCCTCGCACGCTGGCTCGCATGGACGTGGCCCTGGGCTGCGCTCGCGTGGACGGCGTTCTCGCTCGAACGCGCGTGGCTCGTGCGGCGCGCGCGCCGCGCCGCGAAGCGCGCTCGCCACGACCGGTGAGGGCGCGCGGCGCTCGCCTGAGCGTTCACGCCGCGCTCGTTATAATCGACCGGATCGCCGCGCAGCCACGCTCGCGCGCCACGCATTCTATTGCCGCCAAGGCGGGCCACACGCTTTCAGCAAGCCTGCGCTCACTGCACGACACTCACCGGTGCCCCACGCCATGACCGATTCGTTCTACAAGTACCACGTCTTTTTCTGCCTGAACCAGCGCGACCCCGGCGCGGACCGCCCGAGCTGCGCGAATTGCAACGCACAGGCCATGCAGGAGTACGCGAAGAAGCGCGTGAAGCAGCTGGGTCTCGCAGGCCCGGGCCAGGTGCGCATCAACAAGGCGGGCTGTCTCGACCGCTGCGAGGAGGGCCCGGCCGTCGTCGTGTACCCGGAAGGCACGTGGTACACGTACATCGACGAGAGCGACATCGACGAAATCGTCGTCTCGCATCTGCAGAACGGCCAGGTGGTCGAGCGCCTGAAGATCGATCGCTGATCGACCCCGATGCTCGGCCCAAAAGTACCCGTAAGGACTGCCGCACGATGAACGCCCAGACACAAAAATTCCAGATCGACGGTCCCGTCGGCAAGATCGAATGCGCGCTCGACGTGCCCGACGCCGGCACGACGCCGCGCGGCATTGCGCTCGTCGCGCATCCGCATCCGCTCTTTGGCGGCACGATGGACAACAAGGTCGCGCAAACGCTCGCGCGCACCCTCGTGCAGCTCGGCTACACGACCTATCGCTCGAACTTTCGCGGCGTGGGCGAAACGGCGGGCACGCACGACAACGGCATCGGCGAACAGGACGACCTGCTCGAACTCATCGCTTACATGCGCGCGCAACCGGGCCAGGCCGAGGTGCCGCTCGTGCTCGCGGGCTTTTCGTTCGGCACCTTCGTGCTCTCGCACGTCGCGAAGCGCTATCTCGAAGCGGGCGGCGCGATCGAGCGCATGGTGTTCGTCGGGACTGCCGCGAGCCGGTGGGAAGTCGCGCCCGTGCGCGACGACACGCTCGTGATCCACGGCGAACTCGACGACACCGTGCCCATTCTCTCGGTGTACGAATGGGCGCGTCCGCAGGAATTGCCCATCGTCGTGATTCCGGGGGCAGAACATTTCCTGCACCGCAAGCTGCATATCCTGAAGCGCGTCATCGTCGAAGCGTGGCGCTGATGTGTCGGGCCTGCTGTTTCGGGGCCCGATGCAAGCCGTTCGTCACCTCGCGTATGCCGGGCGAAATGCGTGAAAAATGCACGACAGGTATGCGCAAACGTGTGACATCGCGAAAATTCGCCACGACGTGACGCGTATAATGTTCGCCAATTTTGTGCTTGCTGCGCCGCGACCGGCGCATGCACGGCACCCGCATTCCGGCTTTCCCCGACCGTGCGCCGCATGGCGCGCTACGTTCATCCCGTCCCAATTCCGCCCGACCTGAACCTATGCGTTTTCTCTCCTCTGGCCAACCGTCTTCTTTCGTTCCTTCCTCCATCGTTCGCAATGTCACGCTCGCAGCGCTGTTGCCCGCCTCGTTTCTGGCGAGCGCGAGCGCGTTTGCGCAGGTGCCGCCTCCTGGCGTGAATGCGCGCTCGTGGGTGCTCGTCGATGCCACCGCGAACCAGGTGCTCGCCTCCGGCAACGCCGATGAGCGCGTCGAGCCCGCATCGCTCACGAAGCTCATGACCGCGTACCTCGTGTTCGAGGCGCTGCAGAGCAAGAAGATCTCGATGGATCAGGTCATCGAGCCAAGCGAAGCCGTGCGCCGCGTGAGGAACGACGAGTCGCGCATGTTCATCGAAGCGAACAAGCCGGTCTCGGTGCACGATCTCGTCTACGGCATGATCGTGCAGTCGGGTAACGACGCGGCCATCGCGCTGGCCGAACTCGTGGGCGGCAGCGAGGCGAACTTCGTCAACATGATGAACGCCGAAGCGCAGAAGCTCGGCATGACGCACACGCACTTCGCCGATGTGAACGGCATGCCCGACCCGAATCACTACACGACGGCCGGCGACCTCGCCACGCTCTCCGCGCGCCTGATTCGCGACTATCCCGAGTACTACGAAATCTTCTCGGTCAAGGAATTCAAGTACAACAACATCAAGCAGCCGAACCGCAACCGCCTGCTGTGGATCGACCCGACGGTCGACGGCCTGAAGACCGGCCACACGCAAGCCGCGGGCTACTGCCTGATCGCGTCGGCCAAGCGTCCGCTCGCGGGCGGCGGCAACCGCCGTCTCGTCTCGGTGATGATGGGCGAGCAGAAGGAACACGATCGCGTGCAGGACAGCCTGAAGATGCTGAACTACGGCTATAGCGCGTACGACACCACGCGCATCTATCAGGCGAACCAGGCCGTGGCGACGCCGCGCATCTACAAGGGCACGCTCGACGCCGTGAAGGTCGGCGTGCAGAAGGATCAGTTCGTCACGCTGCCCAAGGGCGCCGCCGACAAGGCCAAGCCGCAGGTCGAACTCAACAGCCCGCTGATCGCGCCGCTCGCGGTTGGCCAGCAGGTCGGCTCGGCGAAGTTCGTGGGCGCGGACGGCAAGGTGCTCGCGCAGGTTCCGCTCGTCGCGCTCGAAGCCGTGCCGCAGGCCGGTGTCGTCGGCCGCGTGTGGGATTCGCTCATGCTCATGGTCAACAAGAAGAAGTCATGACGCCCGCTTCAGCGACGCAGGCGGGCGAGCCGCTCGTCTGGCTCAACGGTGAAATGACGCCGCTTTCCGAGGCGCGCATTCCCGTGCTCGACCGCGGCTTCATCTTCGGCGATGGCATCTACGAAGTCGTGCCCGTCTATGCGCTCGCTGATGGTGAAGGCACGGTGCGCGTGCCGTTTCGCATCGCGCAGCATCTCGCGCGTCTGAGGCGCTCGCTCGAGAAAGTCGCCATTGCGAATCCGTTCGACGAAGCGGGCTGGCGCGCGCTCCTCGCGCGTCTGATCGCGGCGAACGAAGCCGCGGGCACGCTCGCACGCGATGCGCACGCCAACTTATACGTGCAGGTGACGCGCGGCGTGGCGCCGCGCGGCCACGCATTTCCGGCGGCGGCCACGCCGACCGTGTTCGCGATGGTCAATCCGCTCAAGCTGCCAGGTGTTGCGCAGCGCGAGCACGGCGTGCGCTGTGTGACGGCTGAAGACAAGCGCTGGCTGAATTGCGACATCAAATCGACCTCGCTGCTCGGCAACGTGCTGATGGCGCAGCACGCGGCGGAAAACGACGCGTTCGAAACGATCCAGCTGCGCGACGGCTGGCTCACCGAAGCGTCTTCGTCGAACGTGTGGGTCGTGAAGGGCGGCGCGCTCTTTGCGCCGCCGCGCAGCAACCGCATTCTCGAAGGCATTCGTTATGGCCTGATCGAGGAGCTGGCCGAGGCATGCAGCGTGCGCTTCGAAGCGCGCGAAATCGCCGAAGCCGAACTGCGCGAGGCGGACGAGATTCTCGTGACCTCGGCAACGAAGGAAGTGCTGGCGGTCGTCGCGCTCGACGGCAAGCCGGTAGGCGGCGGCAAGCCGGGCCCGGTCTATGCCGCGCTCTATGCGGCGTACCAGCGCGCGAAGCAACGCGAGGCGCAGGCTTTGCGCGCATCGGCCACCGAGCTACAGGAAGTGGAGAAATGAACGTGACACAACTGGCAAACAACCCCGCAGCGAAAGAATCGCTGATCGAATTCCCCTGCGACTTCCCCATCAAGGTGATGGGCAAGACGCATCCGGAATTCCAGGACACCATCGTGACGGTGCTGCGCGAATTCGACGGCGGCTTCGACGCCACGACCATCGAGACGCGTCCTTCGAGCGGTGGCAACTACACGGGCCTCACTGTGACGGTGCGCGCCACGAGCCAGGCGCATCTCGACGACATCTATCGAGCCCTCACCGGGCATCCGATGGTAAAGATCGTGCTGTAAGCGAGCAGAAGGCGTTCGAACGAAAAGGGCCGCAACGTGCGGCCCTTTTTGCATCGGGTGCCTGGCGGGTCGTCAAGGCGCGTCGCCCACGCGCGCGCGTTGCGCCGCCGCGGCGGCCGTCATCAGCGGACCGGCTTCGCAGGCGTCCTCGTAGAGCCGCCGAAAGCGCGCGACCTCGTCGAACACCCAGTCGCGGAACGCCTGGACGCGCGCGGTCTGCATGCGTTGCGGCGGGCAGATGAAGTAGTAGCGCCACGGGCTGGGGCCGTCGATGTCCTTGAAGAGGCGCACGAGACGCCCGAGCGTGATCTCGTGCGTGGCGAGCGAGCGGCGCACGAGCGCGATGCCCTGGCCGTCCATGGCAGCCTGCAGCAGGTTCGAGGAGTCCTGATAGAGCACGCCGCGCTTCGGTTCGTGCAGGTCCTGGAGGCCCGCGGCGTCGAACCACGGCCGCCAGAGTTCGTCGTCCGAGCGCAGGAGCGGCAGCTTCGCGAGTTCGCGCGGGTCGGTGGGCAGCTTGCCGCCGTTGAAATCGGGCGAGCAGGCGGGAAAGAAGATCTCGTCGAGCAGCAGTTCGGCGTGCAGCCCCGGATAGTGCCCGTAGCCGAAGCGGATGGCGACATCGACATCGTCGCGCGCGAAGTCGGTGAGCGAATTCGTCGATTGCAGCTCGACGTCCCATTGCGGATGCGCCTCGATGAAGCGGCCGATGCGCGGCGTGACCCAGCGCGCCGCGAACGACGACAGCATCGAAACCACGAGCCGCCGGTCGCGGTCGCCGGCGCGGATCTCCTGGGTGGCGTGCGCCAGCTGGTTGAGCGCGTCGCGCACCTGGCCGGCGTAGCGGCGGCCGGTGTCGGTCACGCGCACGCGTTTGCCGTCGCGGGCGAAGAGCGCCACGCCCAGCTCCGCTTCGAGCGCGCGGATCTGGTGGCTCACCGCGCCGTGCGTGACGAAGAGTTCGTCGGCGGCGCGCGAGAAGCTTTCATGGCGGGCGGCGGCTTCGAAGGCCTTGAGCGCGTTCAGCGCAGGTAGCTGGCGCAGATCCATATCGTATTTTTTCTCACATAGCCGTGAAAATTGATCGTTTTGCTCGATCCCTTATGGTGTCTACGATTGTAGCTATCGAAGCAGGTCATTCGGAGTCGAAAATGAGAGAAATTTCTTCGGATATCACGTTTGAAGTGGCGGCCGATCAAACGGCCTCAGTGCGCGTCACGCGCAGCACGCGGCTGACCGTGAAGTGCGGCACCGTCTGGGTCACGCGCAGCGACGATACCGCCGACTACTGGCTCGAGCCCGGCCACACGCTGCGGCTGCGGCGCGGCGAGCGCCTGTGGATCGGTGCGGAAGGCGGCGCCCCCGCGTGGGTGGGGTTCGCGGCGCCGGCGCGCCTGAGTGAGCGCGTGGTCGACCTGGCCGCACGCGCCGCACAGCGCGCAGGCGTTCACATCGGCGACGGCTGGCGCACGGTTTGACCTGACGGCCAGTCATTGAAAGACGGCGGCGATGGGAGACAACCCACCGCCGCCGTTATCCGTAGCATGCCCGGCGCGCTCGTCCCGAATTCGGTAAACTCCCGGAATCATGTGCGCCACCCCGGTTTCACCCTCGCCAATCCCTTCCGACCCCGGTACAACCGCGGCCGCGTCCCAAACGGCAAGTTCGCCCATCGTCGTGCGCTGGCGCGGCAACGAGGCTTATCAGACGAGCTTCGACGCCATGCGCGAGTTCACGGCCGCCCGTGACGCCAGGACGCCCGACGAAATCTGGCTCGTCGAGCATCCGCCCGTCTTCACGCTCGGCCAGGCCGGCAAGCCCGAGCACCTGCTCGTAGCGAACAGCGGCATCCCGCTCGTACAGATCGATCGCGGCGGGCAGATCACGTATCACGGGCCGGGCCAGGTGGTGGCCTACCTGCTGCTCGACCTGCGGCGCAGGAAGCTGATGGTGCGCGAGCTCGTCACGCTCATCGAGGACGCCGTGATCGAAACAATGGCGGCGTATAATCTCGCGGGCGAGCGAAAGGCCGGCGCGCCCGGCATTTACGTGCCGCAGGACGCCAGCGGCGCAAGCGCCGCGCACCCGGGCGCGAAAGTCGCCGCCCTCGGGCTGAAGATCCGCAACGGCTGCAGCTATCACGGCGTGAGCCTGAACGTGTCAATGGATCTGAACCCATTTCTCGCGATCAATCCGTGTGGATACGCCGGTCTCGAAACCGTCGACATGGCCACGCTGGGTGTCGAGGCGAGCTGGCGCGACGTCGCCGCCACGCTGGCGGCGCGACTCGAGGCGAATCTCGCGGCGCACGCAGCAACACTTCTCGCGGCGGCCGAAGCGGCTGCCACAGACCCTTCAGCCGAAGCTGCCGGAATGAACCCGGCCGCAGAGGCGGCTGAAAAGGAAGCGACCGCTTACGCGGCCGCGATGGACCCGGCCGAAGCGGCCGTCTCAGGCGGGCAACCGCCGCAACCGCAGGCTGGCGTTGCACCGGCGGCCTGACTGGATCGAAAGCATGACTGACATCACTGCGAACCCCGCTGGCACCAACGCCGACGCCGTTCCCTACGACGCCACCGCAAAACAGAAGGCGCAGGCCAAGACCTCGCGCATTCCGATCAAGGTCATTCCCATCGAGAAGCTCAAGAAGCCCGAGTGGATCCGCGTGAAGGCGGCCACGGGCAACTCGCGCTTCTACGAAATCAAGAACATCCTGCGCGAGCACAACCTGCACACGGTCTGCGAGGAAGCGAGCTGCCCGAACATCGGCGAATGCTTCGGCAAAGGCACCGCGACGTTCATGATCATGGGCGACAAGTGCACGCGCCGCTGCCCGTTCTGCGACGTCGGCCACGGCCGCCCCGATCCGCTCGATCCGGATGAACCGGCAAACCTCGCGCGCACCATCGGCGCGCTCAAGCTCAAGTACGTCGTGATCACGAGCGTGGACCGCGACGACCTGCGCGACGGCGGCGCCGGCCACTTCACGGAGTGCATCCGCCAGGTGCGCGAGCAGTCGCCCGAAACGCGTATCGAGATTCTCACGCCGGACTTCCGCGGCCGTCTCGACCGCGCGCTGCAGATCCTCAACGCCGCGCCGCCGGATGTGATGAACCACAATCTCGAAACGGTGCCGCGCCTCTACAAGGAAGCGCGCCCGGGTTCGGACTACGCGCACTCGCTCAAGCTGCTCAAGGACTTCAAGGCACTGCATCCCGAAGTCGCGACGAAGTCGGGCCTGATGGTGGGCCTCGGCGAAACCGAAGACGAAATTCTTCAGGTGATGCGCGATTTGCGCGCGCACGACGTCGACATGCTGACGATCGGCCAGTACCTGCAGCCCTCGGAGCACCATCTGCCGGTGCGTTCGTACGTGCATCCCGACACGTTCAAGATGTACGAGGAAGAGGCGTACAAGATGGGCTTCACGCACGCGGCCGTTGGCGCGATGGTGCGTTCGAGCTATCACGCCGATCTGCAGGCGCATGGGGCAGGGGTGGTTTAAACAACTCCCCGCTTCTCGCAAGCACGCAATCGAAAAGCCCGCTGAAAAGCGGGCTTTTTGCTTTGCGCCGCGCTCGAACAGCGCGACACACGCATCGATTCCAGCACCATCCACCTCAACGCGAAAAGCAATGCTTCAGCAGCGTCATTAGCTAACGCGGATAAGTTAGAACCGCCCGCCGCCAGACTCCCTATAGTCGGAACCTTCATTCACTCGAACGCCGTTCCGCCGGAGTCTCCCGATGAACCCTCGCGCTATCCCTGCATTCGCACGCCGCCCGCACATCGCCGTTGTTGCATTCGCCGCCGCCTGCCTCGCCAGCGCGTTCGGCGCGCCGCGTGCGCACGCCGAAACGCGAGCCCGATCGCGGCGGGCCTCTCGCAGGGCGTGGATCTCTCGCTGTTCTGGATTCTCGACAACATCAACGACGCCGAAGCGCTCGTCGCGCGCGACGGTTCGGGCGTGACGAGCATCGCGGGTCTGAAGGGCAAGACGATCGGCGTGCCATATGTCTCGACCTCGCACTTTCACGCGCTCGTCGCGCTGCAGAACGCGGGCGTGAATCCCGCCGACGTGAAGATCGTCAACCTGCGTCCGCCCGAGGTCGCGGCCGCCTGGCAGCGCGGCAACATCGACGCGACCTACATCTGGGACCCCGTGCTCGCGCAGGTGAAGAAGAACGGCAAGGTGCTGATTACTTCAGGCCAGGTGGCGAAGGCCACGGGCAAGGCGACCTTCGACGGCTTCGTGGTCGACCGCAAGTTCGCCAAAGACAACGGCGATTTCGTCGCGAAGTTCGTGAAGGTGCTGGCCGCCGCCGACGCCGATTACAGCGCGCATCGCACGGCATGGAGCGCGGCTTCGCCGCAGGTGCAGGCGGTGGCGAAGGAGTCGGGCGCGAATGCCGCCGAAGTGCCCGCGAGTCTCGCGCTTTACGCGTTCCCAACGCCCGCCGAGCAGGTCTCGAAGACATGGCTGGGCGGTGGCGCGCAGTCGGGGGCGGCGCAGTCGCTGCTCGCCACGGCCACCTTCCTCAAGGAGCAGGGGACGATCCAGAACGTGCTGCCCGACTACTCGGTAGGCGTCGATCCGCAGTACGTGCAGCGCGCCGCCGCGCATTGAACGCCAGGAGCTACGCATGAGCGCGCTCGCGATCCGCGATCTCGCCGTCATCTACGGAGGCGCGCGACGTGACGCTGCGCCGAACGTCGCGCTCGCCAACGTGAACCTCGACGTGGCGAGCGGCGAGTTCGTCGTCGCGCTCGGCGCGTCGGGCTGTGGCAAGACCACGTTGCTCAACTGCATTGCGGGCTTCATCGAGCCAGCGCTTGGCGAGGTGTGCGTGAACGGCGCGCGCGTGGAGGGGCCGGGCGCCGAGCGCGGCGTGGTGTTCCAGAAGCACGCGCTCCTGCCGTGGCTCGACGTGCTGGATAACGTCGCGCTCGGCTTGCGCTTTCGGCGCGTGCCGAAGGCGCAGCGCGAGCGTATCGCGCGCGAGCAACTCGCGCTCGTGGGCCTGGAGCGCCAAGCGCGCGAACGCGTGTATGCGCTCTCGGGCGGCATGCAGCAGCGCGTGGGCATTGCGCGCGCGCTCGCGAGCGATCCGCAGATCCTGCTGATGGACGAGCCGATGGGCGCCCTCGACGCCATGACGCGCGAGCAGGTGCAGACGCTCGTGCTCGACGTCTGGGCGCGCACGCAGAAGACGGTGTTCTTCATCACGCACAGCGTGGAGGAGGCGCTCTTTCTGGCGACGCGCATCGTCGTCATGACGCCGGGGCCGGGCCGCATCGAGCGCGAGTACGAGGTGCCGTTCGCGCGCCAGTATCTCGCCACGCGTAACGCGCGCGCCGTGAAGTCGTCGCCGGAATTCATCGCGTGGCGCGAGCGGCTGGTGGATTTGCTGCATGCGGACGCGGGCGTACACGCACACGTACACGAGGAGCCGGTATGAGCGTGCCGCACGAATCGTTGAGAGAAGTCGCGTTGAAGGCTCGCAGCGTCAATGCATCCGCTGCGCGCGAAGCGCAAACGGCGCGCTCCAAAGTCTGGCGCATGCCCGGCGAAGGCCCCACGGCTGCGCTGAGCGCGGCCTCGGTGGCGGGGCTCGCGCTGCTCTGGTGGCTCGCGACGCATCTGCACTGGCTGCCGCCGCTCTTCCTGCCGACGCCCGATGCTGTCTGGCAAGCCTTCACCGACGCGCTGCACGGCCGCATCCAGGGCGGCCTGCCGCTCTCCGAGCATTTGTTCTGGAGCGCGCTGCGCGTGTTCGGCGCGTTCCTGCTGGCCGTGGTGACGGCCGTGCCCGTCGGCATTCTGATGGGCGTGTCGCGCATCGCGCGCGGCCTGCTCGATCCGCCGCTCGAGTTCTACCGGCCGTTGCCGCCGCTCGCCTATCTGCCGCTCGTGGTGATCTGGTTCGGCATCGACGAGACGGCCAAGATCGTCGTGATCTGGCTCGCCTGCTTCGCGCCCATCGCGATGGCCGCGCGCGCCGGCGCGAAGAGCGCAAGCCTCGAGCAGATCCGTGCGGCGGCGTCGCTGGGCGGCAGCCTCGCGCAGATCGTGCGCTTCGTCGTGCTGCCCGCCGCCCTGCCCGAAATCCTCACGGGCCTGCGCATCGCCATCGGCTTTGGCTGGACCACGCTCGTGGCCGCCGAGATGGTCGCCGCCACGGCGGGCCTGGGACAGATGGTGCTCAACGCGTCGAGCTTCCTGCGCACCGACGTCGTGGTAATGGGCATCGTCCTGATCGGGCTGATTGCGTGGGGCTTCGATCTGGGCATGCGTGCGCTCGAACGGCGCCTCGTGCCGTGGAAGGGACGCGGCTAAGGCGGCCCCCGTCTTTCTGGAAATCCGAACGATCATGGGGCGCGATTCTGGAAAACCAGATTCGCGCTTTTGTTCGCTGGATAAAAATCCTTATAAATCAATGGCGCGAGCGACTGCGCTCGCTGGCATTCTCCTTGCAAATAGAAGCGCGCGGCCATCCCAGGCCGCGACAAAAAAAGAATCAAGGAGACAGCCGATGTCCGATCCCATCCTCCGGTTTCGCTGATCCCCAGTTTCGACCTGTCGCGGCCCGAACTCGCTTCGTTCGGCCATTGGCTTAACTCATTTGCAGGAACCACCGTGAAGAAACCTCTCCACAAAGTCCTCTATTTCCAGGTGATCGTGGCGATCGTCATCGGCGTGATCCTCGGCCATTACTGGCCTGCGATCGGCATCGACATGAAGCCGTTCGGCGACGCCTTCATCAAGCTCATCAAGATGGTGATCGGGCCGATCATCTTCTGTACCGTCGTGACCGGCATCGCCGGCATGGAGGACATGAAGAAGGTGGGTCGCGTGGGCGGCAAGGCGCTGCTCTACTTCGAGATCGTCTCGACCTTCGCGCTCGTGCTCGGCCTGATCGCCACGCACGTGCTGAAGCCGGGCGCGGGCTTCAACGTCGACGTCCATTCGCTCGACGCCAAGGCCGTGGCCAGCTTCGCCGAAAAGGCGCATGGCCAGAGCAGCGTCGACTTCCTGATGCACATCATTCCGGACACGATCACTTCGGCGTTCGCGCAGGGCGAGATCCTGCAGATCCTGCTGATCGCGCTGCTGTTCGGCGCCGTGCTCACGCAACTGGGCGAGCGCGGCCGCGTGGTGACCGAGTTCATCGACAGCATCTCGGGCGTGCTGTTCGGCGTCGTGAAGATCGTCACGAAGCTCGCACCGATCGGCGCGTTCGGCGCGATGGCGTTCACCATCGGCAAGTACGGCGTGGGCTCGCTGATCCCGATGCTCAAGCTCATCGGCACGTTCTACCTCACGTCGATCGTGTTCGTGCTCGTCGTGCTCGGTGCGATCGCGCGCTTCACGGGCTTCTCGATCATCCGCTTCGTTTCCTACATCAAGGAAGAGCTGCTGATCGTGCTCGGCACCAGCTCGTCGGAATCGGCGCTGCCGCAACTGATGCAGAAGCTCGAGCGCCTTGGCTGCTCGCGCTCGGTCGTGGGCCTCGTCGTGCCGACCGGCTACTCGTTCAATCTCGACGGCACCAACATCTACATGACGATGGCGGTGCTTTTCATCGCCCAGGCGACCAACACCGACCTCACGTGGACGCAGCAGCTCACGCTGCTCGCGGTGACGATGCTCACCTCGAAGGGCGCGAGCGGCGTGACCGGCGCGGGCTTCATCACGCTGGCGGCCACGCTCGCCGTGGTGCCCACCATTCCGCTCTCGGGCATGGTGCTGATCCTCGGCATCGACCGCTTCATGAGCGAGTGCCGCGCGCTGACCAACATCGTCGGCAACGGCGTGGCGACGGTCGTGGTCTCGGCATGGGAGAAGGAGCTCGACCGCAACAAGCTGCGCGCCGTGCTCTCCGGCGAGGTCGAAGAAATGAAGGAAAGCGCAGGCGCGTAAGCCGCGCTGGGCGGGCGCGCAAGCCGCGAGGCGCGCCGCCCGCCGATGTTTGTTCCTCGATGTTGCGCGGCCATGGCCGCTGGGCGGCGCGAGCGTTTCCCCTGCGTGAGCGCCGTCCGTTTTTGCCTTTCTCGCCTGACCAGGCGGCACGTTGCCTGAGTGCAGCCGCCGCGCGCTGTCCGACCCGGACGCCCCGGCGCGGCCGTGTGCCACAATCTCCCTCATCCCCCTCGACCGTCTGGAAGCCGCTCACGTGACGCGCCGCCTCATCATCCTCTTCGCGCTTGCAGCCGGCCTCGTTGCGGTCTGCGCGCTGACGTGGGCGCTCACGTGGCAGGCCGGCATCGACGCGCTGCGCCGCAACGCCGCCGTGCGCGGCGACCGCACTGCGGCTTCTCTCAAGAGCACGCTGGAACGCTACGACTCTTTGCCCTATATCGTCGGCGAGCATCCGCTCGTGCAGGACGTGCTGGTCGATCAGAGACCCGAGTGGGTGGCCGCTGCGAACCGCTATCTCGAAGACGTGAACCGCCACGCGCGCGCCACGACGACCTACATCATCCGCGCCGACGGCGTGAGCATCGCGGCCAGCAACTGGCGCGACCCCGATAGCTTCGTGGGCGCGGATTACCGCTTCCGGCCGTATTTCATCGACGCGATGAACGGCGGCGTGGGGCGCTTCTTCGGCATCGGCACGATCTCGCACGATCCCGGCTACTACGTGTCGCAGCCCGTGCGGCGCGACGGCAAGATCGTCGGCGTGGCCGTGGTGAAGCTCAATCTCGAATGGTTTCCGGGCACCGACGCCTCGGAGCCGCTGCTTGTCACCGACGATCACGGCGTGATCTTTCTCTCCTCGGTGCCCGCGTGGAAGTACCGCACGGTGCGCCCGCTGCCGCCGGCCGTGGTGGCCTCGATCGACGCCACACGCCAGTACGCGAGCGAGCCGATCGCGCCGCTGCCGACGAGCGTCGAGCGCGTGTTGCAGGGCGGCGCCGACATCGTGCGCATGGGCGCGGGCATCCGCGCGCCGCGCTACCTGGAAACGCGCCGCTCGCTCGGCGAGCCCGACTGGCATCTCGTCACCATGTCGTCGATCGACCCCGTGCTCGACGCCTCGCGCAACGCGACCATCATGACGGGCTTCGGCTACGTTTCGCTGTGCCTGTTCGGCTTCTACTGGCGCATGCGGCGCGCCCGCGTGAGGGAAGTGATGCGCAGCCGCGCGATGCTGCAAAAGGCCTACGCGATGCTCAATGAGCGTGTGGCCGAGCGCACCGCCGATCTCTCGCAGGCCAACGAGCGCCTGCAGCGCGAGGTGGCGGAGCGCACGCGCGCCGAGGCGGAACTGCGCGCGACCCAGGACGAGTTGATCCAGGCGAGCAAGCTCGCCGCGCTCGGCCAGATGGCGGCGGGCATCACGCACGAGCTGAACCAGCCGCTCGCCGCGCTGCGCAGCTTCTCGGACAACACGCGCGTGTTTCTGGAGCGCGGCCAGTACGCGGCGGCCACCGAAAACCTGAAGGCGATCGGCTCGCTCACCGAGCGCATGGGCAAGATCGTCAATCAGCTCAAGCTGTTCGTCGGGCGCGCTCGACCCAGGAGCGCCCGCGCACCGGTCGCCCGCGCGCTGCGCAATTCGCTCGCGTTGCTCGGCAAGCGGCTCGATGGCGTGCGCGTGGATCTCACGTTGACGGAAGACGGCGCGCCGCCCGTGCCGCTCGACATGGACGCCGAGTACCCGAACCTGAGCGCGCAGAGCGACGACCTGCGTCTCGAACAGGTGCTCATCAACGTGCTCGGTAATGCGCTCGACGCCGTGGCGGGCCTGCCGTCGCCGCGCGTCGCGATCGACGTTCAGGCGAGCGCCGCGACGCTCGCCATCGCGGTGAGCGACAATGGGCCGGGCATTCCCGAGGATGTGTTGCCGCGCCTCTTCGAGCCGTTTTTCACGACGAAGGAAATGGGGCAGGGGCTTGGCCTTGGACTCGCGATTTCCTCGTCGATCGCACGCGACTGCGGCGGCTCGCTCACGGCGAGCAACGTACCGGAAGGCGGCGCACGCTTCGTGCTGACGTTGCGCCGCTCGCGTGCGGATGCCGCGAGCGCGGCGCGTGCGGCGGGGTTGTGAGACTGGGTTGTGACGCTGGCTTTTGAATCAGGATGACGAACGAACATGGTGAACGCATGGTCAACACCGCGCCCGGCCGGGTGCTCTACGTAGAGGATGACGAACTCGTGCGCCGCGCGGGCGTGCAAAGCCTGCAGCTCGCGGGCTTCGACGCCGCCGGTTTCGCCAACGCGGAAGCCGCGCTGGCGATCGTCGATGCCGACTTCGCAGGCATCGTGGTGAGCGATATCCGCCTGCCGGGCATGAGCGGGCTCGATCTGCTCGCGCAATGCCACGAGCGCGCGCCCGAGGTGCCCATCATCCTCGTGACGGGCCATGGCGATATCTCGATGGCCGTGCAGGCCATGCGCGACGGCGCGTACGACTTCATCGAGAAGCCGTTCGCCTCCGAGCGCCTCATCGAAACGGTGCGGCGCGCGCTGGAGCGGCGCCTGCTCGTGCTCGAAAACGTCGCGCTGCGCCGCGAACTGGCGGGGCACAACGCGCTCGCGCCGCGCATCATCGGCAAGAGTCCGGCGATCGAACAGGTGCGCAAGCTCATCGCGAACGTCGCGCCGACGGACGCCTCGGTGCTCATCAACGGCGACACCGGCGCGGGCAAGGAACTGATCGCGCGCAGCCTGCACGAGCTTTCGCCGCGCCATGACAAACCGTTCGTCGCCGTGAACTGCGGCGCGCTGCCCGAGCCGATGTTCGAGTCGGAGATGTTCGGCTACGAGGCGGGCGCGTTCACGGGCGCGGCCAAGCGGCGGATCGGCAAACTCGAGCACGCGGGCGGCGGCACACTCTTTCTCGACGAGATCGAGAGCATGCCGCTCTCACTGCAGGTGAAGCTGCTGCGCGTGCTGCAGGACGGCGTGCTGGAGCGCCTCGGCTCGAACCAGCCGGTGCGCGCCGACCTGCGCGTGGTCGCGGCGGCCAAGGGCGACATGAGCGAGCACGTCGCGGCGGGGACCTTCCGGCGCGACCTGCTGTACCGGCTGAACGTCGTGACGATTGCGCTGCCGCCGCTGGCCGAGCGCCGCGAGGACATCGTGCCGCTCTTCGAGCACTTCCTGCTCGACGCGGCGGTGCGCTACCAGCGTCCTGCGCCGCTGCTCACCGAGCGCGACCGCATGCGGCTCGCGCAGCGCGACTGGCCGGGCAACGTGCGCGAGCTGCGCAATGCGGCGGACCGCCGGGTCCTCGGGATTCCCGACGATCTGTCGGCCGGCGCGGCGGCCGGCGCGGACGACGCGTTGCCGCTCAAGGAGCGCGTGGAGCAGTACGAACGCGCGCTGATCGCCGACGCACTTCAGCAGAGCAACGGTGCGGTCGCCCAGGCCGCCGAGCGGCTGCAGATGGCGAAGGCCACGCTGTACGAGAAGATCCGCCGCTATGGGCTGGTGGCGCGCGGCGAGGCGTAAAGCGGCACAAGGAGGCATAAAAAAAGCAGCGGGTTTCCGCTGCTTTTTTTGTTGGCTACGTGAATCGCGTATCAGGTCGCCAGCGCCTTCTGCAGCAACTGGTCGAGTTCGGCGAACTGCGGCTCGCCGACGTAGCGCTTGAGGATCTTGCCGTCGCGGCCGATCACGAACGTGGTGGGCGTGAGCTGGACATTGCCGAACTGCCTGGCCGCCGAGCCGTCGTCCATCGCCACCTTGAACGGCAGCTGGCGCGTTTGCGCGTAGTTGGCCACGTACATCGGCGCGTCGTAGTTCATCGCCACCGCGACGAACTCGAGACCTTCGCCCTTGAAGCGGTTATAGGTCTGGACCATCTTCGGCATTTCCGCCATGCAGGTGGTGCAACTCGTCGCCCAGAAGTTGACGAGATAGACCTTGCCCTTGAGGTCGTGCGTGGAGACCTTCTGGCCGGACAGAAGCGTGAAGGTCGCGTCGGGCACGCGCTGCTGGCTGCCGAAGAACGCGAAGTAGCCGGCCACGGCGATCGCGAACACGACCACCGCCGCGCCCATGCGCATGAGCGCGCCGGAACGCTTGTTCGAGGAATTCGGGGATGCAGCGGTCATGAGCCTTGCCTCGTGCGCCGAAGGACGCGGGTGTTGAGCGCAAATATTGTAGCGCCGAATTTCCCGGCATAGCGGTTGCGAGACAACATCCGGGTATGCGCCGAAGGATAATGTCGCGCACCTTTCACTTCTGTGACGAACCGCGCCCCATGGTCCTGGACATCCTTCGCCGTGCCCGTCTCCCATTGAACATTACGCTGCGCGCCTTTGTTACTGGCCGCTCGGCGACGCTTGGCGTACTCGCCGCCGCGTTCGCGTTGGCTGCCTGCTCGCCCCCTTACGACTGGCGCACGATTTCGAACGACGCGAGCGGTTATTCGATCGATCTGCCGGCCAAGCCCGACAAGGACGAGCGCCGCATCGACGT
Source organism: Paraburkholderia sp. CNPSo 3076 (assembly GCF_026343935.1). NCBI lineage: Bacteria > Pseudomonadati > Pseudomonadota > Betaproteobacteria > Burkholderiales > Burkholderiaceae > Paraburkholderia > Paraburkholderia sp. CNPSo 3076. The sequence continues at coordinate 184,501 of NZ_JAPMAL010000016.1, read as the reverse complement.
GAACGGCACGCCGATGCGCATGCGCGTGCAGACGGCCGAAGTCGCCGGCGCCGTGTTCGTGGTCGGCACGCTCGATCTGCCCGACGCGCAGCCCGCGACGCAGCAAAAGGCGCTCGAGTTCCTGCGCGCGGGCCTCGCGCGCAACGTGGGCGCGCCTGCCGAGGCGCACGCAGTGGCGGTGCCGCTCGCGGCGGGCGGCACGGTCGAGGGCGTGGAGATGCGCATGGCCGGCAACGCGGGCGCCAACGGCGAGACGCGCACGATCCACGCGCGGCTCGTCGCAAAGGGCGCGCGCGCCTACCAGGTGGCGATTGTCGGGCGCACCGAGCCGCCGGTTGAGCAGATCGACCAGTTCTTCGGATCTTTCAAGCTGTACTGAGTTTTGGGACTCCGCAGTACGCCTCGCGCCGCATGTTTCACTCACGCAGCGGCGGGCATTTGGGGGACGAAGTGAAAGTTGCGCTGCAGGTAAACACGCTAATTATCGGATTTGATTGAGGGTTTACCGGTTACCCACAGGAGCTGTGGGTAACTTTGTGGAAAACAACTCCCCGTTGGCCGGAAAGGGCCGTCCTGTGGGCGTTCTGTTAGTTTTGGCCGCTTTTCTGTAAATCCAGAAAGGCAGAAGAATCAACAGGTTATGAAAGCGGTCGCGGCGTAATGCGAACCATGCACAGAAGCGGGCGCAACACGACGAAATGTGCATAAGTCAAGTCTTGACTTCGACTTATTGGCGCTATTCACATTCCCCGCAGCGCAAAGCGGCGGCGTTCTACGGCGAAACCGGCGCGGTGCATGGCTACCGTTCGGCAAACACGCGCCGGTATTGCACGGCCTCCGCCACGTGCGCTGCTTCGGACATCGCGGCACCCGCGAGATCGGCAATCGTGCGCGCGACCTTGAGCACCCGGTAGTGCGCTCGCGCCGACCAGCCGAAGCGCTCGCCCGCTTCGCGCAGCAGCGCTTCTCCGGCGGCATCCGGCTGGCAGACTGCGTCGGTCTCGCGGCCGGTCAATTCGCGATTGGTTTTACCCTGGCGCGCCAGTTGGCGCTCGCGTGCCGCCTGCACGCGAGCGGCGATCGCAGCGCTCGGTTCGGCGTTCGTGCTCGCGCGAGCGGCCAGTTCGGCGGGCGGCAGCGCCGGAATCTCGATCTGGATGTCGATGCGGTCCAGGAGCGGCCCCGAGAGCTTACGCAAATAGCGTGCGGCGCTTTCGGGCGTGCAGCGGCAGCGACCGGCGGGGTCGCCGCGCCAGCCGCACGGGCAGGGATTCATCGCGGCGACGAGCTGACACGCGGCTGGAAAGTCGGTTTGCCAGGCGGCGCGCGAAATCGTGATCGCACCCACTTCGAGTGGCTCGCGCAGGGTCTCGAGGACGTGGCGGTCGAACTCGGGCAGCTCATCCAGAAACAGCACCCCTAAATGCGCGAGCGTGATCTCGCCCGGCTGCGGCGGATTGCGCCCGCCGATCAGCGCGGCTGCACTCGATGAATGATGCGGCGCGCGAAACGGCCGCTTGCGCCACTGCTGCGGCGTGAAGCCGGCCGCGCTGGCGGAGAGCAGGGCGGCGGAGGCGAGCGCCTCGTCGTCTGTCATGGGGGGCAGGAGCCCGGGCAGGCGCGCGGCGAGCATCGACTTGCCGGCGCCCGGCGGCCCCACCATCAACAGATGGTGGCCGCCGGCCGCCGCGACTTCGAGCGCCCGGCGCGCGCCGCGCTGGCCGACCACGTCGGCCATATCGGGGGGCGCGGCGGCCGGTGCGGCGTCGAGGGCGCTCGCGCGCACGGAGGCGAGGCGCGCCTCGGGATCGACGCCGGCAAGGTGGGCGCACAGGGAGCGCAGGTCTGCCGCGCCGTACACCGCGACATCTGGCACGAGCGCCGCCTCGGCGGCGTTTTGCGCAGGCAGATAAAGCTCGGGCATACCGGAGCGCGCTGCTTCGCCGGTTTCGGTGTCAGGAATCCGAAGGATGATGCTTTCGGCTATGGCGTCACGGCTGGACGCTGCCGCTTCGTCGACGCGCGCTGCGCGATCCCTGTGTGCGCGTGCGGTACCGCAAGCCATGGCGAACGCGCCGCGCATGGGCCGCACGGCGCCGGTGAGCGAAAGCTCGCCCGCAAACTCCCGGTGCGCGAGCGCAGCAGCCGGAAGCTGCCCGCTCGCCGCGAGAATGCCGAGGGCGATCGGCAGATCGAAGCGGCCAGATTCCTTGGGCAAATCCGCGGGCGCGAGATTGACGGTAATGCGCCTCACCGGGAAATCGAAGCCGCAGTTCGAGAGCGCGGCGCGCACGCGCTCGCGGCTTTCGCGCACTTCGAGATCGGGTAGCCCGACGATGGAAAACGACGGCAGCCCGTTGGCGAGATGGACTTCGACGGTGACTTCGGGCGCGCGGCCAGCAGCCGGCGCGCGGCTGCGCACCACGGCAAGCGACATGGGATTCTCCGGAAGGCTCGGATGCGCGAGTGGCGCGCGTTCTACGAAGCTTCGGACCGGGCTTCGTACATGTTTCGCGCGCCGTGCATGCGCCAGGCTGGTGAGGCGGATGCCTCTTTACGGTTCCATTGCGATCACGCTACGGATCGCTTTCGGCGGTGCGGCAGTGGGCTGCACTCGATTGCGCACAGGAGTGCGCAAGGAAATGATCAGGAGGACTGGCTAGTCACCGGCAGCTTCTGCTCGAGCTCGGCCACGCGTCGCTCGAGTTCTTCGAGGCGCTGGCGCGTGCGCACGAGCACCTGCGTTTGCGCGTCGAATTCCTCGCGCGTGACGAGGTCCAGCTTCGAAAAGCCTTGCGACAACATTGCGCGAACATTGCGTTCGACATCGCGCGCCGGCGAGTTCTTGAGCAGATCGCTCACGCGTGATTGCAGATCATTGAATACGTCGTTTGGTTGCTTCATTCGATTCCCCTTCGCTGCACAAAAAATGTGCAAGTTTTGTTTCGCCTGTGCCTCGCGTTGGACCGTGATCGATCTTGGTGCGAACTCGCAGGGCCACGGCCAGATGTGCGCGGAACTGGTGCGCACCGCCGGCCCGTGTGCTTCGCGCCGCATAGCGGCGGGCCACTTCCCGCCGCTATGCGGCGCCCAGCGCGGTAGCGATGCCTGAGAACACTGTAGCAACGTTCCCCCCGCCACGCCACCGCGCGCGCGCCACGCTGGCCGTTCGGCCAGGGCCTTGCGCGCCGCGCCCCTCAAGGCGCGGACCGGCATTGTCCATGGCTTTGGGCGCGCTTGCATCGAAGTCCATCACATCGGCTTCGCGCACGGGCTGAGCAAATTGGCACGGGTGTTGCTAATACTGCCCCGCGCACCGAACAACGGTTGGCTCACGGTGTGCCAGCGACGCGCCGAAACATCATGCGCCGTTCGCGAGGCGCCCGTTGCAGAAGCAAACAAAGGAATGAAGCAAACCACAGCGAGGACTACATGAAACTCATTACAGCAATCATCAAGCCGTTCAAGCTCGATGAGGCGCGCGAAGCCCTTTCGGCGATCGGCGTTTCGGGGATCACGGTGACCGAGGTGAAAGGCTTCGGTCGCCAGAAGGGGCACACCGAGCTGTACCGCGGCGCGGAGTATGTCGTCGACTTCCTGCCGAAGGTGAAGATCGAAGCCGCCGTGGCCGACGACATCGTCGAGCAGGCCATCGAGGCGGTCGAACGCGCGGCCCGCACGGGCAAGATCGGCGACGGCAAGATTTTCGTCACACCGATTGAACAAGTGATCCGCATCCGCACCGGCGAGACCGGCGCCGACGCGCTGTAAAGCTAAAGAGACCGAGACAAGAGGAAAGAGGAAACCGAGATGCGCAAACTTTTGATGTCCCTGATGATGGCCGGCTCGCTGCTGGCCGGCGGCGTCGGCGCCGCGCTGGCGGACGACGCATCCGCGCCCGCCGCGGCCTCCGCGCCAGCCACCACCGCTTCGGCACCCGATGCGTCCGCAGCCGCTCCGGCTTCGGCGCCCGCCGCCGACGCGGCTTCGGCCCCGGCAGCCGCCGCAAGCGCCCCGGCCGACGCATCGGCTGCCGCCGCAGCCGCCGCGCCCGCCGCACCGACCGCGCCGTTCTCGGTCGATTCGTCGAAGATCAACTCGGGCGACACCGCGTGGATGCTGACCTCCACCGCGCTCGTGCTGTTCATGACCATCCCGGGCCTCGCGCTCTTCTACGGTGGCATGGTCCGCAAGAAGAACGTGCTCGCGACGCTCATGCAGAGCTTTGCGATCACCTGCGTCGTCACCGTGATCTGGACGGTGGTTGGCTACTCGATCGCGTTCACGCCGGGCGGCTCGTTCATCGGCGGCTTCTCGCGCATCTTCCTTGAGGGCGTGAACTACATCAAGGGCGACAAGGCGACGACGCTGACGGTGAGCCACCTCGCGCCGACCATCCCCGAGACGGTGTACTTCGTCTATCAGATGACGTTCGCGATCATCACGCCGGCGCTCATCACCGGTGCGTTCGCCGACCGCATGAAGTTCTCGGCGATGCTCGTGTTCATGTCGCTGTGGTCGATCATCGTCTACTCGCCGATCGCACACATGGTGTGGGAGCCGACGGGCTGGCTCGCCAGCGCTGGCATCCTCGACTTCGCGGGCGGCACGGTCGTGCACATCAACGCCGGTATCGCAGGCCTCGTGTGCTGTATCGTCCTCGGCAAGCGTGTGGGTTACGGCCGCGAAGTGATGGCACCGCACAACCTCGTTCTCACGCTGACGGGCGCGGCCATGCTGTGGGTGGGCTGGTTCGGCTTCAACGCGGGTTCGGCAGTCGCGGCTGACGGCCGTGCCGGCTTCGCGATGCTCACGACGCAAATCGCCACCGCCTGCGCCGCGCTCGGCTGGATGTTCGCGGAGTGGATCGCCAAGGGCAAGCCGTCGGTGCTCGGCATCGCTTCGGGCGCCGTGGCGGGTCTCGTGGCCGTGACGCCGGCATCGGGCTTCGTCGGCGTGCTGGGCGCGATCGTGATCGGCGTGGTGGCGGGCGTGGTCTGCTTCTGGTCGGCGACCTGGCTCAAGCACAAGTTCAACTACGACGACTCGCTCGACGCGTTCGGCGTGCACGGCATCGGCGGCATCATCGGTGCGCTGCTGACCGGCGTGTTCGCGGTGAAGGACATCGGCGGCGCAGATGGCAGCGTCATCCTGCAAGCCAAGGGCGTGCTCACGACCCTCATCTACAGCGGCGTGGTGAGCTTCGTCCTGCTGAAGGTGATCGACATGGTGATGGGCCTGCGTGTTTCGGAAGAAGACGAGCGCGAAGGTCTCGACGTGGTTCTGCATGGCGAGCGCGTGGAATAAGCGCGCCGCGCTCGATGGTTTGATCTAGCAGGGCAGAAAGCAGCGACCTGGGCCCGCCGTTTCGGCGGGCCCTTTTTCTTGTGTGCGCTCAGGCGCCGGGTGTGGCTTTGCTCCCGCGGGAGGGCGCGAGGGGGAATAAGCGCCTCGTCCGCGCGTTCGCATAGTGCCCCTTCAATCCGTGTGCCCAATTGCGCCGGGTGGCGCGGGCGGTCCAGAATGGATATCCGGCATGAATATCCGCGCGCGCGGAACGCTCGATTGACCCTACCGTGCTCAAGGGATTTCATGACGGGATTCATGGGGGCAATCCCGTCTTGCATCTGGCGCAATCGTCCCCAGATAAACGACCGGTTTCCCTACAATCAAAGCATTTCGTCTGCGAGTCACCCCTTATGGTCCCGCATCTGGTTACGGCGTTGAACGGCCCGCTCCTCGAATTGGAGCAGCGCATTCTCGACGCGACGCCGGCCATCGAGCGTTGGTTCCGCCTCGAATGGCAGGAGCACACGCCGCCGTTCTACGCTTCGGTGGATCTGCGCAACGCCGGCTTCAAGCTCGCGCCGGTCGACACCAACCTGTTTCCCGGCGCCTTCCACTGCCTGCCGCAGGAAGTGCTGCCGCTCGCCGTGCAGGCGGCCATGGCCGCCATCGAAAAGATCTGCCCGGACGCCAAGAACCTGCTGGTGATTCCGGAGATGCACACGCGCAACGCGTTCTATCTGGAGAACGTCGCGCGACTCGCCACGATCATGCGCCAGGCGGGCCTGAACGTGCGCTTCGGCACGCTCGACGAAACGATCGCCGGGCCGGTCACGATCTCGCTCGCGGACGGCCAGAAGATCGTGCTCGAACCGCTCGAGCGGTCGCAGCGGCGCCTGGGCCTGAAGAACTTCGACCCGTGCTCGATTCTGCTGAACAACGATCTGTCGGGCGGCATTCCGCCCGTGCTCGAAAACCTGCACGAGCAGTACGTGCTGCCGCCGCTGCATGCGGGCTGGGCGGTGCGCCGCAAGTCCACGCACTTCTCCTGCTACGACGACGTGGCGAAGAAGTTCGCGAAGATGGTGGGCGTGGACCCGTGGATGATCAATCCGTACTTCGCGCACGTGGAAGGTGTCGATTTCGAGGCGCGCACGGGCGAGGAGCAAGTCGCCGCCGCCATCGACGCTGTGCTCAAGAAGATCGCGAAGAAGTACCGCGAGTACGGCATCACCGAAAAACCCTATGTCGTCATCAAGTCTGATGCCGGCACGGACGGCCGCGGCGTGATGACGGTGCACGACGCCTCGGAGGTCGCCGCACTCACGAAGCGCGAACGTGCGAAGATGTCGGCCACGAAGGACGGGCTCGAAGTGCACGACGTGATCGTGCAGGAAGGCGTCTACACGTTCGAGCATATCGGCGACGAAGTGGCCGAGCCGGTCGTGTACATGATCGACCGCTATGTGGTGGGCGGCTTCTACCGCGCGCACGGCAGCCGCGAGCGCGACCAGAACCTGAATGCGCCGGGCATGCACTTCGTGCCGCTCGGCTTCGAGCACACGGCGCTGCCCGACACGCGCGCGAAAGCGGGTGCGGCGCCGCCGAACCGCTTTTACATGTACGGCGTGGTGGCGCGGCTCGGCTTGCTGGCGGCCTCGGTCGAGCTGGAGAAGACCGACCCCGAAGCGATCCAGGTCTGAGCCAGCCGTCATCATTCACACAATTGAACGCAGCGCCCGCCACCGTGCGGGCGTTGCCGTCATGAAAGCTGGCACCAAACCAGGCGCCATGCCAGGCGTCAAGCAGCGACAGGACAGGGACAAGGCAGAGACGATATGGACATTCTCTTCATCGCCGATCCGCTCGAGCGGTTCAAGATCTACAAGGACTCGACCTACGCGATGATGGCCGAGGCCGCGAAGCGCGGCCACCGGCTCTTCGCGTGCGAGCCTCAGCATCTCGCATGGGTGAACGGCCAGGTGGAAGCCGACGTGCGGCGCTTCACGATCATCGGCGATACGGCGGACCTGCATCGCGAAACGTGGTTCGAAGCCACGGCCGATTCGCGCGCGCTCACCGGCTTCGACGCCGTCGTCATGCGCAAGGACCCGCCGTTCGACATGGAGTACGTCACGTCGACGTGGCTGTTGGAGATCGCCGAGCGCGCGGGCGCGAAGATCTTCAACAAGCCGCAGTCGATTCGCGATCACTCGGAAAAGCTCGCCATCGGCGAATTTCCGCAGTTCGTCGCGCCGACGCTCGTCACGCGCAGCGCGGCGCGCCTGCGCAAGTTCCATGAGGAGCACCAGGACGTGATCCTCAAGCCGCTCGACGGCATGGGCGGCATGGGCGTGTTCCGCGTGAAGGCGGATGGCATGAACCTCGGCTCGATCATCGAGATGCTGAGTCACGACGGGGCGCGCAGCGTGATGGCGCAGAAGTTCATCCCCGAAATCAAGGCCGGCGACAAGCGCATTCTGCTGATCGGCGGCGAGCCGGTGCCGTTTTCGCTCGCGCGCATTCCTCAGGGCAATGAGGTGCGTGGCAACCTGGCGGCGGGCGGACTTGGCGTCGCGCAGCCGCTCACCGAGCGCGACATGGAGATCGCCAAGGCCCTCGGCCCGACCCTCGCGGCACGCGGCCTGCTGCTCGTAGGGCTCGACGCGATCGGCGACTGGCTCACAGAGGTCAATGTCACGAGTCCGACGTGTTTCCGCGAAATCATGGAGCAGACGGGCTTCGACGTGGCCGCCATGTTCATCGACGCGCTGGAGCGCGCGGCGCCCTGAATCTGGCCTGAGTCCGGCTTCGAAGCGGGGACGGGCGCATTTGAAGCCCGCACCTGGAGCGCGGACTTGAAAGCCGCGTGTATGGCTGCATTTGCCGGATGTGGGCGCCTCGCAGGGTGGGCGCTCCATCGAGACCTTGGCTGGCGGGCAGTTTCGGACCACAAAAGGTCGAGCGCGTGCGCGGAGCCTGTGAATCGCGCGCGACATCTGTCGCCGCTGTGAGCAGAACCGCCTCGCGTGCGCGAAAATGACCCTGCTACAATGCCGCGAGCCCGCGTTCCGGGCTGGCAAGCCGGCGTCGACAAGACGTTCTGGCTGCCGCGCGGCGCGTGTTCCGACCCTGCGAGCTCACGGCTGGCTGCGGGGTTGGCGCTGCAGGACGCGATCTACGGATCGTCCGAGCATCAACCGGAGCCGTTTTTTGCAGTCAAGCTGACATGGCAGGGATTCTGATCATTGCGCACGCACCGCTCGCCACCGCGCTACGCGAGTGCATCGCGCATATCTATGGCGGTTGTCCGGCGCGCATCGGCGCGCTCGACGTGCTCCCCGACAGCGACCCGGCTGAAGTGGTCGCCAAGGCGAATTCGGAGATCGAGCGCCTGCGCGAGGACAACGGTGCGCTTGTGTTGACCGACATGTTCGGCGCCACGCCTTCGAACATCGCGGCGCGCCTCGCCACGGTGCCCGAGGTGCGCGTGCTGGCCGGCGTGAATCTGCCGATGCTGGTGCGTGCCGTGTGCTACCGCGCAACGCCGCTCGACACGCTCGTCGAAAAGGCGCTGGCCGGCGCGAGCAAGGGCGTCCAGACCATCGGCCCGACCATGCCGCCCGTTGCGAGCGCGAGCGAATGCGGCTGCCCGCCCACGCCCTGCACCGAGGCCGCGGCCGATGCGACAAAGCAGGCCGCGAATCCGGTAGCCGGCCAGAGCGCAAGCCAGCCTGCCGACGCGACGCGGGTCACCGTTTGCACCGGCGGCGTTGCGGCCGGCGTGTTCAGGCCGGCAGGCAGCACCTGAAGCGGCGGCGCGCCACCGAAAGCCAACAACAAGGCACACCGAAACAACCCAGTCACACTTCCACACACCGCGTCCGGATCGACCTATGCTGCAACAAGAAACGACCATCGTGAACAAACTCGGCCTGCACGCGCGGGCGTCGGCAAAGCTGACGCAGCTCGCAGGCAACTATCAGGCGGAAATCTGGATGAGCCGCAACGGCCGCCGCATCAACGCCAAGAGCATCATGGGGGTCATGATGCTGGCGGCAGGCATCGGCAGCACGGTGATGATCGAGACCGAAGGCCCGGACGAGGCCGACGCCATGAGCGCGCTGCTCAAGCTGATCGCCGATAAGTTCGGCGAAGGCCAGTAAGACGCGCGCGGTCGACGCGCCTTGCCCGGAACGCCGCGGTTTGCCGCGGCGTTTTTGTTTGGTGCGCGGGGAGTGCTGCACAAGGCCGCAGCCGGGCGCGAACACGCGCGCATGGCCACATTCGGCCGCGCTGGAATTTATAATCATCGCCGGGGTCTGAGAGAGCGCATTGCAGCGGTTTGCCGCAGCATCAAATAACCAGAGGAGGTGCGCGTGCCGTTCACGCTGCATGGAATTCCCGTATCACGCGGTATAGCCATCGGGCGAGCGTATCTGATCGCCCCGGCTGCACTCGACGTCGACCATTACCTCATCGAGCACGCGCAGATCGAAGACGAAATCGTGCGTTTTCGCGCGGCGCTCCAGGCCGTGGAGCACGAGCTCAACGCGCTGCGCGCCGACCTCGCCGCCGACGCCCCTTCCGAAATGGGCGCGTTTATCGGCGTCCACCTGATGATCCTGAACGACGTGATGCTCGTGCAGGAGACCATCGATCTCATCCGCACGCGCCGCTTCAATGTGGAGTGGGCGCTTACCGAACAGCTCGAACGCCTCTCGCGTCACTTCGACGACGTAGAGGACGAGTACCTGCGCGAGCGCAAGGCCGATATCGAGCAGGTCGTGGAGCGCGTGCTGAAGTCGCTCGCAGGCGCCATGCCCCATTCGCTGCACGGCGGCTGCGACGAGATGATCGTCGTCGCGCACGACATCGCGCCGGCCGACATGCTGCAGTTCAAGGGGCAAACTTTCCAGGGTTTCGTCACCGATCTGGGCGGGCGCACCTCGCACACGGCGATCGTCGCGCGCAGCCTCGGCATTCCGGCGGCGGTGGGCGTGCAGCAGGCGAGCGCGCTGATCCGCCAGGACGATCTCATCATCGTCGACGGCGACCATGGCGTCGTGATCGTCGATCCCGCGCCCATCGTGCTCGAGGAGTACACCTACCGGCAAAGCGAGATGGCGCTTGAGCGGCGCAAGCTACAGCGCCTGAAGTTCTCGCCCACGCAAACGCTGTGCGGCGCGAAGATCCAGCTCTACGCGAACATCGAGCTGCCCGACGACGCGCAGGCCGCGCTCGACTCGGGCGCGACGGGCGTGGGCCTCTTTCGCACCGAGTTCCTGTTCATGAACCACAAGAACCACTTGCCGGAAGAGGAGGAGCAGTACGCCGCCTACCGCCGCGCGGTGGAGCTCATGAACGGGCTGCCCGTGACGATCCGCACGATCGACGTGGGCGCGGACAAGCCGCTCGACGCCATGAATGCGAGCGACGGCTACGAGACGGCCGCGAACCCGGCGCTCGGCCTGCGCGCGATCCGCTGGAGCCTGTCCGAGCCGCAGATGTTCCTCACGCAGCTGCGGGCGATCCTGCGCGCCTCGGCGTTCGGTTCGGTCAAGATCCTGATTCCGATGCTCGCGCACGCCCAGCAGATCGACCAGACGCTCGACCTGATCCGCGAGGCGAAGCGTCAGCTCGACGACGCCGGCCTCGCCTACGATCCCAACATCCAGGTCGGCGCGATGATCGAGATTCCGGCGGCGGCGCTCGCGCTGCCGATGTTCCTGCGCCGGCTCGATTTCCTCTCGATCGGCACCAACGACCTGATTCAGTACGCGCTCGCCATCGACCGGGCCGACAATGCGGTGGCCGACCTGTACGATCCGCTGCATCCGGCCGTGCTGCAGTTGGTCGCGCATACGCTGCGCGAGGCGAAGCGCGCGGGCGTGCCGGTTTCGGTGTGCGGGGAGATGGCCGGCGACCCCTCGTTCACGCGTTTGCTGCTCGGCATGGGTCTCACCGAGTTTTCGATGCACCCGAGCCAGTTGCTCGTGGTGAAGCAGGAGATCCTGCGCTCGCAGCTCAAGACGCTGGAAAAGCCGGTGGCGGAGGTGCTGGCCGCATACGAGCCCGAGGAACTGCAGGCGGCGCTGCAGCGTGTTGCGCAGGCCTGAGCGGTCACCCACACTGACGCGAAAATGCAAAAAGCCCCGGCATGTCCGGGGCTTTTTACTTGCCTTGGCTCGCGCGGGCTTCAGGCGTGCCGGTGACGCTCGCCGCACACCGGGCAGTCCGGCTGGCGCGCCACGCGCATCGTGTTCCACTCCATGCGCAGCGAGTCGAGCATCATGAGCCGCCCGACGAGTGTCGCACCGATGCCGCCGATCACGCGCAGCGCCTCGGCAGCCTGCATCGCGCCGATGATGCCCACCGTGGGCGCGAACACGCCCATCGTCGAGCACGCGACTTCCTCGAATGGCTGATCTTCGGGAAACACGCAGGCGTAGCAGGGCGAGGCGTCGTCGCGGAAGTCGAAGGTGCTGATCTGGCCGTCGAAGCGCAGCGCCGCGCCCGAGACGAGCGGCACGCCGAGCTTCACGCACGCGCGGTTGATGGCGTGGCGCGTGGCGAAGTTGTCGGTGCAGTCGAGCACGACCGTCGCGCCCGGCACCTGGGCGTCGAGCCACGCATCGTCGATGCGCGTTTGCAGCGCGTTCACCTTCACCTCGGGATTCAGGCGCGCGATGGCGTCGCGGCCCGACTCGACCTTCGCGCGGCCGACCGACGCCGTCTCGTGCATGATCTGCCGCTGCAGGTTGGTGAGGTCGACGGTGTCGTTGTCGACGAGCGTGAGCGTGCCCACGCCCGACGCCGCGAGGTACATCGCCGCCGGCGATCCCAGGCCGCCCGCGCCCACGACGATCGCATGCGCGTCGAGAAAGCGCTGCTGCGCCTCGATGCCGATCTCGTCGACGAGGATATGGCGGGAATAGCGAAGGAGTTGGTCGTCGTTCATCGCGATGCGCTGGTTCGATGGCGCTGCGATGGACCTCGAGGGCCTGGATGGCCCTGAATGGGGAAGCGAGCGCCGGGGAAATACCGTGCCGTTATTGTAACGACGCCAGCGGCTGGAGGAGGGGCGGCCTCGCGACCGGCGCACAAGACGCGCGGGTCGCGAGGCGGTACGGCGTGTTACTTCGCCGGAGCCGGAGCGGAGGCCGGCGCGGCAGCGGAGCCCGGAGCCGGCGCCATGATGAGGGCGCCCGGCTTCACGGCGATCGGCGCGGAAGCCGAGGTAGGCGGCTTCTGCTGCGCGAGGCGGCGCTCCATCGGCGACTTCGATTCGGCCACCGGCTTGCCCTGGAGCTTGTTCAGCGCCTGCTGAAGCATGTAGTCGTCGGTGGAACCGAACTCGACCGGCTTGCGCTCGCGATCCTTCTGGCGCTGCTCCGGCGTCTTCTTGTCGTTCTGCTCTTCGAGCTGACGCAGCATGTCCATGCGCTCCTGCTCGCGCACTTCCTGCTCCTTCTTCTCGTCCGGATCCTGCGTGTTGGCGAGGTGGTTCTGGTAGTCCACTTCGCGCGTGACGAGTGCGTCGTCCGGATCGCCGTCGGCGTACTGGTCGACCGCGATATCAGGACGGATGCCCTTGTTCTGGATCGAGCGGCCGCTCGGCGTGTAGTAGTACGCCGTGGTCAGGCGCAGCGCCGTGTCGGCCGTCATCGGGCGCACGGTCTGCACCGAGCCCTTGCCGAACGTCGTCTTGCCGGCGATGAGCGCACGCTTCGAGTCCTGCAGCGCGCCCGCCACGATTTCCGAGGCCGACGCCGAATAGGCGTTGGTCAGCACGACCATCGGCACGGTCTTGAACTCGGCCGCCTCGCCCTTGAGCGGGTCGCCGTCGAACGACGGCAGGCGGTAGTTCTCGTAGGTGTCGCGGTAGACCTGCTTCGAGTCCGGGATCTGGCCGTTCGTCGAGACGACGACCGAATCCGGCGGCAGGAACGCGCCCGCCACGCCCACGGCGCTTTGCAGCAGGCCGCCGCCGTTGTTGCGCAGGTCGAGGATGATGCCCTTGAGGTTCGGCTCCTGGCGCGCGATGTCTTGCAGCTTCTGGGCGAGGTCGGGGACCGTGCGCTCCTGGAAGCTCGTGACGCGGATATACGCGTAACCCGGCTGCAGGATCTTCGACTTCACGCTCTGCACCTTGATGATGGCGCGCGTGATGGTGAGCGGGAAGGTGCGGTCGTCGGTCTTGCGGAAGATCGTGAGCGTGACCTTGGTGCCCGGGTCGCCGCGCATCTGCTTGACCGCCTGGTCGAGCGTCATGCCGCGCACCGGCTTGTCGTTGATACGCGTGATGAGGTCGCCCGGACGGATGCCGGCGCGGTACGCGGGCGTGTCTTCGATCGGCGAGATGACCTTGATCAGGCCGTCTTCCGACGAGATTTCGATGCCGAGGCCCGCGAAGCGACCCTTGGTCTGCTCCTGGAGTTCCTGGTAGTCGGTCTTGTCGAGATACGACGAGTGCGGGTCGAGGCTCGACACCATGCCCTTGATGGCGGCGGTGAGGAGCTTCTTGTCATCCACCGGCACGACATACTCATGCTTGATTTGACCGAACACTTCGGCGAAGAGCCTCAGCTGGTCGAGCGGCAGCGGTTCTACGACCGTCTGCTGGGTTTGCTGCGCCTCGGCGGAAATCTGCAGGGTGGCAAATACGCCGGTCGCGAGGCCAGCGGCGATCAGGCCGATGTTTTTCAGGTTCTTTCGCATAGAGTATGTTGCGTGCGGTCGGAAAGGCGCGTGGCAGCGTCTATTGGAAAAGCGACGGACAAGTATAACTGCACACCCGCCGTGGCTGTGTATATGGCGCGTACGATGGGACTAAGACAGTGCTGCAGCCGCCAGGTTCGCAAACCGTGTGCCGTAATTTCGCTTCTGGCGCGATGCTGGCGGGGCGCTGGCAAACCTGCCAGCCAGGCCTAAAAAAGGCAGAAAAGGGGAATGTGCAACCAATTGGCAGGCGGCCAGAGCGGTCGGGGCGAAGCCGCAGGGCGCCCGCGTGGCGGGAGGGCATGGCACGAAGCACAGCCGCCGGCCCGACGGACCGGCGGCTGCCTGAATCGACAAGGCACCGCCAGGGGCGGCCGATGCCGGGCGGCGCTAAGCGTCAGCCCGCCTTCTTGCCCTGGTTCGCAACGGCGGCCTGCGCCTTCGCGATGGCTTCTGCGTCGCCCAGATAGTAGTGCTTGATGGGCTTGAGGTTCTCGTCCAGCTCATAGACGAGCGGCACGCCGTTCGGGATGTTCAGGCCGACGATGTCGTCATCCGAAATGTTGTCGAGGTACTTCACGAGCGCGCGGATCGAATTGCCGTGCGCGGCGATCACCACCTTCTTGCCCGCCTTGATGGCCGGTGCGATCGACTCGTTCCAGATCGGCAGCACGCGCGCGACCGTGTCCTTCAGGCACTCGGTGAGCGGCAGTTCCTCGCGCGGCACCCTGGCGTAACGCGGGTCGTTATACGCCGTGCGCGAGTCGGTCGGCTCGAGCGCCGGGGGCGGCGTGTCGTAGCTGCGGCGCCAGACCAGCACCTGCTCGTCGCCGAATTTGGCCGCCGTTTCGGCCTTGTTCAGGCCCGAAAGCGCACCGTAGTGACGCTCGTTCAGGCGCCACGAGTGGACTACGGGCAGGTACATCTGGTCCATCTGGTCCTGCACGTGCCAGAGCGTGCGGATCGCGCGCTTGAGCACCGAGGTGTAGGCGATGTCGAACGTGTAGCCGGACTCCTTGAGCAGCTGCCCAGCCTGCTGCGCTTCGCGGTTGCCCTGCTCGGTGAGGTCGACGTCCACCCAGCCGGTGAAGCGGTTTTCCTTGTTCCACGTCGATTCGCCGTGACGGATGAGTACGAGTTTGTACATGAGGATGCCGGTCGGTAGTGAAGGAAGCGGTAATCGGGGACGGGAGACGCAACGCGGCAGCAGCGCCATGGCGACGGTCCAGTCCGGCGGGCTGCACGCCCGGGCTGGGGGGCGGTAACCCTGCGACAAACGGTTATTTTATAATGAGCGGATTGTCCGAATCCGATTTCGCACGATTTCTCCGACTTTCCCTTTTTCCGGCGGACCCTCCGTGACGTTCTTCACCAATTACATCAACCTTGTACTCATCGCGATCGTCCTCATCTCAGGAGGGTTGCTCCTGTGGCCGACGCTCAAGCGCGGCGGCCGCGGCGGGGTTTCCACCGCCGAGGCGACGCAGCTCATCAACCGCCGCAACGCGGTGGTGGTCGACCTGCGTCCCGCGGGTGAATTCGCGAAGGGTCATCTGCCCTCGGCGCGCCAGGTCGAATTTGGCGAACTCGAGGCGAAGATCGGCCAGCTCGTGAAGAACAAGAGCAACCCGGTGTTGCTGGTCTGCCAGACGGGCCAGCAGTCGCATAAGGCGCTGCGCCTCGTGAAGGACGCCGGTTTTGCCGAAGTCCACGTGCTGGACGGTGGCGTGAACGCCTGGCAGCAGGCCGGAATGCCGGTCGTGAAACAAGGAGGTTCGAAGTGAGCAAAGTGGTCATGTACAGCACCCAGGTGTGCCCGTATTGCCAGATGGCCGAGCGTCTTTTAAAGTCGCGCGGCGTCGAGCAGATCGAGAAAGTGCTGATCGACCGGGACCCGGCGCGGCGCGAAGAGATGATGACGCGCACCGGCCGGCGTACCGTGCCGCAGGTTTTCATCGGCGAGACGCACGTGGGCGGTTACGATGACCTCTCCGCGCTCGACCGTGCGGGCGGCTTGATGCCGCTGCTCGAAGCCGCCTGAGGTTACAGGCGGATTCAAGGCCTGATTCGCAGCCCGATAGCCGTGCGGCCTCGGTCCGCAGGCGGGCTGCGCAGCGTGACGTAGCGACGCAGGGTTTCGGCCCGCGCGAGCCGGTGAGGCTCGCGCGGGCCTGTTGCCGTCCATTGCCGTAGCGCGGCGCATTTTCGCGACTTCGAGATGTCACGATGATGCCGCCGCGATCCATTCAATCAGGGAAGCCATACACCATGTCTGACGAGAACAACCAGCCGTTCTTCAATATCCAGCGCATCTACCTCAAGGACATGTCGCTCGAGCAGCCGAATTCGCCGTCCATTTTCCTTGAGCAGGACATGCCTTCTGTCGAAGTGGAAGTCGACGTCAAGGCCGAGCGCCTCGCCGAATCGGTGTTCGAGATCATCGTCACCGGCACCGTCACGGCCAAGGTCAAGGACAAGGTTGCGTTCCTGATCGAAGCCAAGCAAGCCGGCATTTTCGACATCCGCAACATCCCGGCTGAACAGGTCGATCCGCTCGTCGGCATCGCATGCCCGACCATCCTGTTCCCGTACCTGCGCTCGAACATCGCCGACGCGATCACGCGCGCAGGCTTCCCGCCGATCCACCTGGCCGAGATCAACTTCCAGGCGCTCTACGAGCAACGCCTGCAGCAACTCGCCCAGCAAGACGGCGCAAGCAACGCAACGCACTAAAAAAGCGTACGTTGATCGTTTCCACGAACTACCGGTGCGGAGTATCGGAATGAACATCGCCGTTCTCGGCGCCGGAGCGTGGGGCACGGCGCTGGCGGGGCATCTCGCCCAGGCGCATCACACGCTGTTGTGGGCGCGCGATGGCGCGCTCGTCGACACCTTGCGCAAGACGCACGAAAACGCCCGCTACCTCGCGGGCGTCGCGCTGCCCAGGAATCTCAAATACGAAACGGATCTCGCCGCCGCGCTCGACCATGCTTCGGGCGAGGCGGATCTCGTCGTGCTCGCCACGCCCGTGGCGGGCCTGCGCGGCATGCTTTGCACGCTGCGCGACATGGGCCGCGTGCCCGCGCACTTCGTCTGGCTCTGCAAGGGCTTTGAAGCGCAAACGCAGTTGATGCCGCATCAGGTCGTGGCGGCCGAGCTGCCGGGCCACGCGAGCAACGGCGTGCTTTCGGGGCCGAGCTTCGCGCGCGAAGTGGGCCAGGGCCTGCCCGTCGCGTTGACCGTGGCGAGCGCCTCCGCCGATTGCCGCGAGCGCACGCTCGCTGCGTTCCATCACCGCGCGATGCGCATCTATACCGGCGACGACGTGGTCGGCGTGGAGGTGGGCGGCGCGGTCAAGAACGTGCTCGCGATTGCGACCGGCATTGCCGATGGCCTGGGCCTCGGCCTGAACGCACGCGCGGCGCTCATCACGCGCGGCCTCGCCGAAATGACGCGTCTTGGCGTCACGCTCGGCGGGCGCGCCGAGACTTTCACGGGACTGACCGGCCTAGGCGACCTCATCCTCACCGCCACGGGCGACCTCTCGCGCAACCGCACCGTGGGCACGCAACTCGCGAGCGGCCGCACGCTCGACGACATCCTCGGCGCGCTCGGCCACGTGGCCGAAGGCGTGCGCTGCGCACAGGCCGTGCTGGCGCTCGCACGCGCACATGGCATCGACATGCCGATCACCCAGGCGGTATGCGCCGTGCTGTTCGACGGTGTCACGCCGCGCGACGCCGTGAGCGCGCTGCTCCGGCGCGACGCGAAGGCGGAGTAGGACGCTGCGGTCCTGCTGCGCCTGGCTTTAAGCACGCTCTGCGTGGGACCGGAGCGCAGAGCGCTAAAGCGCCAACTCCGGATCGCAAAGGAGGACCGTATGCTGACCATCGGAAACTGCCGCATCGAAGCGCAGGCCGTCGACATCACCACGTTGAAGGTCGATGCGATCGTCAACGCCGCGAACGAATCGCTGCTCGGCGGCGGCGGCGTGGACGGTGCGATTCATCGCGCCGCCGGACCGGACCTGCTGCGCGAATGCGAGACGCTGAACGGCTGCCCGACCGGCGACGCCAAAATCACCGGCGGCTATCGCCTTCCCGCAAAACACGTCATCCACACCGTGGGCCCCGTCTGGTACGGCGGCGGCCGTGACGAAGCGCATCTGCTCGCTTCCTGCTACCGGCGCTCACTCGAGTGCGCGCGCGCGGCGGGCGTGACGAGCATTGCGTTTCCGGCAATCAGTTGCGGCGTCTACCGTTTTCCTGCCGACGAGGCGGTGATGATTGCCATCGCGACCGTGATCGACGAGCTATCGAAATACCCGACGCTCGAGCACGTGATCTTCGCGTGCTTCGACAATGCGATGCTCACGCGCTATGAGCGTGAGCTCGCGGCGCGCGGCAAGGCGTAGGGCGACGCGTGACAACGCGCGCTCGCCTCATTCGCCGCCTTCGAACCCCGCC
Organism: Paraburkholderia sp. CNPSo 3076; assembly: GCF_026343935.1. Classification (NCBI taxonomy): domain Bacteria; kingdom Pseudomonadati; phylum Pseudomonadota; class Betaproteobacteria; order Burkholderiales; family Burkholderiaceae; genus Paraburkholderia; species Paraburkholderia sp. CNPSo 3076. The sequence goes on along the minus strand of NZ_JAPMAL010000016.1, from coordinate 166,028 downwards.
TGTCGCCACGCTTCGAACACCACGACCGCGACCGTGTTCGAGAGATTCAAGCTGCGATTGCCGGGGCGCATCGGCAGGCGCACGCGCTGTGGCGTCTCGAAGCGCTCGAGCACCGCGTCGGGCAGACCGCGCGTTTCCGCACCGAACACGAACCAGTCGCCCGGCTGGAACGCGTGCGCATGAAAGCGGCCCGATCCGCGCGTCGTGAACGCGAACATCCGCGACGGGTCCGGTGCTTCCCTGGCGATGAACGCGTCCCAGTCGGCGTGCACGTGCATTTGCGCGTACTCGTGGTAATCGAGGCCCGCGCGGCGCATTTTCGCGTCATCGAGGGGAAAGCCGAGCGGTTCGATCAGATGAAGCCGCGCACCCGTGTTCGCGCACAGGCGGATCACGTTGCCGGTGTTCGGCGGGATTTCGGGTTCGACGAGAACGACGTTGAACATGACGATGAAACTCTCTCGATGTCTTGAACAGGGTGAGGCCGATCAGTCCTTCGGCGTGCGCAGCGCGACGAAATTCGTCACGCGCCGTGCGCCCGCGGCCTTCAGCGTATGCGCGAGCGCGTCGAGCGTGGCGCCCGAGGTCATCACGTCGTCGACCACGCCCACGTGCTGGCCGCTGAGCGGCCGCGTGAGCGCGAACGCCCGGCCGACGTTGCGGCGGCGCGCCTCGCGATCGAGCTTCGATTGCGGCGCCGTATGCAGGATGCGTCGTACGAGCGTGGCGTCCGCGTGCGTGCCCAACCGGCGTGCAAGCGGCCGCGCGATCTGCCAGGCCTGGTTGTAGCCGCGCTCGATGAGGCGTTCGCGCGAGAGCGGCACCGGCACGACGATCTCCGGCATGCCGTGCTCATCGCACATATCTTGTGCAGCCAGCGTGAGGCGTCGCGCAAATTCCTCGCCGAGCGCGAGGCGCGCGCGAAACTTCAGGCCCCGCGCGAGCAGGTCGAGCGGCGCGCGATAATCGGCGAGCGCGAGTGTGGCGTCGAATGCGGGCGGTGCGTCGGCGCAGGCCTCGCAGCGATAGCGCGCGCGTCCCGCCGTCCCGGGCCTGTGCGCGAGCGGCACAGCGCAGACCGTGCAGCGCAGGCGCGGCTCATTCCAGTACGCGGCGTCGCAGCACACACAGAGCGTGGTTCGCGACAAATTGCCGCATAATGGGCACAGATTGGGCAGCACGAAGTGGGCAACCTGTGACGGCAGCGCCCGCGCTTTTCGACAGACGCGCGCAACGCCCGCAAGACGAGTGCGGTGCGAAGCGGACAGTGTGATACGCGCTGCATTGCGTGTCTCACATGAAGAAGGGCGCGGTGGCATCGAAGGACGGCCCGGGCAGCGGGCTCGCGTGACTGAAAGGAAAGGAGTGAGCGAGTATACTTCGCAGACTTCGCCAATACGACCGACATGTCCCCGTCTACCGCAAGAACTGGCCGTCCGGACTATGACACCCGGCACCTTCGGCGCATCTTCGATCGCCGTGCGGCGACTTTCGACGACGTTGCCTTCCTGCCGCGTGAAATCGCGCAACGCATGCGCGAGCGCCTCGAATACATCAAGGTGAATCCCGCGGCCGTGCTCGACATCGCGTGCGGCCAGGGCGACGACCTGCCCAGCTTGCGCGAACGCTTTCCGGAAGCGCCCGTGTTCGGCACCGATCTCTCCCTCGCCATGCTGCGCCGCGCCCGCGAGCACGACGCCCCCGACACGAGCTGGCGGCGTTTTCTGCCGGCATCGGTTGGCCGCGCGCTCGGTTCGCGCGGTCCGCGGGTTGCGCAGGCCGACTTTGCCGAACTGCCGTTCGCGCACGGCGCGTTCGAACTGCTGTGGTCGAATCTCGCATTGCATTGGCATCCGCGCCCCGACCTCGTGTTCGGCGAGTGGCAGCGCGTGCTTAAAGTCAACGGCCTGCTCATGTTCAGCACGCTCGGTCCCGACACGCTCAAGGAGCTGCGCGGCGCGTTCGCCGAAGTCGAGGCCGCGCACGGCGTGCCGACGCGCGCGCACGTCATCGATTTCGTCGACATGCATGATCTGGGCGACATGCTCGTCGAGAACGGTTTCGAGATTCCGGTAATGGACCAGGAAACGCTCACCATCACCTACAAGACGCCGGAGAAGCTGCTCGCCGACGTGCGCCGCTGGGGCGCGTATCCGTTCGAGCGCAACGGCGATGGCGAGGGGGAGAACGGCGGCACCGCGCGGCGCCTGCACCGTGCGCTCGTGGCCGCGCTCGAGGCGCGCCGCTGCACGGACGGACCGCACGCGGGCACGATCCCGCTGACCTTCGAGATCATCTACGGCCACGCGTGGAAAGCCGTGCCGCGCACGACCGCCGAAGGCCATGGCATCGTACGCCTCGAGGACATCGGCCGGGGTCCGGCAAGGAATCGATAACGTGGTAAGGGGGCTTTCGTTATGCCTGAAATTAGCGCCTGAAAAGCCCCGGGAAAATGCCTGAAAAATCGCTGCAAGGCCCGTCTGATATGGGTTTGCGGCCGATTGGGTCTTGCTTGTGAGGGCTGGGGATCGCGCCTATAATGCGTCAGTTTGCTGCACGGAAGGGTCCCCAAAATCCATTGTGGCAAGTCCAGATCTCCCCGTAGTTGTGCGAGGCGCGACGCGGCGATAGTCTGGCGAGGTTGCAAGTGGGGGAAGCGAGCGATGCAGGCGTCTGATCTGCTGGCGAGTCCGGAACCGGTCCTGAAAGACTGGACCATGAAGCGCAACTGTTCGGTTTCGCCCAGGCAATTCGTGTTCTTCTATGTTTCGCTGGCGCTGGTTTCCATCGCGATCGCCGTTCTGTTGTTGATCCACGGCGCCTGGCTGGTTTTGCCGTTTACCGGTATCGATCTGTTGGTAGTAGGCGGCGCTTTTGTCATTTATGCGCGCCATGCTGTCGATTACGAACGTATCAGGCTTTATCCGAACCGGCTGGTGATCGAACAGATGAGCGCCGACGCGCTCACGCAGTTCGAATTCAATCCCCGCTGGGTCCGGGTCGAGCCGGGCGCGACCCCACGCGACCCGGTGCGTCTCGTGTCCCGCGGTCAGGCGGTCGCTGTCGGGTTGCATCTGCCGCAATATCGGCGTGCGCAGTTCGCGCGGGAACTGCGTGCCTGGCTTGCGCGCGCGGGTTGATGCGCGGCGCGTGAGTTTGCCGGTTGGCGGTACGAGCGTCCCAGGGGGCGCCCTGGTTGCAAAACCTTCCTGCGGGGTCGAGGGTTTGAATGGAAATTATGGGTAAGGAAGCTATGAAAACAATCAAGCGAGCCCTCCAGGGCGTGCTGGCGTGCAGCGGATTCCTCGTCGCCGGCGCGGCACTCGCAGTCGGAGACAGCCCAGGCGGCCCTGCGGTGAACGAGATCAATTTCCAGCCGCCCGTCACGCGCATCGCCGAAGAGCTCTACAGCCTCCATATGATGATGCTGCTCTTGTGCGTCGTGATTTTCATCGGCGTGTTCGGCGTCATGTTCTATTCGATCTACGCGCACCGTAAATCGAAGGGCCACAAGGCCGCTCATTTTCATGAGAGCACCACGGTCGAAATCATCTGGACGGTGGTGCCGTTCATTATCGTCGTGCTGATGGCGCTGCCCGCCACCAAGGCCGTCGTGGCGATGAAGGACACCTCCAACGCCGACCTCACCGTGAAGGTCACGGGCTACCAGTGGAAATGGGGCTACGACTACGTGAAGGGGCCGGGCGAGGGCATCAACTTCCTCTCCACGCTCAGCACGCCGCGCTCCGAGGTGAATAACCGCGTGCCGATCACCGATACGTACCTGCAGGAAGTCGACAATCCGCTCGTCGTGCCGGTCAACAAGAAGATCCGCATCATCACCACGGCCAACGACGTCGTGCACTCGTGGTACGTGCCCGCGTTCGGCGTGAAGCAGGACGCGATTCCGGGCTTCGTGCGTGACACGTGGTTCAGGGCCGACAAGGTCGGCACCTATCGCGGCTTCTGTACCGAGTTGTGTGGCAAGGAGCACGCGTTCATGCCGGTCGTCGTCGAGGTGCTCTCCGACGAGGACTACGCGAAGTGGGTCGATACGCAAAAGGCGAAGATGGCGGCCGCCAACGACGACCCGAACAAGACCTACACGCTGGCCGAGCTCAAGGAGCGCGGCGAGAAGGTCTACAACTCGAACTGCGCGGTGTGCCACCAGCCCACCGGCAAGGGCGCGGGCGCGTTCCCGGCGCTCGACGGCAGCAAGGTTGCTCAGGGTCCGCTCGCCGGGCACGTGAGCATCGTCCTGCACGGCAAGAACGCCATGCCTTCGTGGGCGCCGACGCTCAACGACGTCGAGATCGCATCGGTCATCACGTTCGAGCGCAACTCGTGGGGCAACCACACCGGCGACATTCTGCAGCCGCGTCAGGTGGCCGACGCGCGTAACGGCAAGATGCCCGAGGGCGGCGGCACGACGGCGGCAGCGGGCGAGGGCGGCGCGAGCGGCGCAGCCGCGGCAAGCGGCGCGGAAGCAGCCAGCGGCGCAGCCGAAGCGAGCGCGGCAAGTGGTGCGGCGCCCGCAAGCGGCGCGGATCAGGCGTCGGGCGCAGCGGCGCCGAGCGCGGCCGCGTTGCCGGCGAGCGTCTACTTCGAAGTGGGCAAGAGCACGCTGCCCGCCGACGCGAAGGACGCCATCCAGGCCGCAGCCGACTACGCGAAGGCGCATCCGGACGCGAAGTTCACGCTCTCGGGCTACACCGATTCGAGCGGCAACGCCAGCACGAACGCCGACCTCGCCAAGCGCCGCGCGCAAGCGGTGCGCGACGCGATGAAGGCGGCAGGCATTGCCGAAGACCACATCATTCTGAAGAAGCCGGAAACGATCACGGGCGGCGCGAATGCGAAAGAAGCGCGCCGGGTGGAGATCAGCGCAGCGGCCTGAGCGGGCCAGCGCGAGAAGGACAGGCAGCAACGGACGCAGGACAAGCGCTGCGCGAGCATAAAACAAGCAGGCAAACGCTGCAGCAAGAGACAAAGCAATTCGCTTCCGCAGTTAAATTGCATGGGGCTGGAGTCAGGCGCTAAGGTGCCAGCTCCGGGCCGACAGGAGATAAGTCATGTCTAGCATCGGACACGATGTAGCTGGAGGGCACGGCCACGTGCACGGCGACCACGCGCACGCCACGCCCCACGGCTGGCGCCGCTGGCTGCTAGCGACGAACCACAAGGACATCGGAACGCTGTATCTGCTGTTTTCGTTCGTGATGTTCCTCTCGGGCGGTGTCATGGCGCTCGCCATTCGTGCGGAACTGTTCGAGCCGGGCATGCAGATCATGCGTCCCGAGTTCTTCAACCAGCTCACCACGATGCACGGTCTCATCATGGTGTTCGGCGCGATCATGCCGGCCTTCGTGGGCTTCGCGAACTGGATGATTCCGCTGCAGATCGGCGCCTCGGACATGGCGTTCGCGCGCATGAACAACTTCAGCTTCTGGCTGCTGCCCGCCGCCGGGTGCTTGCTGGTCGGCTCGTTCTTCTCGCCGGGCGGCGCGACCGCCGCGGGCTGGACGCTCTACGCGCCGCTTTCCACGCAGATGGGCCCGGGCATGGACTTCGCGATCTTCGCGCTGCACATGATGGGCGCCTCGTCGATCATGGGCGGTATCAACATCGTCGTGACGATTCTGAACCTGCGCGCGCCCGGCATGACGCTCATGAAGATGCCGATGTTCGTGTGGACGTGGCTCATCACCGCCTACCTGCTGATCGCCGTGATGCCGGTGCTCGCGGGCGCGATCACGATGCTGCTGTTCGACCGCCACTTCGGCACGAGCTTCTTCAACGCGGCCGGCGGCGGCGACCCGGTGATGTACCAGCACATCTTCTGGTTCTTCGGGCACCCCGAGGTCTACATCATGATCTTGCCGGCGTTCGGGATCGTTTCGCAGGTGATTCCGGCGTTCTCGCGCAAGCCGCTGTTCGGCTATAGCTCGATGGTGTACGCCACGGCGTCGATCGCGATTCTCTCGTTCATGGTCTGGGCGCACCACATGTTCGCCACCGGCATGCCGGTCACGGGCCAGCTCTTCTTCATGTACGCGACGATGCTGATCGCCGTGCCGACGGGCGTGAAGGTGTTCAACTGGGTCGCCACGATGTGGCGCGGCTCGCTCTCGTTCGAAACGCCAATGCTGTGGGCCGTGGGCTTCCTGATCGTGTTCACGTTCGGCGGTCTCTCGGGCCTGATGCTCGCCATGGCGCCGCTCGACATCCAGTATCACGGCACTTACTTCGTGGTGGCGCACTTCCACTACGTGCTGGTGGCGGGGTCATTATTCGCGTTGTTCTCTGGGTGGTACTACTGGGCGCCAAAATGGACCGGCTGGATGTACAACGAGACGCGCGGCAAGATCCACTTCTGGTGCTCGCTCATCTTCTTCAACCTCGCGTTCCTGCCGATGCACTTCGTCGGCCTGGCCGGCATGCCGCGACGCTATGCCGACTATCCGGCCCAGTTCACCGACTGGAACCAGGTGATCACGATCGGCGCCTTCGGCTTCGGGCTTTCTCAGGTGTACTTCCTGTTCTTTGTCGCGCTGCCCGCGTATCGCGGCGGCGGCGAGCTGGAACAGGCCGGCGACAAGCCGTGGGACGGCGCAACGGGCCTTGAGTGGACCGTGCCGAGCCCGGCGCCGTTCCACACGTTCGAGAATCCGCCGACGGTCGAGTAAGCCGTTGAGTTTGTGGCGTCCGGCTGTGCGCAGCCGGACGCGAACAAAGTCCGCGGTCTTCATGCAGTCATCGGAGCACGTACGAGAGGCGATTCAACGATGCAAGGAGAAGCCGCGGCCAGCCGCGCTGAACGCATGACCCGGGATCCACAAAAAAGACGCACGCCCGAGCAGATCCGCGCGGGCAATCTGCGGCTCGGCCTCATCTTGCTGGCCGTCGTAGTCGGTTTCTTTGTGGCTGCCGTCGTCAAGCAGGTGTATTTCCCCGGCCACTGACGCGCAGAGCGTTTGCAGGAAGTTCGTTCGAGGAGTTCGATGTCCACGCAAGCTGGAAATGATCGCGCGTTCAACCGGTCGATGCTCATCAAGCTCGTCGTGGTGGCGCTGCTGATGTTCGGTTTCGGTTTTGCGCTGGTGCCGATGTATCGCGCGATCTGCCAGGTCACCGGCATCAACAACCTGGTGCAGCGCGACGCCACCGAGCGCGAGGCGCGCAACACGCAGGTGGACATGACGCGCACGATCTCCGTGGAGTTCGACGCGAACGCACGCGGGCTGCTCGGCTTCAAGCCGGAGCAGACGAGCCTCGACGTCCATCCGGGCGAAGTCATGACGGTGATGTACGACATTTCGAACAACGAAGGACGCACGATCGACGCGCAGGCCATACCGAGCTACGCGCCGAAGCAGGCGACGGAGTACTTCCGCAAGATCGAGTGCTTTTGCTTCACTCAGCAGGTCTTGAAGGCGAACGAGACGAAGCGCATGCCGGTGGTGTTCGTGATCGACCCGAAGCTGCCGAAGGACGTGAGGACGATCACGCTGTCGTACACGTTCTTCGAGCTGGACAAGCCGGCCGTGCCGCCGCCGCCGAAACAGTCGGCGGGCGCATGAGTCTGCGGTGCCCAGGTCAACGAAGCCAGGAGGCGAGAGGCGCATGAGCGACGAAGGCGGCAGCGGCGTTGAGAGGCCGGCGAAGAAGAAGGGCGGCATCCTGCAGGTGATGAAAGCGGTGGCGTGGTCCTTTCTCGGCGTGCGCAAACGCGCCGACCTCGAAGACGACGCCGCGAACCTCCACCCCGTGCAGTTGATCATCGCGGGCATCATCGGCGCGGTGCTGTTCATCGTCGTGCTGCTGTTGATCGTGCACGCGGTGGTGGGATGAGCGAGTGCGCGCAACGCCGCGCGCATAGCAGTGAATAACGAGGACACACTCGGACAAATGCAGCCGGCGATGTCCGGAGCAACTGGAAACTGGAGAAACAGGCATGAGCGGCCAAAACGATAGCCCGTACTACTTCGTACCGCACCCGTCGCGGCATCCGATCAGCGCGTCCATTGGGCTTGTGGTCATGCTCGGGTCGCTCGCCTCGTGGATCAACGGCGAGTCGTGGGGACCGATCGGTGTGCTCGTCGGCCTGTTGTGGCTGCTCTTCACGCTGTGGCACTGGTTCGGCGACGCCATCGCCGAATCCGAAGGCGGCATGTATGGCAAGCGCGTGGACGTGTCGTACCGGTGGAGCATGAGCTGGTTCATCTTCTCCGAAGTGATGTTCTTCGGCGCGTTCTTCGGCGCGCTCTTCTACGCGCGCGCGATCGCCCTGCATCAGCTCGGCAGCCTCGACTACAAGCTGATCTGGCCGGACTTCTCGGCGGTGTGGCCGAACAACGGTCCCGCGGCGCTGGTCTCGCACTTCCGCTCGATGACGCCGTGGCCCGTGCCGACCATCAACACGGCGCTGCTGCTTTCCTCGGGCGCGACGCTCACCGTTTCGCACCACGCGCTGCGCGACAATCATCGCTCGAAGGCGATCGCGTGGCTCGCCGCGACGATCGTGCTGGGCGTGTGCTTCCTCTTCCTGCAGGCGTTCGAGTACATCCACGCGTATGGCGAACTGAACCTCACGCTCGCTTCGGGCATCTACGGTTCGACGTTCTTCCTGCTCACGGGCTTCCACGGCTTCCACGTGTTCCTGGGCGGCACGATGCTGACCGTCGTGATGATCCGGCTCATTCGCGGCCACTTCACCGCGGAGCATCACTTCGCCTTCGAAGGCGCGGCGTGGTACTGGCACTTCGTCGACGTGGTGTGGCTCGGCCTCTATGTCGTCGTGTACTGGCTGTGATGCGTGGTGCGCCGCGCGGGCCGCGGCGCGGGAGACAGGAATGAAACAAGGCGCCGCCCGACCTCGTCGGCGCGGCGCCTTGTGTTTTGCGGAATGGGGTTTGCGCGGGGGGCAGTGACGGTCTGCGGCGCTCAGCGTCCGTAAGGAATACCGGTGGACTGGATCCAGCCCATCCAGTGCGCGAACAGGATGAACAGAAAGAGCGAGATGGAAAGGCCCACGCGCGTGGCGAGCGACCAGACCATCCGCTTGGTGCGGCCCCGGTCGTGCATCATGAAGTAGAGCGCGGAGATCATGCTCGCGATGATCAGCGCGAACGCAACGGGGACGAGTATGTGCATGAAGTTCACGGAATATGGCATGCCTGAAAACGTCTGTCTCATTATCGCACCGTGCCACACGGCGCGGGGTTCGAGCACTTGTATCTTTCGCATCGGACGTGCCCAATGAAAATCCGGCTCGTCCCCACGTTGCTCATCCTGATCGTGATGGCCGTGACGATCCGGCTCGGCTTCTGGCAGCGCGACCGCGCGCATCAGAAGGAGGCGCTGCAGGCGCAAATCACGCAGTACGAATCGTCTGCGCCGCAACCGGTGGGCGTCACGCCGCTCGCGCTGAAGGACATCGAGTTTCATCGCGTACGCGCGACGGGCACGTTCCTGCCCGAGCGCGTGGTGTATCTCGACAATCGTCCGTATAACGATCAGCCGGGTTTTTATGTCGTGATGCCGCTTAAACTCGAAGGCGGTGGCTACGTGCTGGTCAATCGCGGCTGGCTGCCGCGCAACATCGCGGATCGCGCCGCGATCGCGCCCTATGTCACGCCGCCTGGGCCGGTCGTCGTGGATGGCATCGCGCGCGCAGACGCCTCGCGCGCGTTCGAACTCGGTGCGGGCGGCTCTGCAGCGCATCTGAAGATACGGCAGAATCTCGCCGTCGCTTCCTACGCAGCGGAAACGGGGTTGCCGCTGCAACCGTTCGTGATCCAGCAGACCGGCTTTGTGCCGGCCTTCAAGGACGGGCTCGTGCGCGACTGGCCGGTGCCGGACACCGATGTCGAGCGCAACTACGGCTACATGCTCCAGTGGTGGGGCATGGCGCTCGCAGCCCTTGGTTTCGGTCTGTTTGCGGCCCGTAAAGCTGCGAAAAGCGCTGCGACAAAAGCGCGCACTGAAGGTGAAGCTGGGCGGCACGCCGAAGAGCCCGAAAGGCAAGACGCAGGCAGCGCGAAGGACGCCTGATGATCGGTCGGACGAATCAATTCGATCCCGACATGATCCGGACAATGGCGCTGCGCGAGCAGCACATGGACAACTGAAAGCGACAGAAGCGAGGTTCCACGAGAGTGTCGACGCCATCCCCCCGTTCCGCCCAGGTCGCACAGCCGGCCGCCACGCCCGCACAGCAGCACGCGAAGCGGCGTGGCCGCTGGACGCTGCTCATCATCGCGCTCATCTGCGGCGCGCCGATCGCGATTTCGTACTTCACGTACTACGTGATCAAGCCGAAGGGCGGCACGACGAGCTATGGCACGCTCATCGAGCCGCAGCGGCCCATTCCCGGCGCGCTCGTGGTGACGGGTGACGACGGTCATGAAGTGCCGCTCGCCTCGCTCAAGGGCCGCTGGCTGATGATCTCGGTGAATGGCGGCGACTGCGACGAAGCCTGCGCGACGAAGCTCTATTTCATGCGCCAGGTGCGCGCGACGCAGGGCCCGGAGCGCGAGCGCATCGTCACAGTCTGGTTGCGCACCGACGACGCGAGCGTCCCCGCGAAATTGAAGGGCGCCTACGCGGACACGCGCGTGTTGCGCGCCGATCCGGTCGCCGTCGCCGCGTGGCTGCCCGCAACGCAGACGACGACAGACACCGACCACATCTATCTGGTCGACCCGAACGGCAACCTGATGATGCGATTCCCGGCGCATGCCGATCCGTCGAAAATCAAACAAGACGTCACTAAACTGCTCAAGTGGTCCCGCATCGGTTAAGGTGCGCAGCGCGAGTCTGACAGAGAAGAGTAAGAGAGATGTTTATCCTGGAGCTGGGCCTGATTGGCCTGTGCGTCGCGTTGCTGCCGCTCTCGTGGGTCTGGGTGAAGGCCGACGACAACAAGTTTCGCAAGCTCGTGTGGCTCACGACGTTCATGACGCTCGACCTCGTGATGTTCGGCGGCTTTACGCGCCTGACCGACTCGGGCCTCGGCTGTCCTGACTGGCCGGGCTGCTATGGCACCTCGTCGCCGTTTATCGCGCATGCGCAGATTGCCGCGGCGCATCTCGCGATGCCGAGCGGCCCCGTGAGCATGACGAAGGCATGGATTGAGATGATCCACCGCTATTTCGCCATGGCAATTGGTGTCCTGATCATTGCGCAGATGGCGATTGCCTGGCGTGCGCGCATCAAGCGCCTGCCGTTGCATGTGTCGCCGTGGTGGCCCACCGCGCTGCTTGGACTGATCCTCGTGCAGGGCGTGTTCGGCGCGTGGACGGTGACGATGAAGCTGCAGCCCATCATCGTCACGACGCACCTCCTGCTCGGTCTCACGCTGCTCGGTTCGCTCGCGTGGCTCGCCGCGCGCATGACGCCGCTGCCCGCATACGAGCCCGACGCTGCGCGCTGGCGCGTGGCCGCGCTGGCGGCGCTCGTGCTGCTCGTGGTGCAGATCGCGCTGGGCGGCTGGGTGAGCACGAACTACGCGGTGCTGGCCTGCACCGACTTCCCGACCTGCAACGGCGCGTGGATTCCGCCGATGGATTTCCATCACGGCTTCCACCTCTGGCGCGCGCTCGGCATGGACGGCAACGGCGACGTGATCACGCAGGACGCGCTCGTCGCGATCCACTGGACGCACCGTACGTTCGCGTTCGTCGTGATCGCTTATCTGGTATGGTTCGCCCTCAAGTTGCGACGCTATGCCTCGCTGCGACGCCCGGCAAACTGGATCATGATCGTGATCTTTATCCAATTTCTGACAGGGCTTTCCAACATCGTGCTGCAGTGGCCGCTGCCCGTGGCAGTGGCGCACAACGGTGGCGCGGCGATCCTGCTGCTTTTGGTCGTCGTGCTAAACTTTCGAATTGCTTGTAGCCGCCCCGGCCGCGCCGTTCTCCCTGCGCGCGACACCGCTGCGGTGTGATCCCGCCCTATGGAAAGTACAACCCTATCCCAGACGCCCGGTAGCCGGATTTCCCAATATCTCGCGCTCACCAAGCCGCGCGTCACGCAACTGGCCGTGTTTTGCGCCGTCATCGGCATGTTCCTCGCCGTGCCGGGCATGGTGCCCTGGAAGCCGCTGATCGGCGGCACCGTCGGCATCTGGCTCACGGCCGGCGCGGCCTTCGCGATCAACTGTCTCGTCGAGCAAAAGGTGGATGCGCGCATGCGTCGCACTGCCTGGCGTCCTTCGGCGCGCGGCGAGATCACGAGCACGCAGATCCTGATCTTCTCGGCGGTGATCGGCGGCCTCGGCATGTGGGTGCTGTACACGTTCGCCAATCCGCTCACCATGTGGCTCACGGTCGCGACCTTCATCGGCTACGCGATCATTTACACGCTGCTGCTCAAGCCGGCCACGCCGCAGAACATCGTGATCGGCGGCGCCTCCGGCGCCATGCCGCCTGCGCTCGGCTGGGCCGCCGTGACGGGGCACGTGCCCGCCGACGCCTGGATTCTCGTGCTCATCATTTTCGTGTGGACGCCGCCGCACTTCTGGGCGCTCGCACTCTACCGCCGCAAGGACTACGAAAACGCCGGCCTGCCGATGCTGCCCAACACGCACGGCGAGAAGTACACGCGTCTGCATATCCTGCTTTACACCGTCATCCTGTTCGCGGTCACGCTGATGCCGTACATCTCGGGCATGAGCGGCGTGCTGTATCTGGCTTCGGCCGTGCTGCTCGGCGCCGTGTTCCTCGCCTACGCATGGAAGATCTACGTCGAGTATTCCGACGCACTGGCTCGCAAGACTTTCCGCTATTCGATCGTCTACCTCTCGTTGCTGTTCGTAGCGTTGCTCGTCGACCATTACGTGCATGCGCTCATCGCGGCGTAACGATATGGTCCACCGCACGCTTGCGCGCTTGCTGCGCGCCGCGGTCGTCGCGCTTGCCGCTGCAGGCGCACTCGGGGGCACGCTGGTTCTCGAGGGCTGCGGCCAGCAGCCGCCCGCGTTCACGAACCTCGACATCACCGGCAATACCCAGTTCGGCAAGGACTTCGCACTCCCCGATACCAGCGGCAAGACGCGCACGCTCGCCGACTTCAAGGGCAAGGTGGTCGTGCTGTTCTTCGGCTATACGCACTGTCCGGACGTTTGCCCCACCACCATGGCCGAGCTTTCGCAGGCGCTCCAGCAACTGGGACCCGATGCGGCGAAGCGCGTGCAGGTGCTGTTCGTCACCGTCGATCCCGAGCGCGACACGCCGCAGATCCTGGGTCAGTACACAGCCGCGTTCAATCCGACCTTCATTGGGCTGCGCCCGGTCAACGAGGACCAGCTCAAGCAGGTGGCGAAGGATTTCCGCGTGTACTACGCGAAGGTGCCCGGCAACACGCCGGATAGCTACACGATGGACCACACCGCCGCGAGTTACGTGTTCGACACGACCGGCAAACTGCGCCTCTTCGCGCGCGACGGGCAGGGCGTCACGCCCTGGCTGCACGATCTAAAGATCCTCCTCGGTTCGACTCCCGACTAAGGGAGAGCCCGCGTGTTCGCCTCGAGAGGCGAACACGCGCCGCGCGCTTCAGGGCGGCGCGGGCATACCAGTATGCGAATTCATTATTTCCCGCAACCGGTTCCATATGAGACGATTTATATCGTCCGGCAGAGGGTGCACAACGCCACGGCACCGGAGCAACACCAAAACCACGCAGGAACATCATCTCCATGCAGCGCAGAAATCTGATTAAAGCACTCCTCGCCGGCGTCGCCGCCACTACGCTCGCAGCCAGCTTCGGCGTCCGCGCCGACGACCAGGTCATCAAGGTCGGCACCGTTTCGGGTCCGGACGCGCAAGTCTGGGCCGTCGTCCAGAAGGTCGCCAAGCGCGAAGGCCTGAACGTCAAGGTCATCGAATTCAACGACTACGTGCAGCCGAACGCTGCGCTCGACGCCGGCGACCTCGACGCCAACAGCTTCCAGACCGGCCCGTATCTTGACAGCCAGATCAAGCAGCGCGGCTACAAGCTCGTGAACGCGGGTCTCACGTACATCTCGCCCATCGGCGTGTACTCGAAGAAGCTCAAATCGCTGAACGAGCTGCCGCAAGGCGCGAAGGTCGCTGTGCCGAATGACCCGTCGAACGAAAACCGTGCGCTGCTGCTCCTGCAAAGTAAGGGCCTGATCAAGCTGCGCGCTGGCGCGGGCACCAACGGCAACAACGCGACGCCGCTCGATCTCGCCGATAATCCGAAGAAGTTCAAGCTCGTCGAACTCGACGCCGCGCAGCTTCCGCGCGCGCTCGGCGACGTGGACGCCGCCGTGATCAACACGAACTACGCGCTCGCGGCCGGCCTGCAGCCGACCAGGGACGCCATCGCCATCGAGGACATCCACAGCCCGTACGCCAACCTGATCGCCGTTCGCACGCAGGACAAGGACAAGCCGTGGGTGAAGAAGCTGGTCGCCGCCTACCAGTCGGAAGACGTGCGCCAGTTCATCAAGAGCGAGTTCAAGGGCTCGATGGTTCCGTCGTTCTAAGGGATCTTCGAGAAGCGGCTGCCTGCGTCCAATCGACGCGATAGCCCGCCAGAACCCGAACGCCGTGGCGACCGCCACGGCGTTTTTTTATTGCGCGTGCACTATCGCGGTCTGCGCGATCTTTCCTGTCGAAGTCGCGTCCTGGTCCTACGGCGGTACTACGGTGGGCTATGTCAGATAACCTTTTGATGCCACTCTGGTCCCATTGTGGCGCCCCGTGGATACCGCTCCAGGGTAAATCCTGATGCCGGACTGCGCGCCGCTGGAGCCTTGTGTGTTCGTGTAATGTATTGATTTTTAACGATATTTTTCGATGCTATGCGGCGAGGTGGCATCTGTTGACTGGTCTTATTGTGGTTATATAATGGGCTCGCTTTCACACCGGACCAATCTGCACTACCGGCACTGCCACGCAGCATGCCCGTCCGGCCCCCCACGATCGTCCAACCGCTGGCGCCAAGTCCATGGAAACCCGTTGGTCTGCCCTGATGCCCGATGCGCGCAATGTGACGCCGCTCTATCTGCAGCTGGCGCGCAATCTTGCCACGGCCATTCACTGCGGCGTGTGGTCGGCCGGCGAGGCGCTGCCCTCGGAGCGCACGCTGTCGGACGCGATCGGCGTGTCGCGCATCACCGCGCGCAAGGCGATCGAGCTGCTCGTGGAGCAGGGGCTGATCCGGCGCGCGCGCGGCGCGGGCAGCTTCATCACGCCGCGCGTGGAAGATCCGCTTTCGCGCCTCACGGGCTTCACGAAGAAAATGGAGCAGCGCGGCTTCACGCCGGACTCGGTGTGGCTCGCGCGCGAGGTACGGCCCGCGCACCGCGAGGAGATCGTGCAGCTCGGCCTCTCGCCGGGCGCCTCGGTCGCGAGCCTGCGCCGCCTGCGCCGCGCCGACGGCACCGTGATGGCGGTCGAGCATTCGGCGCTGCCGGTATCGATCGTGCCGGACCCGGAAGCCATCGAGGGCTCGCTGTATGCGTATCTGGAGCAGCGCCGCGTGCCCGTGGTACGCGCCCTGCAGCACTTTCGCGCGGTCAACGCGACGGGCGAGATCGCCGCGCTGATGGGCGTCGAGCCGCGCGCGGCGCTGCTCGTCATCACGCGCGTGGGCTTTTCCGCCGATCAGCGCGCCATCGAGCTGACCGACACCTATTGCCGCGACGGCTATTACGACTTCGTTGCGGAGCTGCGCCAGTGAGCGCCGCCGCAGTCTCTCTCATGCACGTCACCGAAACGTCCTACCGCGCTTCGATGCGCCTCATCGGAAAACTCTCATGCTGAGCGGAAACATACTCACCCCTGAAGGCTGGATCCACGGCACGCTGTCGTTCGAGAACGGACGCATCACCGCGATCACGGGCGAGGCCACCGATCCGGCGAAGAACGACGCGCCCTACATCCTGCCGGGCTTCATCGACCTGCACGTGCACGGCGGCGGCGGCGCCGACGTGATGGAAGCCGGCGACGCGATCGAAACCATCGCGCGCACCCACGCCCGCTACGGCACCACGAGCCTGCTCGCCACCACCATGACCGCCCCGCGCGACGAGCTGATGAACGTGGTCGCGGGCCTCGGCAACGTCACGCGCAACCGCACGGCGGGCGGCGCGCGCGTGCTGGGCGTGCACCTCGAAGGCCCGTACATCAACCCGGGCAAGCTCGGCGCGCAGCCCGACGCCGCCGTTTCGGCCGTGCTCGACGAAGTGCTCAAGTACCTCTCGATTGCGCCGATTCGCGTGGTCACCGTGGCGCCCGAGATCGCGGGCCATATCGAGATCATCGGCGAAATGGCGGCGCGCGGCGTGCGCGTGCAGATCGGCCACTCGCTCGCGACCTACGACGACGCCGTGGCCGCGCTCAAGCACGGCGCCTGCGGCTTCACGCACCTCTTCAACGCGATGTCGCCACTGCACCATCGCAACCCGGGCGTGGTCGGCGCGGCGCTCGCGCATGCCGAGTACGCGGAGATCATTCCGGACCTGCTGCACGTGCATCCCGGCGCGATCCGCGCCGCGCTGCGCGCCATTCCGCGTCTCTATGTGGTGACCGACAGCACCTCGGCCACCGGCATGCCCGACGGCGAATACCGCCTCGGCAGCCAGCACGTGACGAAATGCCTTGGCGGCGTGCGTCTCGCCGACGGCACGCTCGCAGGCAGCACCCTCACCATGGACCAGGCGCTGCGCAACCTCGTCTCGATCGGACTGCCGATCGCGGACGTGTCCGCGCGCCTGTCGCGCTACGCCGCCGACTACCTCGGCATCGAAGACCGTGGCCGCCTCGTGCGCGGCGCATGGGCCGATGTCAACGTGTTCGATCGCGAGCTGGCGCTCACCGCGACCTACGTCGAAGGAGAATCGATTGTCGAATATGCTTAAAGAAGCGCTGGCCTCGGCCAGCGTCGTCGCGGCGCAGCTCGCGGACACCTCGCGCGTCGAAGCGCTCGCCCGCGCGCTGGAGGCCGAGCCGCGCCACGTCGCGCTGACCGTCGCGCGCGGCAGTTCGGACCACGCGGCGAGCTACTTCGCTGCGCTCACCATGAGCCGCATCGGCGTGCCGGTGGCCACGCTGCCGATGTCGATCGCGACGCTCCAGCAGGCGCCCTTACGTGTGCGCGGCCAGTTTGCCCTCGCTTTCTCCCAATCGGGTAGGAGTCCTGACCTCGTCGCGACGATCAAGGCGCTGCGCGAAGCCGGTGCGCTGACGGCGGCGATGGTCAACGTCGCGGGCTCGCCGCTCGCCGAGGCCGCGGGCACGGAACTGGCGCTGCTCGCCGGTCCCGAGCTGAGTGTGGCGGCCACCAAGAGCTATATCGCGATGCTCGCGATGTCGGCGCAACTCGTCGGCTTCTGGCAGCGCGACGCCGCGTTCCTCGACGCCGTGCGCGCGCTGCCCGACGCGCTCGATCGCGCGGGCACGCTCGACTGGTCGAACGCCGTCGAAGAATTGCGCGACGTGAAACAGATGATTGTTATCGGCCGCGGTCCCGGCCTCGCCGTTGCGCAGGAGGCTGCGCTCAAGCTCAAGGAAACCTCGGGCATTCAGGCCGAAGCGTTTTCGAGCGCCGAAGTGCGACACGGCCCGATGGAGTTGATCGACCGCGATTACCCGCTGCTCGTGTTCGCCCCGCGCGGGCCGGAGCAGGCAGGCCTGATCGAGTTCGCCCGCGACATGGAAAAGCGCGGCGCGCGCGTGCTGCTCGCGGCGCCCGCCGACGTAGCCGGCGCTGCGCTGCCGCTCGAAACGGCTGCCGATGCGGCACTCGATCCCATCGCGGCTATTTTGTCGTTCTACGTGATGGCGGCGGGCCTCGCCGCCGCGCGCGGCCGCAACCCTGACGAGCCGCGTTACCTGAACAAAGTCACCGAAACCCACTAGATTGGAAAGCGAATGGAACGCATCGAGGAGTCTCGCCTGATGGATCCGCATACTCGCGTCGAGGGGCACATCGTACTGGTCTCTCCGCTCACCGGGCCGGTCGTGCCGCTCGCGTCGGTGCCCGATCCGGTGTTCTCGGAAGGGTTGTTCGGCGACGGCATCGGCGTCGATCCGCTCGTCGGCCGTGTCGTCGCGCCGTGCGACGGCATCGTCGTGCATCTCGCGCGCACGGGCCACGCGGTCACGCTGCAAACGGCCGAAGGCGCGCAGGTGCTCATGCACGTCGGCATCGACACCGTCGAGCTGAACGGCAAGGGCTTCACGACGAAGGTCGCGCAGGGCGCGCAGGTGCGGCTCGGCGACACGTTGATCGAGTTCGATCTCGACGTGGTGGCGTGCAATGCGCCGAGCCTCGTTTCGGTCGTCGCGATCGCCAATTCGGATGCATTCGAAGTGATCGAGCGCGCGGGCGCGGGTCACGTCGAAGCGGGCAAGTCCGCGCTGCTTGTGCTGCGCGTGCGCGACGGCGCGGAGATCGCGGCCGCCCACGAATTGATCGCAAACGAAGTGCGCCGCAGCGTGACGCTCACGCATGCGGGCGGTCTCCATGCGCGGCCTGCGGCGCGGGCGCGCGAAGCGGCGCGCGGCATCGACGCGCGCGTCGAGGTCCGCTTTGGCGAGCGCAAGTCCGCCATCGAGAGTGTCGTCGGCCTGCTGGGCCTCGGCGCGGGCGAGGGCGCGACCATCGAACTCGTCGGCATCGGCCTGGAGGCGCAGCGCGCCGTGGACGCCGTAGCGGGCGAACTCCTGCGCGAAGCGCCCGGCGAGGGCGGCGAAGCACCGGCGCGGCTGCAGTCGCCCGCGCCCGTAATGCAGGAAGCCGCGGCCGCCGTGGCGTCGTCCGCCGAGCCGGGCGTGCTCGCGGGCGTGTGCGCGGCGCCGGGCGTCGCGGTGGGCAAGCTGGTGCGCTGGGACGAAGCCGAACTCACGCCGCCGGAACTCGCGAGCGGCCCATCGGCCGCGGAAAGCCGCCTGCTCGACAAGGCAATCGCCGCGGTGGACGCCGAGCTGAACCAGAGCGTGCGCACGGCTTCGCAGCGCGGCGCGATTGGCGAGGCGGGCATCTTCACGATGCACCGCGTGCTGCTCGAAGACCCGACGCTCGTCGACGCCGCGCGCGACGCGATCAGTCTCGGCAAGAGCGCGGGCTACGCGTGGCGCGAAGCGATCCGCGCGCAGATCGCGGTGCTCGGCAAGGTGGACGATCCGCTGCTCGCGGAGCGCGCCGCCGACTTGCGCGACCTCGAAAAGCGCGTGCTGCGCGCGCTTGGTCTGTCGAACACGGCCGCGCGCACGCTGCCCGAGGAAGCCGTGCTCGCCGCCGACGAATTCACGCCTTCCGATCTCGCCTCGCTCGACCGCAAGCGCGTAATGGCGCTCGTGATGGCGCGCGGCGGCGCGACCTCGCACGCCTCGATCATCGCGCGCCAGGCCGGCATTCCCGCGCTCGTCGCGCTCGGCGACGCGCTGCATGCGGTGCCCGAGGGCACCGAAGTCGTCATCGATGCGGGTGCTGGCCGCTTTGCGTACACGCCGAGCGCGCTCGACATCGAACGCGCGCGCAGCGAAAAGCAGCGCCAGGCCGGCGTGCGCGAAGCGAATCGCCGCACCTCGCACGAGGCCGCGGCCACGCGCGACGGCCACGCGGTGGAAGTTGCCGCGAACATCGCGACGCTGGAAGACGCCAACACGGCGGTGGAAAACGGCGCAGACGCCGTGGGCCTCCTGCGCACGGAGCTGCTCTTCATCCATCGCCAGGCCGCGCCGACGGTGGAAGACCATCTTCAGAGCTACCAGGCCATCACCGACGCACTCGCGGGCCGCACCGCGATCATCCGCACGCTCGACGTGGGCGCGGACAAGGAAGTCGACTATCTCACGCTGCCGCCCGAGCCGAATCCGGCGCTGGGTCTGCGTGGCATCCGCCTCGCGCAGGTGCGTCCCGATCTGCTGGACGACCAGCTGCGCGGACTCGTCGCCGTGAAGCCGGCGGGCAAGGTGCGCATCCTGCTGCCGATGGTGACCGACGTGGGCGAACTCGTGCGCCTGCGCGAGCGCATCGACACCTTCGCACGTGAAGCGGGCCGCACGGAGCCGATCGAGGTGGGCGTGATGATCGAGGTGCCCTCGGCAGCGCTGCTCGCGGACCAGCTCGCGCGCCACGCCGATTTCCTCTCGATCGGCACCAACGACCTCACGCAGTACACGCTCGCGATGGACCGTTGCCAGCCTGACCTCGCGGCGCAGGCCGACGGTCTGCACCCGGCCGTGCTGCGTCTCGTGGCGGCGGCGGTCGAGGGCGCGAACCAGCACGGCAAGTGGGTCGGCGTGTGCGGCGCGTTGGCGGGCGATCCGCTCGCGGTGCCGCTGCTCGTCGGCCTGGGCGTGACGGAGCTTTCCGTCGATCCGGTTTCGGTGCCGTCGATCAAGGCGCGCGTGCGCAAGCTCGACTACAACGACTGTCGCGAGCGCGCGCAGAACGCACTCGCACTCGAATCGGCGCAAGCCGTGCGTGCGGCAAGCCGCGAAAGCTGGCCGCTCGATTGATGGTTTCTGTTTCACCCACCCTAAGCAATCCTTAAAAACACGCCGGCGCGCGCAGCGATCGCGCGCCGGCTTCTCTCACCCACACACGTCAAGCAAGAGATAGAGACTGGAGGCAGTTCAATGGATGGCAATCCGTTTCTCAAGATTCAAAGCCTCGGCCGCGCGCTGATGCTTCCCATCGCAGTGCTGCCGGTCGCCGGCATCCTGCTTCGTTTCGGCCAGGCCGACATGCTCAACATCAAGATCATCGCCGACGCGGGCGGCGCGATCTTCGATAACCTGCCGTTGCTGTTTGCGATCGGCATTGCAGTGGGCTTTGCGAAAGACAACAACGGCGTCGCCGGCCTCGCGGGCGCGCTGGGCTATCTGGTCCAGACGGCCGTGATGAAGGACATCAACGACAAGCTCAACATGGGCGTGCTGTCGGGCGTGGTGGCCGGTGTCGTCGCGGGCATGCTGTACAACCGCTTCAAGGACATCAAGCTGCCCGAGTTCCTCGCGTTCTTCGGCGGCAAACGCTTCGTGCCGATCGTCACAGGGCTCACGTGTCTGGTGCTGGGTATCGCGTTCGGCTACGTCTGGGGACCGGTGCAGGGTGTGATCGACACGGCCGGCCACTGGCTCACCACGGCGGGCGCGATCGGCACTTTCGTATACGGCTTGCTCAACCGGCTCCTGCTCGTCACGGGTCTGCACCACATCCTCAACTCGCTCGTGTGGTTCGTGTTCGGCTCGTTCACGCCGGCAGCGGGCGGCGCGGCCGTCACGGGCGACCTGCACCGCTTCTTCGCGGGCGACCCCACGGCGGGCAGCTTCATGGCCGGCTTCTTCCCGGTGATGATGTTCGGCCTGCCGGCAGCGTGCCTCGCGATGCTGCATGAAGCCCCGAAGGACAAGCGCGCGATGGTGGGTGGCCTGCTGTTTTCGATGGCGCTCACCTCGTTCCTCACGGGCGTGACCGAGCCGATCGAGTTCACGTTCATGTTCCTCGCTCCCGTGCTCTACGCGATCCACGCGGTGCTCACGGGGCTGTCGCTTGCGATCTGCTCGCTGCTCGGTATCAAGCTGGGCTTCACGTTCTCGGCGGGCGCGATCGACTACGTGCTGAACTACGGGCTCTCCACGCATGGCTGGTATGCGATTCCGCTCGGCGTGGTCTATGCGGTCGTGTACTACGGGCTGTTCCGCTTCTTCATCCGCCGCTTCAATCTGCCCACGCCGGGCCGTGAAGCCTCGGCGGGCGATACGGCAATCGCCTCGTCGATGTCGGGCGTGGCGGTGGCAACGGGCGGCGCGGCCACGGCGGCGTCGCTCTCGCGTGCTGCGCGTTATATCGATGCGCTGGGCGGCGCGGCCAACCTCAAGGTGGTCGATGCCTGCACGACGCGTCTGCGTCTCACGGTGGCCGATCCGGCGCATGTTTCCGAGCCGGCGTTGAAGGCGATCGGCGCGCGCGGTGTGCTCAAGCGCGGCGGCGAAAGCGTGCAGGTCATCATCGGGCCGGAAGCGGACATCATCGCCGACGAGATTCGCGGTGAGATCGCACGCGATGGCGCGGCCGCTGTCAGGACGGCGCCCGCGGCGCAGCCTGCGGGTCAGGCCGTTCAGGCTGCTCAGGCGAGCGCGAGCGCAGGTATCGCGCAGGGCCCGCTCGATCCGAATCCGTCGCGCTGGCTTGCGGTGTTCGGCGGCGTTGCCAACATCGTCTCGCTCGACGCGGTGGCGGCCACGCGCCTGCGCGTGATCGTGCGCGACCCGGCGGCCGTGGATCGCGAGCGCCTCGGCGCGCTCGACGTAGCGTGGACTTCGGCGGATACGCTGCACATCGTGGTCGGCGACGCCGCACCGCGCTATGCACGTGAACTGGCGCTCCAGCCGGCGTAATCGATCCGCTGACAACCAGCATACGTTGTACCGAGCGCCGCTGCGATTTAGCAGCGCCGGAAACAAAACGCCGCGGCAGGGTGCCGCGGCGTTTTTCACTGGCATACAGCGCGATACAGCGCGCAAAAGAAAAACCCCGTTCGCGGGAACGGGGTTTTCGGTTTGGCGTTGAGACCTGGCGACGGTTACGCGTAGTCGGCGAGCGCGCTGCGCATCTTCTTCATGGCGCTCGCCTCGATCTGGCGAATGCGCTCGGCCGAAACGCCGAACTCGTCGGCCAGTTCGTGCAGGGTCGAGCCGCCCGAACCGTCGTCGTCCACGTTGAGCCAGCGCGCCTCGATGATGCGGCGGCTGCGTGCGTCGAGCGCTTCCAGCGCGCTCGCAATGCCGTCCGACTGCAGGCGGTCGCGCGAACGTGCGGCGAGCACAGCGCTCGGCTCGTTGTGCGAGTCGGCGAGCCAGGCGATCGGGGCGAACGACTCCTCGCCGTCTTCGGTCTGGCCTTCGAGCGCGATGTCGGCGCCCGAGAGGCGCGTTTCCATTTCCACGACTTCTTCGCGCTTCACGTTCAGTTCCTGCGCGAGGCCGTCGATTTCCTCCGGCGTGAACGACTGCAGGCCCTGCTTGTGGCTGCGCAGGTTGAAGAACAGCTTGCGCTGCGCCTTGGTCGTGGCGACCTTCACCATGCGCCAGTTGCGCAGGATGTACTCGTGGATCTCAGCCTTGATCCAGTGCATGGCGTACGACACGAGGCGCACATTCTGCTCGGGGTCGAAGCGCTTCACGGCCTTCATCAGGCCGATGTTGCCTTCCTGGATCAGGTCGGCGTGCGGCAGGCCGTAGCCGAGATAATTACGCGCGATCGACACCACGAGACGCAGGTGCGACAGCACCAGGCGGCGCGCGCCTTCAAGATTGTTTTGCTCACGAAACTCGGTCGCGAACTGACGCTCTTCTTGTGGCGTCAACATCGGGATCCGGTTCACGGCCTGAATATAGGCGTCGATGTTGCCCAACTGGCCGGGCAACAGGGAAGCATTCGCGAGCGCCAATGAGCCCCCGGCCTTGGCCGACGACGGGCTCAGCGTACTCGCAAGGGTCATGGTCATTGCGTTGCTCACGTAGCGAACTCCTCAGGAATCTTGCAAAAGTCAGACACCGACTCCACGGTGGATGTTAGCACTCTGAATTCCCGAGTGCTAATACTTGGAGTCTGGAGGGGCTTCAAGGTTCCTTGATGCCTATCGAAATGGTTGTATCGATAGATTACACTAAACGCCGGCAGTCAAGCAGGGCGGGGCCTGGCGCCCGGCGCAGGCCCGCGCAGGGGCAGGCCGAAGGAACACTCTAGAACGGGCAGCAGTCCGGCGCGAGAGCGCGGGAAATAAAGGGTTGAATCAGCGATGCTCGAAGAGCGCCGGAGCGCCTGGACTTTGCCACGGAATCTGACAAATAGACATCGGACAAAGACGAAAGTGCTGCGCTGCGACATCCGGGCGCGGCCGTGGGGATGACGCTAGCGCCACGCGCGGTTTTCGCCGGGCGCGTGGCGTATGCACGATACATGGAGGCGTTGTCTTTGATCGCAAGTATCCATGCGCCAAAACCTGGTATAAATTTCAGCCAGACGTATGTAGAAAATCTTCGGCGTAGATCTCCGCTCAGGCGCGAGTCGACGCGCAAGGGGCTCTAGCGATGGCGGCAAAACTAATCGATGCGATTCGCGGACTTGAGCGCGAGCGTTTTCGCGCGATGGTCGATGGCGACGGCACGTCGCTGGACCAGTTGCTGTCCGATCACGCGACCTTCGTCCACACCAACGGCAAACGCGAAACCAAGCAGCAGTTCATCGACGCGATCACGGCGGGCCGCCGCCGCTACCGCCAGATCGAGATCCAGTCGCAGGACGTGCTGCACGCGGGCAACGAGGCCTGCGTGGTCTCCGGCCGCGTGCTTATCGAGATGGAAGCGAACAACGGTGCGCTGCTCTTTCCTATTGCCTATACGGCGATCCAGACGCAGGAAGGGGGCCACTGGCGCCTGCTCGCATGGCAGGCGACGCGTTGCGCGATCGAGTGACGACCGGTAAGTCCACTCGCTGAAACACCGCTTGGGCGCTTCAGGCGCACGCCGGCGGCCCGTTTTGCCGCCGGCGCTCAACAATGCCGCCGATTTCCCTGCTGAAACTCAAACTGCTTCGCGCACCGCGCGCGACACGCGCGGAACGTGTCAGGCCGCCGCGCGCCGATCCACTTGCGGCCAGACCGCGCGATTCACCGCGCTGACGACTGCCGCGACGCACGCATGGACCGCGTCTTCGCCCACGCCCACACCGTGGCGCAATGGCTGGCCGCCCACGCGCGCGCCGACGAACACGGCCGTGCCGCCCTGCGAGGTGCGCTCGGTCTCGAACGATGTGATTTCGATGCGCTCGCCGGCCATCGCCGCGATGGCGGCGGCCACGGCTTGCGCATGCGCTTCGTCGCTGCTGGCGGCAGCCGGCATGGCCACATCACGGCCTTCCCAGCGCACACGGCCTGAACCGGCGCTGGCAGCCGGCCCGCGCGTTTCGAAGTACTCACGCGCGAACAGTGCGCAGACCGCATCGCCCGTGATTTCTTCACCCGACGTATCGGCAGCGGTCTGCACGGCGTGGCTGAACTCGATCTGCACGCGGCGCGGCGGCGTGAAGCCCATGCCGCGCTCGAGCAGATAGGTCGCGCCACCCTTGCCCGACTGGCTGTTCACGCGGATCACCGCGTCGTAGCTGCGACCGAGGTCGGCGGGATCGATCGGGAGATAGGGCACTTCCCAGACGGCGTCGGCCTGCTGCTGCGCAAAGCCCTTGCGGATCGCGTCCTGGTGCGAGCCCGAAAACGCCGTAAACACGAGGTCGCCCGCGTACGGATGGCGTGGATGCACGGGCAACTGGTTACAGCGCTCGACCACGCGGCGCACGGCGTCGATATCCGAGAAGTCGAGGCCCGGGTCGATGCCCTGGGTGTAGAGGTTCATCGCGAGCGTGACGAGATCGACGTTGCCGGTGCGCTTGCCGTTGCCGAAGAGGCAGCCTTCGATACGGTCCGCGCCCGCGAGCAGCGCCATTTCGGCGGCGGCCACCGCCGTCCCGCGGTCGTTATGCGGATGCACCGAAAGCACGATGCTGTCGCGGTATGCGAGATTGCGGTCCATCCACTCGATCTGGTCGGCGTAGACATTGGGCATCGCCGCTTCGACGGTCGCCGGAAGATTCACGATCATCTTGTGATCGCGCGTCGGGCGCCACGTCTGGGCCACCGCGTCGCAGACTTCGCGCGCGAAGGTCAGCTCGGTCATGCTGAAGGTTTCGGGCGAATACTGGTAAGTCCAGTGCGTTTGCGGGTTTTTATCGGCATGTTCGCGGATGATGCGCGTGCCTTCGACTGCAAGCGCCTTCACTTCATCCTTCGACTGACCGAACACGATCTTGCGGAACGACGGGCAGATCGCGTTGTAAAGGTGGACGATTGCGCGCGGCACGCCTTCGAGCGCCTCGAACGTGCGCGCGATCAATTCTTCGCGCGATTGCACGAGCACCTCGATGGTCACATCGTCGGGAATGCGCTTTTCGTCGATCAGCTTGCGCACGAAATCGAAGTCGGTCTGCGAAGCGGACGGGAAGCCGACTTCGATTTCCTTGAAACCGATCGCGACGAGCATTTCGAAGAATTCGGTCTTCTGCTCGATGCTCATCGGCTCGATCAGCGACTGGTTGCCGTCGCGCAGGTCGGTGCTCATCCAGATCGGCGCGCGCTCGACGGTGCGCGTCGGCCATTTGCGGCCGTTCAGGCGGATGGCGGGGAAGGGGCCGTATTTCTTGGCGGGATTACGCAACATGACGAGCCTCGTTCTTCATGGTGTCGTTTGCGATGGCGGTCGGCAGCGGGCGGCTGGCGGGCTGACGACGGAGCACGATGCGCGAAACTTCACGCGTACGGGCGGCAACCTCGGACGCGAAGAAGACGACCACGGTGACGGCGGTAGCCGGCGCGGCGAAAGCGGACGTAAACGATGCCCATGCAACGTGCATTTTGACCTCGCGACTCGTCCGAACGGTAAGCGGACGAATGCAGACGACAGGTTGTAGAGATACTGCGGGTTTGGGGTACTGCGAAAACTGCTTTGGGAGGACCGCGGTGACCGGAGGAGGTGGTCGTTGCGGCGCTACACCAGCTTTAGGCTAGGCGTAGCGATAGGGCCGATAGTCGGCCGAGGGTAATTCGGAGGGTGTTCGGGTAGGAACGCATTCGTCCAATGTAAATCAGGGCGGATGCGCGTGTCAACAGAGAATTTGCAGATTGGCCGCGTGAAGATGCGTGAAGATGGCCGACGAAGCGCTCCGATGCGCTTCTGGTGGAACGCGCGGGTCGCCCGCCCCGCACGGGTTTCTGCGCATTGGGCGACGCGTTTCCTGTTCGATCGTTAGCGCTTCGCGATGCGCTTGATCGTCTCGATCTGGCGCGTGATCGCTTCCGGCACCGGCGCTTCGCCGCGCAACACGGCTTCGATCCAGGCGGCCGTAGTGGGCGCGTCGCGACCTTCGGGCAGATCGACTTCGGGCGCGCCGGGCGACGAGCGCTCCGGTTCGACCAGCGTTTCGCAGATGCCGTCGTGCAGCCAGTCGACCTGCACCTGACGGCGGGTATCGGCAACGGCTTCGCCCTCGGTGCCGCGCGCGAGCAATGCGCCGCCCACCGCCGCTTCCGGATGCGCCGCGAAGAGGGCGCTCAGGCTTTCGCGGTACGGCGGGTGCGTGTAGTTCACGAGACGCAGGCCCGGCTCGGCGAACGGCTGCAGCAGCTTGACGAGCGTATGCGTGGAGTTGCGCACGCCCATGCGCCGGCGCATCGAGAGCAGGCGCGCGAGTTTGGGCGCGAGCGTTTCGATCGACGAAAACGCCACGCGGCCCGACGCCAGTTGCGCCTCGATTTCGGCGTGATCGCGTGCTTCGGGCCGATTCAGCGCCGCGAAGATTTCCGCGCTCGTGATGCGGCCCGGATCGGTGACGACGCCGTGCACGAGCGCCGGCACGCCTTCGCGCGCGAGCAGCAAGGCGAGCAGCGGCACTAGATTCGGCTGCTTGCGCGCGCCGTTGTAGCTTGGGATCGACACGGGCCGATAGTCGCCTTGCGGCACCGCGAGCGGCGCGAACGAGGCGTGCGCAGCGCAGAGCATGGCGGCCAGCTCATCCGCGG
Source organism: Paraburkholderia sp. CNPSo 3076 (assembly GCF_026343935.1). Lineage (NCBI taxonomy): Bacteria > Pseudomonadati > Pseudomonadota > Betaproteobacteria > Burkholderiales > Burkholderiaceae > Paraburkholderia > Paraburkholderia sp. CNPSo 3076. The sequence goes on along the minus strand of NZ_JAPMAL010000016.1, from coordinate 138,409 downwards.
TTTCGCCCTTGAGGCGGTAGGCAAGCAGCACCGCGCCTAGCTCCAGCTCGGGCACGCGGCCGTCGAGCATGGCGGCGTAAAGGGCATGCGTGTCTTCGGACGAGAGCGAGCGTGCGCCGTGCGGTCCGCGGCCGATCTCCTTGATGAAGCGGGCGCACGGGAAGATGTCGGTGGAGTCGGCGGTGGTCATGGGCGAGCGCGGTTCGTTCGACGGCGTGCGGCGGGCCGCCGTCGTATTGAAATCGGGGATGCGAGAAGTATCGCACGAGCACGGCGTGGCTCGCCGGCCACGCCCGCGGCCCGCCTGGGCTGCCCCACCTGGGCGGCCCCACCTGGGCGGCCCCACCTAGGCGGCCCCACCTAGGCGGCCCCACCTCGCCGGCTACTTGAAGGCGCCGCCGCGCACGCCCACCGCCGCGCGTTACACTCGCGATTGTTCTGGCGGCGCAAGCCGTGCGATCTACGGGCCCGCGTGCCTCGCGCACGCCCCCTCACCAAGACGGAGAACTCCATGACGTACGTATTCGAACCGGCGGCGCTCGCCTCGGTGCCGGTGGCCGGCAGCGACACGCGTTTCCCGGTGCGGCGGATCTACTGCGTTGGCCGCAACTACGAAGCGCACGCGCGCGAGATGGGCCACGACCCGAACCGTGAACCGCCGTTCTTCTTCTCCAAGCCCGCGGACGCCGTGCTCTACGTTGCGCCCGGCTCGACCGCCGAATTTCCGTATCCCGCGCAATCGCAGAACGTGCACTTCGAGATGGAGCTCGTCGCGGCCATCGGCAAGGGCGGCAAGGACATTCCGGTCGCGAGCGCGCTCGACCACGTGTATGGCTACGCGCTCGGCCTCGATATGACGCGCCGCGACTTGCAGGGTGAGGCGAAGAAGCTCGGTCGTCCGTGGGATACGGCCAAGGGCTTCGACCATTCGGCGCCGATCGGCCCGATCCATCCGGTTTCGAAGATCGGCCAGCTCGCGAAGGGCGAAATCTGGCTCGCGGTCAACGGTGAAGACAAGCAGCGCTCCGACATCTCGCAGATGATCTGGCCGGTTGCCGACACGATCGCGTTCCTTTCGACGCTGTTCGAGCTCAAGGCCGGCGACCTGATCTACACGGGCACGCCCGAAGGCGTGGGCGCCGTGGTCAAGGGCGATCTGATGACGGGTGGTGTGGCAGGGATCGGCGAATTCGCCGTGCGGGTCGTCTGAGCGGCGCGGGCCGCATCACGATTCAAGAGGAGCAAGAGAGGAGCATGAAGCTTTACAGCTATTTCCGCAGTTCGGCATCGTATCGAGTGCGTATTGCGTTGAATCTGAAAAACCTGCCGTACGAGTACGTGCCGGTTCACCTCGTGCGCGACGGCGGCGAGCAGCTCAAGCCCGCCTACCGCCAGGTGAATCCCGACGCGATCGTGCCGGCGTTCGTCGACGACGAAGGGCACACGCTCCAGCAGTCGCTCGCGATCATCGAGTATCTCGAAGAGACGCATCCCGAGCCGCCGCTGCTGCCGAAGTCGCCCGTCGATCGCGCTCACGTGCGCTCGCTTGCGCTGCAGGTGGCGTGCGAGATTCATCCGGTGGACAACCTGCGCGTGCTCAAGTACCTCAAGCACACCGTGGGCGCGGATGATGCGACGAAGGACGCGTGGTACCGCCACTGGATCGAGGCGGGCTTCGCGACGCTCGAACAGCGGCTCGCCAGCGATCCGCGCACCGGCAAGCTCGCGTTCGGCGACACGCCGACTGTCGCCGATCTTTGCATCGTGCCGCAGGTCTACAACGCGAACCGGTTCAAGATCGACACGACGCGTTACCCGACCATTCAGCGCATCAACGACTACGCGCTCACGCTCGATGCGTTCGCGCGCGCCGCGCCGGGTGTGCAGCCGGATACGGAATGAGCGTCTGACCGTACCAATGAAGAAGGGCGTCGTTCGTGAGAACGACGCCCTTCGTGCATCTAAGTCCGGGTAAAGCGCGCTGTCAGCTGCCAAGCAGCGCGTCGGCGAATTCCTCGGCCACGAACGGCTGCAGGTCTTCGACCTTTTCGCCCACGCCGATGAAATACACGGGAATCGGGCGCTGCCGTGCGATCGCGGCGAGAATGCCGCCCTTGGCGGTGCCGTCGAGCTTCGTGACGATGAGGCCGGTGAGGCCAAGCGCGTCGTCGAAGGCCTTGACCTGTGCGAGCGCGTTCTGGCCCGTGTTCGCGTCGATCACGAGCACCACCTCGTGCGGCGCGCCGTCGAACGCCTTGCCGATCACGCGCTTGACCTTCTTCAGCTCGTCCATCAGATGCAATTGCGTGGGCAGGCGGCCCGCGGTGTCGGCCATTACCACGTCGATGCGGCGGGCGCGCGCGGCGCTCACGGCGTCGAAGATCACCGCCGCCGGGTCGCCGCTTTCCTGCTGCACGACCGTCACGTTGTTGCGCTGCCCCCAAATGGCGAGCTGTTCGCGCGCGGCGGCGCGGAACGTGTCGCCGGCGGCGAGCAGCACGCTCTGGTCGAAGCTTTGCAGATGCTTGGCGAGCTTGCCGATGCTGGTGGTCTTGCCCGCGCCGTTCACGCCCGCGATCATCATCACGAGCGGCTGCGCGCGGCCGAGCATGAGCGACTTTTCGAGCGGCTTGAGCAGGCCGATGAGCAGCTCGCGCAGGGCGTTCTTCACCTGCAGTGCGTCGGTGAGGCGCTCGGCGCGCACCTTCTGGCGCAGCGTTTCGAGCAGATATTCGGTCGCGTCGACGCCCGCATCCGACATCAGCAGCGCGGTTTCCAGCTCCTCGTAGAGATCGTCGTCGATCTTCGCATTGACGAAGATGCTCTGGATGTTCGAGCCGGTTTTCGAGAGCCCCGACCTCAGGCGCGTGAGCCACGATTGCTTTGCGGCGGCCTCGAGCGCGGGCGGCGGGACGATTTCGACGGTTTCCGGTTCGTCATCGTTTTCGTCGGCGGCTTGCTGCGGCTGGACCGGAGCGGGCACGACCGGTGGAGCAGACGGCGCGGGCGACGGTTCGCGGGGCGTGCTGGCGGGCGCGTCGACGGCCTCGTCCGGCGCCTCGAGCGTGGCTTCGTCCTGCGCGTTCTCGGCCGGCGCGTTCTCGGCGTCCTTCGAGCCGCGGAATCGTTTGAAGAAACTGAACATGGTCTGGGGTGGGTCAGGCGCGCTGCGGATCGGACCGAGGGGCGGTCAGCGACGGCATGGGAAGAGGTAACGCGCGGAAAACATGGCATTTTATCAGGCGCGTTCGCTGGAGTCGCTGCGGCGTCGCCGTTGGGGGCCGCCTAGGGGCGTTGCGGCGCGCGCGCGGCACCTGCGCGCCCCTGTGGTAACGTGCGCGCATTGGAGGGTGCGATGCGAGAGCGTCGTGCCCGAACCTCGCAGTCGAGTTCCGCCGGCAGATTGACTGCCGGCGGTCAAATGCACGCAGCCGTACGACCCAACGCATGACCCGTTCCTCACCTTCACGTGGCCAAGGCGGCCGCACCCATCAATCCGATCCGCGCGCACGTGGCGGCGGTGGTGTGCACACGATCCGCATCATCGGCGGCGACTGGAAGCGCACGCCGCTGCCGGTGCTCGACCTCGATGGTCTGCGCCCGACTCCCGACCGCGTGCGCGAGACGCTCTTCAACTGGCTCGGCCAGCGTCTCGACGGCCTGCGTTGTCTCGATCTTTTCGCGGGCAGCGGCGGCCTCGGCTTCGAGGCGGCCTCGCGCGGCGCCGCGCGCGTCGTGATGGTGGAGCGCAGCGCGCGCGCCGCCGCGCAACTGCGCGCGAACCAGGCGCACCTTGGCGCGCGCATGATCGAAATCGCGGAAGCCGATGCACTGCGCCTCGCGGCCAATCTCGCGCCAGGCTCGTTCGATGTGGTGTTCCTCGATCCCCCGTTCGGCGACACCGCGCTGCTCGAGCGTGCGCTCGAGCTGGCCGCGCCGCTCGTCGCGCCGGCCGGCTGGCTTTATGTGGAGTCGGGCGAGCGCATCGATCCGGCTGTGCGGCCCACGCTGGCGGGCTGGAGCGTGGTGCGCGAGCGCCGGGCGGGTGCGGTTCACTATCATTTGCTGCAGCGCGAAAATGAGGAATAATGCGCGTTCGATAAGAAGCGGCGGGCGGCCTGGCCGTCACGCACGCACGTGTGCATGCGTCGCCACGGCACCGCATTGCGCCCCATTTCTGTTGAGAGGAGAAGCCTCATGGTAGTCGCCGTGTACCCCGGTACCTTCGACCCGCTCACGCGCGGCCACGAAGATCTCGTGCGGCGCGCGTCGAGCATTTTCGACACGCTGGTAGTCGGCGTTGCGGACAGCCGCAACAAGAAGCCTTTCTTCTCGCTCGACGAGCGGCTCGAGATTGCCCACGAGGTGCTCGGCCACTATCCGAACGTGCAGATCATGAGCTTCAAGGGGCTGCTGAAGGACTTCGTGCGCACCAACAACGCACGCGTCATCGTGCGCGGCCTGCGCGCCGTCTCGGACTTCGAGTACGAATTCCAGATGGCGGGCATGAACCGCTACCTGCTGCCCGACGTCGAGACGATGTTCATGACGCCGTCGGACCAGTATCAGTTCATTTCGGGCACAATCGTGCGTGAAATCGCCCAGTTAGGCGGCGATGTGAGCAAGTTCGTGTTTCCGTCCGTGGAAAAGCGCTTGCAGGACAAGGTCGCCTCGATGGGCGGCCCGGTTAGGAAGGCGTGAACGCGCGGCGAAAGCAGCGTAAACTGTGGGGCTAAGCAACGTGTGAGCCGGCCCTCGCGCCGGCAGGAAGTGAGAACAGCATGGCCCTGATGATTACCGACGAGTGCATCAATTGCGACGTGTGCGAGCCCGAGTGCCCAAACGACGCGATCTCGATGGGCCCGGAAATCTACGTGATTGACCCGAAAAAGTGCACCGAATGCGTCGGCCATTTCGATGAGCCGCAGTGCATCCAGGTGTGCCCGGTGGAGTGCATTCCCAAGAATCCGGAGCATGTCGAGTCGCCCGAACAATTGATGCAGAAGTACCACGCGCTGACGGCGGCGAAGAACAACGCCTGAATCGCGCAATCCTCCGGAAATAAAAAACGCGCCAACTGGCGCGTTTTTTATTTCATCTTGCCGTCTTCTTACGCGACGATGGCCTTCAATGCGTCGACGAGCGTGTCGCACTCGGCATCGGTGCCGATCGAGATGCGCAGATGCTGGTTCACGCGCGGCGCGTTGAAGTGGCGCACGAAGATCTCTTTTTCGCGCAGTTTGGCTGCAATTGCCGCCGCATCGTGCGCAGGATGCTTCGCGAACACGAAATTCGCCGCCGAAGGCACCAGTTGGAAGCCGAGCGCCGTGAGCGCGGCCGTCAGGCGCTCGCGGCTTGCGATCACGCGTGCGCGGGTGGTCCTGAGCCATTCGTCGTCTTCGTAAGCGGCGGTCGCGGCGGCTTGCGCCAGGCGGTCGAGCGGGTATGAGTTGAAGCTGTCCTTCACACGGTTGAGCGCATCGATGAGATCGGGGTGACCGAACGCGAAGCCCACGCGCATGCCCGCGAGTGAGCGCGATTTCGAAGTCGTGTGCACGACCAGCAGGTTCGGATAGCGGTCGATCAGCGCGATCGCCGATTCGGCGCCGAAATCCACATACGCTTCGTCGATCACCACCACGCATTCCGTGTTCGCCGCGACGAGCCGCTCGATTTCCGCGAGCGGCAGCGCGTGACCCGTGGGCGCATTCGGATTCGGGAAGATCACGCCGCCATTGGGCTGGCGGTAATCGTCGACGCGAATCGTGAACTGCTCCGTCAGCGGCACCGTGCGGTACTCGACCTCGTAGAGCCGCGCGTAGGTCGGGTAGAAGCTGTAGGTAATGTCGGGAAAGAGGATCGGCTTGTCGTGCTTGAGCAGCGCCTGGAATGCGTGAGCGAGCACCTCGTCCGAGCCGTTGCCGACGAACACCTGCTCCGCGCGGATGCCGTGATGCGCGGCCACAGCGGCGCGCAGACGCTTCGCGACGGGGTCGGGATAGCGGCGCAGCGACTCGCCCGTCTCGCCCAGCTCGTGGCGGATCGCCTCGAGCACGCGCGGGGAGGGCGCATACGGATTCTCGTTGGTGTTGAGCTTGACCGGCTTCGCGAGCGCGGGCTGTTCGCCCGGCACGTAGGGCACGAGCCGATTGACGATGTCACTCCAGTAACGACTCAAGACGCTCTCCTTGTTTCAACCATTGCGATGCAACTGCATCACCGCGCGTTCGGCCTCGCCCTTCAGGAACGTCGGCATCACGGCGAGCGCGCGTTCGATCGAGGCGTCGATCACCTCTTGCTCCTCGCGGCGCGGCGGCTTGAGCACGAAGTTCGCGACATCGGGCTTGGCGCCGGCGCGCGCGCCTTCGGGAATCAGGTCGCGCGGATGTCCGATGCCGATGCGCAAACGCCAGTACTGCTGCGTCGACAGATGCGCGGAAATGTCCTTCAGGCCGTTGTGGCCGCCGGTACCGCCGCCGAGCTTGAGCTTGACGGTGCCGGGCGGCAGATCGAGCTCGTCGTGCGCGACGAGGATCTCATCGGGCAGGATCTTGAAGAAGGCCGCGAGCGCGACGACCGATTGCCCGGAGCGGTTCATATAGGTCTGCGGTTCGAGCAGATGCACTTCCTCGCCGTAGAGGCGCGCCTTCGCATAGTGGCCGTGGAAGCGCCGCTCGTCGCGCAGCGTCGTGCCGGCTTCGCGCGCGAGCTGGTCCACGAGCCAGAAGCCCGCGTTGTGGCGCGTCGCCGTGTATTCGGCGCCCGGATTGCCGAGCCCGACGATCAACCTGATCATTGTGGTGTTCCGCCAGCGGAAATCGTTGAATTGACCCGCAAGTGTACGAAAAAGTGCGAAAAAAAACCCGCCGGGGCGAACCGCGGCGGGTCACGTCGTCCGTTTCAGGGAAACGGATCGAGAGGATCGGCTCATTGAGGCCGCTGCGCTTACTCCGCAGCCGGCGCTTCTTCGCCTTCAGCAGCCGCTTGGGCGCCAGCCGGCACGGGTGCCGACACGATGACCGGGTTTTCCGCTTCAACGTGCTGAACCAGCGTCACGCCTGCGGGCAGGGTGATGTCCTTGGCATGCAGCGATTGGCCGGCTTCGATCTTCGCGAGGTCGACTTCGAGGAATTCCGGCAGTTGGCCCGGCAGGCACTGGACTTCGATTTCAGCCAGAACGTGCGAGATGATCGCGCCACCCGTCTTCACAGCCGGGTTGGTTTCCTGGTTCATGAAGTGCAGGGGCACCTTCGTGTGGATCTTCTTGTTCGGATCCACGCGCTGGAAGTCCACGTGCAGCACGAGCTGACGGAACGGGTGGTATTGCACGTCGCGCAGCAGCACTTGCTGCGACTTGCCTGCCACTTCGAGCTCGAGGATCGACGAGTGGAAGGCTTCCTTCTTCAGGGCGTGCCACAGCGCATTGTGGTCGACTTCGACCAGTTGCGGCTCCGAACCGACACCGTACACGATGCCAGGGGTCTTGCCAGCATTGCGCAGGCGGCGGCTCGCACCCGTACCTTGCAGGTTGCGCTCGAAAGCGATGACTTTCATTTGATTCTCCATTGCACTGCCCGCGACCAGGCAGTAAAGCGGGGCCTTTTCAGCAGAACGCCTGCCTTTGGGCCCCCAGCGATGCAGCGCGAACCTTCGTCCGTTCGCGCCGATTACGTGCAAAAGCGCGGCGTTCTTGCGAACACCGCGCCTTGCGCGTCAATACTTATCAGCTTTCCGCGAAGAGCGACATCACCGAGTCGCCGCGGCGGATACGCGAGAACGTTTCGGCGAGAAGTCCTGCGCTCGTGAGCGAACGGATCTTCGCGCACGAACGCGCTTCGGTGCCCAGCGGAATCGTGTCGGTCACGACCAGTTCGTCCAGAGCCGAAGCGGCGATACGCTCGCCTGCGCCACCCGAGAGAACCGGGTGCGTGGCGTAAGCGAACACCTTCTTCGCGCCGCGTTCCTTCAGCACTTGCGCGGCCTTGCAGAGCGTGCCGGCGGTGTCGACCATGTCGTCCATGATCACGCAGGTGCGGCCTTCGACTTCACCGATGATGTTCATCACTTCGGCGACGTTCGCCTTCGGACGACGCTTGTCGATGATGGCGAGATCGCAATTCAGTTGCTTGGCGAGCGCACGGGCGCGCACGACGCCGCCGACGTCCGGCGAAACGACCAGCAGGTTCTCGTGATTCTGCTTGCGCAGATCGCCGAGCAGCACGGGCGTTGCATAGATGTTGTCGACGGGAATATCGAAGAAGCCCTGAATCTGGTCGGCGTGCAGATCCATCGTGATGATCCGCTCGACGCCGGCGATCTCCAGCATGTTCGCCACGACCTTCGCCGAGATGGCGACGCGCGCCGAACGGGGGCGGCGGTCTTGACGGGCATAGCCGAAGTAGGGGATAGCTGCGGTGATCCGGCCGGCGGATGCGCGCTTGAGCGCATCGACCATGATCATCAGTTCCATCAGGTTGTCGTTGGTCGGCGCGCAAGTCGACTGAAGGACGAAGACGTCCTTGCCGCGCACGTTTTCCTGGATTTCTACCTGGATCTCACCGTCGGAAAAGCGGCTAACCATAGCCTTGCCGAGGGGAATACCGAGGATCTTGACGACTTCCTGGGCAAGCGCGGGATTTGCGTTGCCAGTAAAAACCATCAGGCCGTCATGGCTGCTCATCATGCACCTGCTGCGGACTTTGAGGGGGCGAGAGGAACTACTTAGGCGAACTGCCCTGGGTAACCCACAGAGCGAACTGCCTGGAAATTTTGGCAGGGGAGGAAGGACTCGAACCCTCGCATGCCGGAATCAAAATCCGGTGCCTTAACCAACTTGGCGACTCCCCTACACTCAACTTTGAGCCTGACTGACCGGTAGGACGATCAACCACGCAAAACTATGCCGCGAAAGCGAAGAGTGGATGCGTATTCAGACTCGAGGCTACCGCGCTTCTCCAGTCCGGTTGTTCCGCAAGCAGTCTGGCTCGTGCCGATTCTGCTTCGGACCGACTGGCGAATGCTGCAAAAACGCTGGCACCCGATCCGGTCATCCGCGCTGGTGCGATGCTGTTCGACACACTCTCAAACCATCGAAGCACCTGCGCTACTTCCGCGTATTTTCCTGCGACAACCGCTTGCATATCGTTATGACCGAAGCTGTCTGGCCATCCGTTTTGCGTTGCTTGCTGTGCAAGAAAGACTGCTATTGTGCGGGTCTTTGTGTCCCTTGTCAACGATTTTTCTGAAAAAATCTCGGCAGTAGGAACATGAACCCGCGGCGTTACGACCAAAAAATGACGCGGGGGCAATTGTACAGCCTCGAGAGCTTCGCCAACACCCTCCGCGAACGCATTTTTTCCGAACACGAAGAAGGGCACGTCCGCGCCCAGCTTGAGTGCGAGCGCCTGCAATTCCTCGCGCTGCAGGTTGAGCTTCCAGAGGCGGTTGAGCGCGAGCAGCGTCGTGGCTGCGTCGGAGCTGCCGCCGCCGAGTCCCGCGCCCATCGGCAGACGCTTTTCGATATCGATCTCGACACCCTCGCTCGTACCCGTGTGCTCCTTGAGCAGCGTTGCGGCGCGCACGGTGAGGTCGTGCTCGGCAGGTACGCCTTCCACTTCCACGGTGCGCGTGATGTGGCCGTCGTGGCGGCGCGTGAAATGCAGCGTGTCGCCCCAGTCGAGCAACTGGAACACGGTCTGCAGATCGTGATAGCCATTGGGACGGCGGCCCGTGATGTGCAGGAAGAGATTGAGTTTCGCGGGCGCGAGGCAGTCGCGCAGCGAGTCCTGGGTTTCGATCATGATGCTCTTGGGGTGATGCCTGGATCCTGGCCGGCGCATGCCGGCCAGATATTGCTGATGAGAGACGGTAACCGGCGCGCTTACTGGTCGAGCACGAGCTTGATCTGGAGCGGCGGGACTTCGCGCGTGAGATTCACGCGCTTCACGCCAGTGGCCGGCGCGTCCGCGTAGGCGACGTAATCGACGGTCCAGCCGTCCTGCTCGATCTGCGAAAGCCGCTGCGGATTCTGCGGGTCGGGCGTGGTGCGCGCGTGCGATGTGGGCGCGACCGAAGGCTGCAGCCAATAACGCAGCCCTTCCACGGGAAGTGCGAAGCCGAGCGCCTGCTGCATGAGCGTACTCACGTTGTCGGCCGTGAGCGGCTGGCGGTTAGGCAGTTCCAGCGTGGCTTGCGACGGCGCGGACGTGACGAGCGCCAGCGTTTGGCCGAGCGGATTGAGCAGTTGCAGCGTCACCGTCGAATCGGTCTCGTGCCATTCGAAGTTGCCGTACGCGTTGCGCTGCTGGCCGTTCTGGTCGACGTACTGCACGGCGAAGCGGCCATGATAGGCGCGGTTCGTCTGCGTAGAGAGCGAGGTCGTGGCGTTCGAGGTGGACGGCTGGCGCGGCGGCTGTTGCGTCGCGCAGCCCGTGAGCACGAGGAGCGCAGCCGCCGCTGCGCCGAGCGACGCGCGCCGTACAAGGCGGGCGGCGCGCGCAACGGGGAGGGCCTTGGGGGAGATCGAAGTGAAAAAATCTGCCATCAGAGATCGTTGACCTGGAGGCGCTTGAGCGTCTTCAGGAGCGTGTCGTTGTCGGGTTCGAGCTTGCGGGCCTCGCGCCAGGCAGCGCGGGCGCCGTCCTGGTCGCCGTTTTTCCAGAGCACTTCGCCGAGGTGCGCGCCAATTTCCGCGTTCGGCTGAAGACTGTAGGCTTTGCGCAAGAGCTTGATCGCGTCGGCGTTGTCGCCCAGGCGGAATTTCACCCAGCCCACGCTGTCCATGATGAACGCGTCGTCCGGTGCGAGCGCCGAGGCTTTTTCCACCAGTTTGTCGGCTTCCTGCAGGCGCTGGTTGCGGTCCGCGAGCGAGTATCCGAGAGCGTTGTAGGCCTGCGGATTGTCGGGCTGCGTCTTGATCAGCTTGCGCAGCTGCGCTTCCATGACGTCGTAGTGGCCGGTTTTTTCCGCGGCCATCGCGTAGTCATAGGTGAGGTCCGGGTCGTCCGGGAAGTCGGCGGTCGCCTTCGCGAGCCGTGCCTCCGCCTCCGGGTAGCGCTTCGCGTCGAACAGGATCGCGGCATCGGTGCGCGCGATCAGCGCCTGGTCACGCGGATCGTCGGCCTGAATGCTCGCGAGCTGACGGCGCGCGTCGTCGGTCTTGCCTTCCTTGTCCAGGATCTGCGCGCGCGTGATCTGGGCCGGCACGTACTGCTGGCTGCTGGGCTGGATCTTGTCGAGCCACTTCTGCGCGCCGGCGTCGTCCTTCTGCTCGACCGACAGTTGCGCGAGGTAGATATAGGCCTGACCGGGGTCGGCGGCCGGATTCTTCTCAGCAAGTTGCGCGTATTGCGACAAATACTTCTGCGCAGCGTCGAACTTCTTCTGCTGCACGCTGATGAGCGCGAGCGCCATGAGCGGCATCAGGTCGGTCGCGTTGTCCTTGTGCAGGATCTCGAACTGCTTCTGCGCGTCATCGAGGCGGTCGGCAGCGAGATAGGTCTGTGCAAGTGCAAGACGGCCTTCACGCGACTTCGGGTTCTGCTGGACGTACTTTTCGATCGACGCAATGCCTTCGGCGCGCTCCTCCGGGCCCATCTGCGCGAGCATCAGCGCGGGGGGAAGGTAGTCGGGCTTAAGCGCGAGCGCCTGCTCGAACGACTTGCGCGCGCCGGGCGCGTCGTCGGCGAGCAGTTGCTGGCGGCCGATCGCGAGCTGCGCCTCGGGACGGTTCATGTCGTCCTTGAGCAGCGCTTTGAGCACATTCAGGCCGCCCACGCGATTGGGGCCGCGCGAAAGCAGAAGCTGCAGCGAGAGGATGGCCTGGCCGCGGCTGTCGGCCGGTACTTTCGCCAGTTCGCGCGCGAGCAGCGGCTGGGCGTCGTCGGGCTTGCCGGCAAGCACGAGCAGCGAAGCGTCGAGTTGCGCCGCGCGCTCGGAATCGGGCGCGTACTGCTGCCAGAGCTGGACCGCGGTCAGGGCATCGGACGGGCTTTGCGCCGCGAGCGCGATTTCGGTCCCACGTTGCGCCATGCGCGGGTCGTGCGTGTCGCGCGCGAGCGCGAGATACGTTTGAAAGGCCGGTGCAGGCTGGTCGCGCTGAAGCGCGATTTCCGCAGCGAGCACCTGGAAGACGATCTGGCTCGACAGCGGAACGCCCGGCAGATCCTTCTTCTCGTCGGGCGAGGCGGGGCCGAAAGCGTCCGGCATGGTGACGGAAGTGTCGTCCGTGTCGGGGGACGGATCCTGCGCATACGCGCTCGACGTGGTCAGCGCCCAGGCGGCGAGAACCGCGGCGCCAACGAGGCGACGCGCGAAGGCGGCAGGCACGCGGGGCGTCGCGGGACGCTTCGCGAACAGCTTAACGAAAGACAGTTCCATGGAATTCCGTCGAATGTTTCGGTCGATTGTAACGCGCTGGCTACAATACGCGCACAACGCGCACACACGTTTACGCAAGTTGCAGACCAACCCGGACCAGCATCCGAATCAGGCCGCCAGACATGCCAGAGTTGCCAGAAGTTGAGGTTACCCGAAGGGGGATCGAACCGTGGGTCGCGGGCCGCCGCGTCGAGCGTGTGGAGGTGCGCAACCCCGCATTGCGCTGGCCCGTGCCGGCCACGCTCGCCCGTACGCTGCGCGGCCGCACGATACGTTCGGTCGGTCGGCGCGGCAAATATCTGCTGTTCGAGGTCGACGAGGGCTGGTTCATCGTGCATCTCGGCATGACCGGCACGCTGCGCGTGCTGCGCAATCTGCCGAAGCCGCCCGCCGCGGAGAAGCACGATCACGTCGACTGGTTCTTCGACGACTTCACGCTGCGCTTTCGCGACCCGCGCCGTTTCGGCGCCGTGCTCTGGCACCCGCGCGAGGCCGGCGACGTGCTCGGCCATCCGCTGCTGGCGGGGCTCGGCATCGAGCCGTTCGCGCCGGCCTTCGACGGCGCGCTGCTCTTTCGCGAGACCCGCGGCCGCAAGGTCGCCGTCAAGCAGGCGCTGCTCGCGGGCGATATCGTGGTGGGCGTTGGCAATATCTACGCGTCGGAAAGCTTGTTCCGCGCCGGCATCCGGCCGACGACCGCGGCGGGCCGCGTTTCGCTCGCGCGTTACGAGTTGCTCGCGGACGCCGTGCGCGCCGTGCTCGCCTCGGCCATCGAGAAGGGCGGCAGCACGCTGCGCGACTTCGTCGGCAGCAACGGCGAAAGCGGCTATTTCCAGCTCGAATACTTCGTTTATGACCGCGCGGGCCAACCCTGCCGCGTGTGCGGCACGCCGATCAAACAGATCGTGCAGGGCCAGCGTTCCACCTATTTCTGTCCGCGCTGCCAGCGCTGAGCGACCAGCTTTTTCATGTACCGAACGTCCTCCATTTCCGCGCCGCTACCGGCTGGCGCCTATCCCGCTGAACTCCTTACCGGTTTCGCGCCGCGCCTGATCGCCTGGCAGCGCGAGCATGGCCGTCATGACCTGCCGTGGCAGAACACACGCGACCCGTACCGCATCTGGCTCTCGGAAATCATGCTGCAGCAGACCCAGGTCTCGACCGTGATTCCGTACTACACGCGTTTTCTCGAGCGCTTTCCCACGGCCGAAGCGCTCGCCGCCGCGCCCGACGACGACGTGATGGCGCTCTGGGCCGGCCTCGGCTATTACTCGCGCGCACGCAATCTGCACCGCTGCGCGCAGGTCGTGGCCGATACCCACGGCGGCAAGTTTCCGTCGACGGTCGAGGCGCTCGCGGAGCTGCCCGGCATCGGCCGTTCGACGGCGGCGGCGATCGCGTCGTTCGCGTTCGGCGCGCGCGAGACGATCCTGGACGGCAACGTGAAGCGCGTGCTCGCGCGCGTGTTCGGCGTGGAAGGCTTTCCTGGCGAAAAGCGCGTGGAGAACGCGATGTGGACGCTCGCCGAAACGCTCGTGCCGGGTCCCGAGGCGAGCGACGCCGACGTGAGCGCGTACACGCAGGGCTTGATGGATTTTGGCGCGACGCTGTGCGGGCGCGGCAAGCCCGACTGCGCGCGCTGCCCTTTCGCTGACGACTGCGTGGCGAAGACGACGGGACGTCAGCGCGAACTGCCCGCCGCGCGCCCGAAGAAGGCCGTGCCCACGCGGCGCACATGGATGCTCGTGCTGCTCGACGGCGACGCAGTCATGCTGGAGAAGCGCCCGCCATCGGGTATCTGGGGCGGCTTGTGGAGCTTGCCCGAAGCGGCGGACGAACCCGCGCTCGCCGAGCGCGCGCGAGACTTCGGCGTGACGCCGGAGGGCGCGGCGTCAAGCTCCGCGCTGATGCCGCTCACGCATACGTTCACGCACTTCAAGCTCGACATCGAGCCGCGCGTGATCGAACTCAAGCACGATGCCGCGCCGCTCGAAGCCAACGATGGACAGACCGCATGGGTGTCGCTCGGCAATATCGACGCGTATGGTGTGCCCGCGCCGGTGCGCAAGCTGCTCGACGGTTTGCGTGGACCGCTGATCTGAGTCAGCGAGCAAGCGACATCAACGCAGCATCAACGCCGCCTCAAAGTAACTGATGCTGCTGCATGTAGTGATGCACGATTTCGATACGCGCGCCCGCGTCGTTCAACTCCATGAGCTTCTGACGCGCGCGCAGCGCGATCGGCAGCACCTCGGCCAGACGGTTCGACACCCACGAGGGATCGTCGAAGCGGAACGGCTCTGCAAACGGCAGGCTCGCGGGGTCGCGCTCGCGGATCGTCGCAATGATGCGCTCGAGGACTTCCGCACACGCGCCGAATTGCGCGAGCTGATCGCCGCCTTCTAGCGGAATATCTTCGGGGATCAGTTCGGCCATGCCCACGAGCAGGCCGTCGGCTTCCACGCGATGCGAGAGCAGATGAAAGCGCTGGGTGCCGTGAGCCTGGATGTGCAGCATGCCGACGGTCTCGACATCGCATTTCTCGATGAGCGCGAGGCAGCCAACGGGCTCGGGCACGGCAGTGGTCTCGTCGGGCTGCGCGACTTCCGCGCCGCTTTTGAGCAGACACACGCCGAACGGCGTGTGCTCGCGCAGGCACTCGCTCGCCATGTCCACGTATCGCGCTTCGAAGATCTTGAGCGGCAGCAGGCCGCCGGGGAACAACACCGTATGCAGCGGGAACAACGGCAAATCGGCAAGCACGGCAGGAGACGAGGGCATGGCGCAACGCTTTCGGTTAAGGGCCGCGCGATGCGCAGCCGGTTAGGCGATCAGCCGTGACGACTCTCCGACATCGAGAGGCGCGTCGCGGTGACGCACGATAACGTTCGACTCGCCGGCAAAGCGCGTGGCGAGCGTCTGGGCGATGTACACCGATCGATGTTGTCCGCCCGTGCAGCCAATCGCAACGGTGAGATAGCTGCGGTTGTCGGCGCGAAAATGCGGCAGCCACTTCGCGACGAACGCATAGACATCGTCGATCATTTCGTGAACGGCCGACTGCGCATTCAGAAAGTCGATCACGGGCTGATCGAGCCCGGTGAGCGGCCGCAGGCGGGCGTCGTAATGCGGGTTCGGCAGCGTGCGCACATCGAACACGAGGTCCGCGTCGAGCGGCACACCGCGCTTGAAGCCGAACGATTCGAACGTGAGCATGAGCGAGCCGCGCTCGCCGCCGACGAACACTTTCACCCACTGGCGCAGTGCGTTCGAACTCAGGTTGCTCGTGTCGACCTGATGGCCGAATTCGGCGAGGTTCGAGACGAGTTCGCGCTCGTGCTCGATCGCTTCTTCGAGTGACTTGAGCATGCCCACGTTCGCGTCGTGCGCGGCGGAGCCCGAAAGTGGATGGCGGCGCCGCGTTTCCGAGAAGCGCTGGATGAGCGACTGCGTGCTCGCGTTGAGGAAGAGCACGCGCACATCGTGGCGAAGAGCCAGGTCGCGGATCATCTCCGGCATGTCGTCGAACGACGAACTCGAGCGCGCATCGATAGCGACGGCGAGGCGTTCGTAGCCATCGTCGCTGAGATATTGGGCAAGTTGCGGTAGAAAGCGCGGCGGCAGATTGTCGACGCAATAGTAGCCGACGTCTTCGAGCGCGTTGAGCGCCACTGACTTGCCGGAACCCGAAATGCCGGTGATCAGGATGATACGCATGGGAGAGTCGATGAACCCGATTGGGTCATCATAGCATCCGATCCGCGCGCCTGTATTGGCTCTCCGGGCCGCGGGCGCTCGTTTCGGGGGCGCGCGCGGCGTGCTTCGCGCGCCTCGCCGGCCGCGCGGCTTCGGGCGTCAGATCAGCTTGCCGGGAAACTGGCTGTCGGGGTCCTGCATGGCGAGACGCTGGCGGTCCATGAAGTCGCGCAGGGTGTCGATACCGCGCAATTGCAGGATCGTATTGCGCACGGCGGCCTCGACCAGCACGGCGAGGTTGCGGCCCGCGGCCACCTGGATCGTGACCTTGCTGATGGGCAGGCCGAGCACGTCGACGGTCTGGCTCTCCAGCGGCAGACGCTGGAACTCGCCGTCCGGGCGGCGCACGAGCTGCACGATGAGCTTGAGCTTCATCTTCCGGCGCACGGCCGTTTCACCGAAGATCGTCTTGATGTCGAGCAGACCGAGGCCACGCACTTCGAGCAGGTTCTGCAACAGCGGCGGGCAGCGGCCCTCGACGAAATCGGGGCCGAGGCGCACGAAGTCCACGGCGTCGTCGGCCACGAGGCCATGGCCGCGGCTGATCAGCTCCAGACCCAGTTCACTCTTGCCGAGACCCGAGTCGCCCGTGAGCAGCACGCCCATGCCGAGAATGTCGAGAAACACGCCGTGCAGCGTCGCGCGCGGCGCGAGTATGCGCGACATGTAGAGGCGCAGGCTGTCGATGACAGTGGCCGCCGACATTGGCGTGGTGAAGAGCGGCGTGGAAGAACGCGTACAACGCAGCACCAGTTCGGGCGGCGCGGTCATGCCGTCGGCGACCACGAGGAACGGCGGTTCGAGTGCGATCAGCTCGGCCATGTGGCGTGAGCGGTCTTCGTCGGTCTGGCGCTGATAGTAGTGGATTTCGGCGTCGCCGAGCACCTGGATGCGGTTCGGGTGGATGAGGTTCAGGTGGCCGACGAGGTCCGCGCTCGCCGTGGCCGTGGCCACCGTCTCGGTCGAAAAGCCGCGTTCCCAGCCTTCGTGCCCCGTCAGCCAGCTGAGTTTCAGCGTGGTGGCGTTGTCGTCGAAGATGCTTTGGGCGTTGATGCTGGAAGTGTCCATGAGTCGGTGACTCCGCGAGATGACTCGCTTAACGGCTGACTGAATTGCTGGCTAAATAAACCGCGCGACCTGGATGCGCTACCTGGGTGGTTAACGGCTGCCGGCGCCCGGCGCTTCGCCCCTGCAACGAGCGTCGAGCGCGCGCTGTTCGGCCGCGCGTACCGCGACCGCGCACCACAAGACGCCGCACATTACATCAAGGTTGCCACTGGGTGAGCAGGCGATGCAACGTTTCGCGGTCTTCTTCCGTATGGAGCCGCTCACGCGTTTCGCGATCCGACAACAGTTGTGCGATCTCGGACAGGATTTCAAGGTGCTGCTGCGTGGCCTGTTCGGGCACGAGCAGGAAGATCAGGAGCGAGACGGGCTGACCGTCTGGCGCTTCGAAGGCGATCGGCTCGGCGAGGCGCACGAAGGCAGCCTGCGGCTGCTTCAGGCCCTTGATGCGGCCGTGCGGGATCGCGACGCCTTCGCCAAGGCCCGTAGAGCCGAGGCGCTCGCGTGCGAAAAGATTGTCGGTAACCGTGCTGCGGGCGATGCCGTTCTGGTTTTCGAAGATCAGGCCAGCCTGCTCGAAGACGCGTTTCTTGCTGGTGACGGACAGGCCGACGACGACGTTCTCGATAGGAAGTATTTTGGCTAAACGATTCATGTTGGCAGGCGAAAACGTGGCCTGAATGCTTCACACCCCGACAGCTGACCGCTTTGGCGGAAGCTTTGGATCTGGCGACGAAGCCCGGTACCGGGACCAGTGGGGACCTGTTGGCGCGTTAGACCCCGTAATACGACTGGACCATTATAGAACAAGCGTCCACACCGATGGTGCGATGCGCCACGCATGAGCGCAACCCTCGTTGCCCGGTTGCACCCGGTGGTAAAACCCTGCATGGCGTGCACTCACGAAAAAGCCGCCCGGTTCGGGCGGCTTTGCTTCGAGGGGCGGAGGATGAACTATCGACTCCAGCCCCGGTTCATGGCGTGAATCGCCACACAGGACACTGTGGGATCACTGCGGCGGGATTTCGATGATGGGCGCAGGCTGGTGCTTGATCGCCTCATGTTGATGTCCCTGCACGCGGTCCTTGTGACGTACGACCTGGCGGTCCAGCTTGTCGACCACGAGATCGATGGCGGCGTACATGTCGCCGTTCGCGCTCTCCACAAATATGTCCTTGCCTTTCAGATGAAGGTTCACTTCGACCTTCTGTCTCTTATCCTTTTCCTTATGGTTGTCGACCGAGAGGACCACATTGCCATCGATTACCTGATCGAAATGTCTTAGCACCCTGTCCAGTTTGGTGATCACGTATTCTCGCAACGCTGGCGTTACTTCGAGATGGTGTCCACTGATCTTCAGATTCATAGTGCTTCTCCAGGCTAATGGCCGCGTGACGCGTGAAGTGCGGCAATGCCGGTCGACTGTCTGCCTGTGCGCGGCTCCCCGAAAGGCCTGCGACGGCGGGCTAACTCGGCCGGCCATGTCCGCCAACGGGCGTAGCGGCCGGAAAACGCCTGCTCCGTGAAAACCGGAACAAGCTAAAGAGACTTGCGCAGATTAACCGCCGGAATCTTCAGTGCTTCGCGATACTTCGCAACGGTGCGTCGCGCGACCACGAAGCCCTGTTCCGCCAGCAGTTCGGCTATGCGGCTGTCTGAAAGAGGAGATTTGGTGTTCTCGGCTCCTATGAGTTGCTTGATGAGGGCGCGGATGGCGGTAGACGATGCAGCGCCTCCGGTGTCCGTCGATACATGCGATCCAAAGAAGTACTTAAATTCAAGTGTCCCGAATGGAGTCAGCATGTATTTACCGGTTGTCACACGCGAGACAGTTGATTCGTGTAGGCCCAGCGTATCAGCAATCTCCCTCAAAACCAAGGGGCGCATGGCGATTTCGCCGTGCACGAAAAAGTTCTTCTGACGCTCGACGATAGCCTGCGCAACACGCAGGATCGTCTCGAAGCGCTGCTGGATATTCTTGATGAGCCAGCGCGCTTCCTGCAGCTGCTGGCGCAGCGAACCGCTGCCCGGATCGCCGCGGTTGTTGCGCAGGATATTCGCGTACAGATGGTTGATGCGCAGCTTCGGTACCACCTCGGGGTTCAGTTCCGCACGCCAGTTCTGGCCGGCCTTCTTCACGATGATGTCGGGCACCACGTAATCGGCTTCGGCCTTGCCATACGACGCACCCGGGAACGGTTCGAGCGAACGGATCAGCGCATGCGCCTCGCGCAGCTCGTCGTCGCCTGTCTTCAGTTGCTTGCGCAACCGCGTGAAGTCGCGCGCGGCGAGCAATTCGAGATAGTTCGACACGATCTCGAGCGCGAGCGTGCGCGTGGGCGACGAATTGACGCGCAGCAACTGCAGCTTGAGGCACTCGGAGGCCGAGCGCGCGCCCACGCCCGCGGGGTCGAAGCTATGCAGCAGCGCTAGCGCCGCATTGAATTCGTCGGTGTCGATTTCGAATTCTTCGGGAATGTCGGCAAGTATTTCCTCACAGGTCGCGCTGAGGTAGCCGTCTTCGTCGAGCGATTCGATGAGGAAGGTGATGAGCGCGCGGTCGCGCTGGCTCGCGTTCGTTTCGCGCAACTGCGCCATGAGATGGTCGCGCAGCGTGGTGGTCGATTCGTGGATCTGCAGCGGCGGCAGGTCGTCGTCGTCGGAGGCGTTGCCCGAGCGGCCGTAGTCGTCCAGGTTCCACTGGCTCGCGTCGCCGTTCGCGTCGCCGCCAAGGCCGTCGTATTCGTCCACGCCCCGCGGCTCGCTCTCGCTGTTCTCGCCGCTGCCGTTCGAGGCCGAAGTGGCGCTGTTCGCGCCCTGCATCGGCTCGGCGCCGGAGGACGTGGGCGGCTGCGCGATGAGCGAGCCGTCCGAGGCCACGCGCAGCGGGCTCGCGATCCAGTCGTCCTCGTTTTCGAGCAGCGGGTTCTGCGAGATCGCTGTCGCGACCTCCTGCTGCAGTTCGAGCGTCGACAGCTGCAGCAGCCGGATGGACTGTTGCAGTTGTGGCGTGAGCGCAAGATGCTGCGAGAGGCGGAGTTGGAGGCTGGCTTTCATGGCGGTGTGCGAACCATTGTAAAGAGTTTGCCACGCGGACGAAACCACGGGGGCATTCGCAAAAACGAGCGTGCGCCGTGCCGGTGCGTGCCCGGAATTTGGTGCGCAAACAGAGGCGCTGCCCGGCCTGCCATGCACCGTTTTGGGGGCAAGGTCGATACAGCGGAGTTACACGGGGAATGCGAAAGATGAGGCCGGAAAAGCGCGAAAGCGGATCGCGCGCCCGGGTGGGTGCTGCGGGGCGGCGGTGAGGGGGCGCGCGAGGCGCGCCCGGGGCTTACATGCGGAAGTGCTCGCCGAGATAAACGCGGCGCACGTTCTCGTTCTCGATAATCTCGCCGGGTGCGCCGGCCGCGAGGACGCTGCCGTCGCTGATGATGTACGCGTGATCGCAGATGCCGAGCGTCTCGCGCACGTTGTGGTCGGTGATCAGCACGCCGATGTTGCGCTGCTTGAGGAACTTCACGATCTTCTGGATTTCGAGCACGGCGATCGGGTCGACGCCCGCGAACGGCTCGTCGAGCAGGATAAAGCTCGGATCGGTTGCGAGCGCGCGCGCGATTTCGACGCGCCGGCGTTCGCCGCCCGAGAGTGACAGCGCCGGATTATCGCGCAGATGCGCGATTTGCAGCTCCTCGAGCAACGCTTCGGCGCGCTCGGTGATGAGGTCTTTCGACAGACGTTTGCCTTTGCCATCCACCTGCAGTTCGAGCACTGCGCGGATGTTCTCCTCGACGCTGAGCTTGCGGAACACCGAAGCTTCCTGCGGCAGATACGAAAGACCGAGCGCCGCGCGCTTGTGGATGGGCAGAAGGCTGATGGACCGGCCGTCGAGGTCGATCTCGCCCGCATCGAGCGGCACGAGACCCACGATCATGTAGAACGACGTAGTCTTGCCGGCGCCGTTCGGGCCGAGCAGCCCGACCACTTCGCCGCTCTTCACGTCGAGCGAAACGTCCTTGACGACGGTGCGCGAGCCATAGCGCTTCTTCAGGTTGCGCACGACGAGCGTGCTCGTCTTGCCGGCCAGCTGGCGGCCGTAGCTTTGGGGGGCGGTAACGGTATTCACTGTGGCGGCGCTTCCTGCAGCTTGGTGGACGGCGTGAGCGCGGCCGGGGCGCCGGCGGGTGGCTGTGCGCCGGTGGTGGTGTTGCGCGGCGAGAGCATGGCGCGAACGCGGCCGCCGGGGTTGCCGGGACCTGCGACGTCCTTTCCGGAGCGCGCCGTATAGAAGTCGTTCTGGCCGTCGTACGTGACGACGCTGCCGTGGACCTGATCCATCACCGTCGAGAGGCCCTGCAGACGGCGCACCGTGGCGCGCGTCGTGAGCGTGGTGAGGTCCTGCTTGCCGTCGTAGTCGATGCGCTCGGCCGTGCCGTCGACGTATTCGTCGAGGCCTTCGCGCTTCTGGCGGAAGTAGGCGAGCTTCTCGGCGGGCGTGCCCGGCGCGACGGTGCCGGTCGCGAACTGGTAGCCCTGCGGGTCCTGCGTGACGACGAGCTTGTCGGCCTTGATGAGGATCGTGCCCTTGGTGGCGACCACGTGGCCCGTGAAGACGGTCTGCTGCTTCAGATCGTCATACGTCATGTTGTCCGCTTCGATATTGAGCGGCTTGTCCTTGTCGGCGCGTTCGGCGTGGGCGGCGGGCGCGAGGCCGGCGAACAGCAGCGCGCTGGCGAGCGCCATCAGCGCCGCGAAGCGTGCGCGGCGCGCGTCGGGCGAACGGCCGTTCATTGGACGGGGAAGCGAATCGTTCATGCAATCGTGCCTTGCGTGGACGGCCCGGCGTTCAGGACGAGCCGCCGGAGTCAGCCGGGGCGATGGCTCCACGGACGTTGCCGAAGAGCTGGATGACCCGGGAGACATTGTTGTAGTTCATGCCGCTGGTGGCCGTCATGACCGACTGGCCGCGTCGAAGTTTAACCGGCTTTTCGGTCAGGATCACATCGTCGTTCACGAGCACTTTGAAATGCTCGGAATCAGCCTGCATTTCGGGATCGCCAGCGCCAGCCGCGCGCAGAATGCGCGCGTTGTCGTACAGATTGACGATCGAGGCGTCGGCGTTGACCGTGCCGCGCAGCCCGGTGGCCGTGACAATCGGCTTGCCGGGCTGGAATGCGCGTACGGCCGGGTTCGTGAGGTCGCTGTTCTCGTCGTCCTCGTAGTGAACCATGTGCGTGGCCGTGAGCCGGTACTGCGTGGCGCCCGACTGGTCGAGCTCGGACACCGAGAAGTTGTCGGCGAAATAGTCGGGCGTATGCGTGGGCGCACGCGGCGCCGCCTCCTTCTCGCGCGGCTGGACGGCCTGCAGCAGCCACCACGTGAAACCGGCGAGCGCGGCGACGCACACGAGCGGCACGAGCGAAGTGAGGCGGAACTTCGGGTTCATCGCGGCATCCCGGCGAGCGGCGCGCAGGCCTCGGCGAGCAGGGCGTCGTAACGGTTCTGCGCGCGCAGGATCAGGTCGGTGACTTCGCGCACGGCGCCGTGGCCGCCCACCTTGTCGGACACCCAGTGGGCGCGCGAGAGCACGTCCGGATGGGCGTTCGCGGGCGCGGCCGCGAAGCCGCACTGAAGCATCACGCCGAGGTCGGGCCAGTCATCGCCCATGTAGCCGCACGCTTCGGGCGCAATGCCCGTTTGCGAGAGCAGCTCGGAGAACGCTACGCGCTTGTCCTCGGCGCCTTGCCACAGGTGCGTGATCTTCAGTTCCTTCGCGCGCACGGCGACGATCTCCGAGCGGCGCCCCGTGATGATGGCCGTGTCGACGCCGGCTTCGCGCAGCAGCTTCGCGCCGTGGCCGTCGAGCGAGTTGAACGCCTTCATCGTGTCGCCCGCGCCGGTGAAGAGCAGGCCGCCGTCGGTGAGCACACCGTCGACGTCGAAAATCATGAGGCGCACACGCGCGGCGCGCGCGGTTGCGTCGAGTGGGATAGCCATCAGATCACCTTCTTGGAGAACAGGTCATGCATGTTGAGGGCGCCGATCAGCGTGCCCTCGGCATCGACGACCAGCATCTGATTGATGCGATGGCGCTCCATCAGTTCCACGGCTTCGACGGCAAGTTGGTCCGGGCCGATGGTGCGCGGGCCTTTCGTCATGACCTGCGCGATCGGCAGGTCGCGGAAATCGCCCACGCGCTCGAGCACGCGGCGCAGGTCGCCGTCGGTGAAAATGCCTTGCACGTGGCCGTCGGCGTTGACGACCGCCGTCATGCCCATGCGTTTGGCCGTGAGCTGGAAGAGGGCGTCGCGCACGGTGACGTCGTCGCGCACCTTCGGGATTTCGTCGCCCGTGCGCATCACGTCGCGCACGTAGGTGAGCAGGCGCCGGCCGAGCGCGCCGCCCGGATGCGAGCGCGCGAAGTCGTCGGCGCCGAAGCCGCGTGCGTCGAGCACCGCGACCGCGAGCGCGTCGGAGAGCGCGAGCGCCGCCGTCGTGCTGGCGGTGGGCGCGAGGTTCAGCGGGCAGGCTTCTTTCTCCACGCCGGCGTCCAGATGCACATCGGAGAGCTGGCCGAGCGTCGACTGCGGGCGATTGCCCGTCATGCCGATGAGCTTCGCGCCAATGCGCTTGACGAGCGGCAGGATCGCCACGAGTTCTTCGGATTCGCCGGAGTTCGACAGGCCGATGAAGACGTCGTCGGCGGTGACCATGCCGAGGTCGCCGTGGCTCGCTTCCGCCGGATGCACGAAGAACGCCGGGGTGCCCGTGGAGGCCAGCGTGGCCGCGAGCTTGCGGGCAATGTGGCCCGATTTGCCGATGCCGGACACGACCACGCGTCCGCGGCAGCTGAGGATAAGGTCGACCGCGCCTACGAAGTTGTCGTCGAGCCGGTCGCGAAGCCCGCGCACGGCGTCCGCTTCGATGTCGAGCACGTTGCGAGCGAGCTTCAGCGCCCGGTCGCCATTGATTTTCGCTATCATCCGCGGAGTATAGCAAAGGCGTCTGCGCGCCGCGCCAGCGCCCCCCAGCGCCAAAACCCCGTGCGCGAGCCGCCGGGCTTGCCCAGTCGTTTCTCCGTAGCCCTTCCCATTTAGCCCGTTATTAATGTAAACAGGCCCTAGCCGCCTTCGCGTCGATCAGTGACCCGGCGCGGGGCAGAATTCGCATCGCCGGTACCGCAGACGAACGAGGACGCTTCACACGATGATCTCCCCGCTGGAAATGACGCTGTTCCTGCTGCTCGCCTCGGTGGTTGGCGTCGTGCTGTTTCGTTATCTGAATCTGCCGCCGATGCTCGGCTACCTCACGGTGGGCATTCTCGTGGGCCCGCGCTCGCTCGGCATCGTGCCGGACACGCATGGCGCGCAGAACCTGGCCGAGTTCGGCGTCGTGTTCCTGATGTTCTCCATCGGCCTCGAGTTCTCGCTCTCGAAGCTGCGCGCCATGCGCCACGCCGTGTTCGGCCTCGGGCTTTCGCAGGTGCTCGGCACGATCGTGGTGGCGCTCCTGCTCGGGCTCGTGCTGGAGCCGTGGGTGCATATCACGTGGCAGGCCTGCGTCGCGCTGGGCGGCGCGCTCGCCATGTCGTCCACGGCCATTGTCAGCAAGATGCTTTCCGAGCGGCTCGAGATCGAATCGGAGCATGGCCGCAACATTATGGGCGTGCTGCTGTTCCAGGATCTGGCCGTGGTGCCGCTGCTCATCGTGATCGCGGCGTTTGGCGGTTCGTCGGCGTCGCTCGTCGAGTCGCTCGGCACGGCGGCCGTGAAGATCGTGCTCGCGCTCGGCATTCTGCTCATCGTCGGGCAGAAGTTCATGACGCGCTGGTTCACCGTGGTCGCGCGGCGCCGCTCGCAGGAACTGTTCGTGCTCAACGTGCTGCTCGTCACGCTGGGCGCCGCGTTCATCACCGACAAGTTCGGCCTCTCGCTCGCGCTCGGCGCCTTCATCGCGGGCATGCTGATCGCCGAAACACCGTACAAGCACCAGGTGGAAGAAGACATCAAGCCGTTTCGCGACGTGCTGCTCGGCCTCTTCTTCGTGACCACGGGCATGCTGCTCAATCCGCACGTGATCTGGCAGCACCCCATCATGGTGGCGGCGTTCTTCCTCGGGCCGGTCGTGCTGAAGGCCGTGCTCATCACCGCGCTCACGCGTATTTTCGGCGCCTCGCCGGGCGTGTCCATGCGCACGGGTCTCGGCCTCGCGCAGGCCGGCGAATTCGGTTTCGTGTTGCTGAACCTCATTCTCGACAAGCACCTCGTCGATGCCACGCTGCTCCAGGCGATCCTCGCGGCCATGCTGCTGTCGATGCTCGCCGCGCCGTTCCTGATCCAGAACGCCGACCGCATCGTGCTGCGCCTCTCCTCGACGGAATGGATGCAGCAGTCGCTGATGATGACGCGCATCGCCACGCAAAGCATCAAGCAAAGCGGCCATGTGATCGTGTGCGGCTACGGCCGCGCGGGGCAGAACCTCGCGCGCATGCTCGAATACGAGGGCCTTTCGTACGTCGCGCTCGACCTCGACCCCGATCGTGTGGCGGCCGCGGCGGCGGCGGGCGAGTCGGTGGTGTTCGGCGACGCGGCGCGGCGCGAGTCGCTCGTCGCGGCGGGCATCCACCGTGCGGCCGCCGTGGCGATCACGTACGCCAATACGCAATCGGCGTTTCGCGTGCTCCATCACATTCACGAGCTGGAGCCCACCTTGCCCGTGATCGTGCGCACGGTGGACGACGCCGATCTCGAGCGCCTGCTCGCCGCGGGCGCCACCGAGGTGATTCCGGAGATCGTGGAAGGCAGCCTGATGCTCGCCTCGCACATGCTGGTGCTCATGGGCGTGCCGATGCGGCGCGTGGTGCGCCGTGTGGAAGAGTTGCGCGACGAGCGTTACAGCCTTCTGCGCGGCTACTTCCACGGCACCGACGATGTGGGCGAGGACGGTCACGAGCAGGTGCGGCTACAATCCGTACCGGTCGACGAGCGGGCCGACGCCGTGGGCCGCACGCTCGCGGAACTGGGCCTGTACGAGCTCGGCGTCGAGGTGACGGCGATCCGCCGCCACGGCATTCGTGGGGTGGAACCGGACCCATCGACCAAGCTGCGCGAGGCCGACATCGTCGTGCTGCGCGGTCTGCCCGAGCAGCTCGCGCAGGCCGAGGAGCGGCTTTCGCGGCATCGCAAGCCGGGTGCGGCCGGCGCGGGCGCGGCGGCGGTCTGATACGCCGTCGTTGTCACCGTCGCTGCCGCAATCGCGAGACTGCGCCAAGGGGGTCCTGCCCCGTTTAAATAGCTCTACCGTTCTTTATCCAGCCACTGCCCGGAGAAATCATGTCCAACGCGCCTGCGAACCCGAGCGCTGAAGCCGCCCAGTTCGTGAACAGCCTGATCCGCACGGTGCCTGACTGGCCTCAGCCGGGAGTGCAGTTCCGCGATATCACGCCGCTCATCGGCCATCCGAAGGGCCTGCGCGTGCTGATCGACCTGTTCGTCGAGCGCTATGTCGATGCGAAGCTCGACTACGTGGCAGGGCTCGACGCGCGCGGCTTCATCATCGGGCCGATCGTCGCGTATGAGCTGAACGTGGGCTTCATTCCGATCCGCAAGATCGGCAAGCTGCCGTACAAGACCGTTTCCGAGACCTACAAGCTCGAATACGGCGAAGCGACCGTTGAGATTCACGAGGACGCCTGCAGCAAGGGCGATCGCGTCGTGATCGTCGACGACCTGATCGCCACCGGCGGCACCATGATGGCCGGCAAGCTGCTGCTCGAACGCCTCGGCGCGAGCGTGGTGGAGGGTGCCGCGATCATCGACCTCCCGGATCTGGGCGGCTCGAAGCTGCTCTCCGATGCAGGCCTGGCGCTCTTCACCGTGACCGCCTTCGGCGGGCACTGAAACCCGAACGCACACCGCCACGAGTCGATCTCATGCCGAATTTCGCGCTCTTTCTCGCCACCTCCATCGCCATCACGTTCGCGCCCGGTCCCGACAATCTCCAGGTGCTCGCGCGCGGCATTTCGCAGGGCCGCGCCGCCGGTCTCGTTGCCGCGCTCGGCTTCGCCGCGGGCGTGACGTTCCACACCACGCTCGCCGCGCTCGGCGTGGCCGCCGTGCTGCGCTCTTCGCCGCTCGCGTTCCAGATCCTCAAGCTCGCCGGCGCCGCGTATCTCGTGTGGATCGGCGTGAAGGCGCTGCGCAGCCAGGGTCTCGCCGCCGCCGGCGACAGGCCGCGCCAGCCGCTCTCCGCGATCTTTCGCCAGAGCGTGCTCGGCAACATCATGAATCCGAAGGTGACGCTGTTCTTCGTCGTGTTCCTGCCGCAGTTCGTCGACCCGCATGGCGCGCAGCACGTCACGCTGCAGATGCTCGAGCTCGGCCTCGTGTTCATGGCGCAGACGGTCGTGGTGTTCTCCGTCTTCGGGCTGTGCGCGGGCACGATCGGCGGCTGGCTGAAGCGCCGGCCCCGCGCGGGTGTGTGGCTGGACCGTCTCGCCGGCGTCACCTTCATCGCCATCGGCATTCGCGTCGCCTTGCGCGACTGATCAACGGAGTCCTGATCGATGACCTTGCCTTGCATTACCGACGCGCGGCGTTTCGATGCCGGCGCGCATCTGCCGTTTCATATCGGCGACGAGCGCGTGGGCTGGATACGCGAGAACGACGTGGCGCGGCTCGCGCGCTGGCCCGACGTGTTCGAAATCGACGGCGATGCGGATAGCGCCCGCGTGACGCTCGCCCCGCACTTCGATAGTGTCGATGCACGCAGCGCGGCGCTCGGCTCGGTGATTGGCGCACTTGCGGCGGAAGGGCATATTCCGGGCTGGCGCAACGAAACCTACGCGATCCGCAACGCCTTCGACGCGCCGCCGCTCGCCTTTATCGAACGCGCGGCCTCGCGCTTTTTCGGCACGATGACGTACGCGGTGCATCTGAACGGCGTCGTAGAATACGCGGATCCGTTGTCGCCCGGTGCGCCGCAATTGTGGATCGCGCGGCGCAGCCACACCAAGGCCACCGACCCCGGCATGCTGGATAACGTCGTGGCGGGCGGCATCGGCTGGGGCTTCGGCATCGAGGCCACGCTTGTGAAGGAGTGCTGGGAAGAGGCTGGCATTGCCGAGGACCTGGCGCGCGAGGCGCGCGCGGGCCGCACGGTGCACGTGCTGCAGTCGCTGCCGGAAGGCACGCAGGCCGAGCAGATCTTCATCTACGACCTCGTGCTCCCGGCCGATTTCGTGCCGCACAACCAGGACGGCGAAGTCGGCGAGCATCGCCTCGCGCGCATCGACGAAGCCGCGCGCTGGATCGAAGAGGGCGCGATGACGGTGGACGCGAGCCTCGCGACACTCGACTGCCTGCTGCGCCGCCAATGGATAGACGAAGACGCGTGCGAGGGCATTGCCGCGATCTTCGAACCGCCGACGCTGTGAAAGGGCGGCGGTTCTCTTAGCAAGGCCTCAAGCCCTTTTAGCAACACCAAAGTATTGACGGGAGTTACCAAGGTCATGTCGACCGATCACAGCTTCATCCTCAAACTGTCGTGCGCCGACCGGCCTGGCATCGTGCATGCCGTGTCGGGCTTTCTGTTCGAGCGCGGCAGCAATATTCTCGACTCGGCCCAGTTCGGCGACAGCCACACGGGCGAGTTCTTCATGCGCGTGCACTTCCAGCAAGTGGGCGGCGACCCGGGCCTCGACGGCCTGCGCAGCGCGTTCGAGCCGCTCGCGCAGGAGTTCGGCATGCGCTGGGAACTGCATGACGCGAACGTGAAGCCGCGCGTCGTCATCATGGTCTCGAAGATCGGCCATTGCCTGAACGACCTGTTGTTCCGCTATCGCACCGGCCAGCTGCCTATCGAGATTCCGGCGATCATCTCGAATCACAAGGACTTCTATCAGCTCGCCGCGAGCTACAACATTCCGTTCCATCACTTCCCGCTACTCGGCGGCACTGAGGCCGACAAGGCCGCGCAGGAAGCGCGCGTGCTCGAAGTGGTGAACCGCGAAGGCGCCGATCTCGTGGTGCTCGCGCGCTACATGCAGATCCTCTCGCCGCAGCTTTGCAAGGCGCTCGAAGGCCACGCGATCAATATCCATCATTCGTTCCTGCCGAGCTTCAAGGGCGCGAAGCCGTACTACCAGGCGTTCGATCGTGGCGTGAAGCTGATCGGCGCAACGGCGCATTATGTGACGTCCGATCTCGACGAAGGCCCGATCATCGAGCAGGAAGTCGAGCGCGTGGATCACAACATGACGCCGGACCAGCTCACCGCCATTGGCCGCGACGTCGAATGCGTGACGCTCGCGCGCGCGGTGAAGTGGCACGTGGAGCATCGCATCGTGCTCAACGGGCACAAGACGGTCGTGTTCCGCTGATCGTTGATCGCGTGCGACACCATGCCGTAGCGTGTTTCATGACACGCTACGGCTTTTCGAACTAATCGCATTGCTCTCCGGCGTGTTCGCATGCATGCGATTTTTCTTCCGCGCCAACTCGTTCCCTCGGTACTACTCCTTAAGTTCTAGTGGCGCATCGTCGCGCACTCCCTGCGGAGAATAGTCCGCACCTTTCGTCTTTCCTACTCTTGTCACGTCAACTAAACGACAAGAGGGAAATTCATGAAAGCCGCCCCATCCCCGCAGGCGGAACCTGTAGCCGATAGCCGAGCCTGGCGCGTGCTGGGTTCGAGCACCTTCGCGTTCACGATCTGCTTTGCCGTCTGGATGATGTTCGCGATCCTCGGCATTCCGCTCAAAAAACAGCTTCACCTCACCGATACCGAATTCGGCCTGATTGCCGCGATGCCCGTGCTCACCGGCTCGCTCGCCCGCGTGCCGCTCGGCATCTGGACCGACCGCTTCGGTGGGCGCATCGTTTTCTTCATCACCATGCTCGTGACCGTCGTGCCGATCTGGCTCGTCACGTACGCGACGCAACTGTGGCAATTCCTCGCGCTCGGCCTGTTCGTGGGACTCGCCGGCGCATCGTTCTCAGTCGGCACGCCCTATGTCGCGCGCTGGTTCCCGAAGTCGCGCCAGGGTTTCGCCATGGGTATCTTCGGCGCAGGCAATTCGGGCGCCGCGCTCAACAAGTTCGTGGCGCCGGTGCTGATCGTCGCGGCCGGTACGTGGACCATCGTGCCGAAGGTCTATGCCGTTGCGATGCTCGCGACGGCGCTGCTGTTCTGGATGTTTTCCGCGAGCAACCCTGCGCACCGCGTACCCGGCACGGCGAGCGTTGCGAGCCAGATGCGCGTGCTTGCCGACCCGCGCGTGCTGCGCTACGCGCAGTATTACTCGGTGGTGTTCGGCGGCTATGTCGGCCTGTCGCTGTGGATGCCGCAGTACTACGTGAACCAGTACGGCTTCGGCATCGAGCAGGCCGCGTTTCTCGCTGCGTGCTTCTCGCTGCCCGGCGGCGTGCTGCGTGCGCTAGGCGGCTGGCTCTCCGACCGCTATGGCGCCTATCGCACGACGTGGGCCGTGATGTGGGTCGCGCTCGCGTGCTTCTTCCTGCTGAGCTACCCGCCGACCGACTTCACGGTCCACGGCGCGCATGGCCCGCTCGGTCTGCATATCAGCACGGGACCGGTGTTCTACACGGTGCTGATGTTCGTCGTCGGCATTGCGATGGCGGTGGGCAAGGCCTCGGTCTTCAAGTTCATCGGCGACGAGTACACCGACAACATCGGCGCCGTCTCCGGCGTCGTGGGGCTGGCGGGCGGTCTCGCGGGCTTCGTGCTGCCGATCCTGTTCGGCCTGCTCGTCGACCTCACGGGCGTGCGCACCACCTGCTTCATGCTGATGTTCGGCGCCACCGTGGTGAGCCTGCTGTTCATGCACTTCTCGTTCCGCCCCGAAGCGCTCGCCCACGGCAGCGCGAAGCTCGCGCGCAAGGTTAGCGCCGCGACGCTGGCGCCGAAGGAAACCACGTACTCCGAATGATCCAACCTGCGCCGCGCGTGCGGCGCCTACCGAACGAGCACAATCATGTCCAAGTATCTCCTGACCCAATGGGAGCCCGAGAACCCCCGGTTCTGGCAGGCTTCTGGCGAGCAGATCGCCACCCGTAACCTGTGGATTTCGATTCCCGCGCTGATGCTGGCGTTCGTGGTGTGGTCGCTGTGGAGCGTCACGGTCGTCAATCTCGACAAGGGCGGCTTTCACTTCACGAAGAACGAACTCTTCTGGCTCACGGCGCTCCCCGCGCTTTCGGGCGCCACGCTGCGCATTTTCTATTCGTTTCTTGTGCCGATTTTCGGCGGCCGCCGCTTCACGGCGATCTCCACGGCGAGTCTCCTGATCCCGGCCTTCGGCATGGGCTTCGCGCTGCGCGATACGTCCACCTCGTATTCGACGCTGCTCGTGCTTGCCCTGCTGTGCGGTCTTGGCGGCGCGAACTTCAGCTCGTCGATGGCGAACATCAGCTTCTTCTTCCCGAAGGCGCGCAAGGGTTTTGCCACCGGCCTCAACGCGGGCATCGGCAACCTCGGTGTCTCGCTCGTGCAGTTCGTCACGCCGATCGTCATCTCGACGGCCGTGTTCGCTGGCCTGCTCGGCGACGGGCAGACCTACGTGAAGGACGGCGTCGAGCACAGCATCTGGCTGCAGAACGCAGGCTTCGTGTGGATTCCACTCATCGTCGTGTCTTCGTTCGCCGCGTGGTTCGGCATGAACGACATCGCCGATGCGAAGGCCTCGTTCCGTGAGCAGGCGGTGATCTTCCGCCGCGCGCACAACTGGATCATGTGCTTTCTGTATGTCGGCACGTTCGGCTCGTTCATCGGTTTCTCGGCTGGCCTCGCGCTTCTCACGAAGGCGGAGTTTCCCGCCATCAACCCGACTGCATGGGCCTTCCTCGGGCCGCTCGCTGGCGCGATCACGCGCCCAGTTGGCGGCTGGATCTCGGACAAGCTCGGCGGCGCGCGCGTCACGCTTTGGACCTTCCTCGCGATGATCATCGCGGTGATGGGCGTAATCGTGTTCCTGCCGGGCGGCGCGCTGGGCGGCGCACAGGGCAGCTTCGCCGGCTTCCTCGCGATGTTCGTCGTGCTGTTCGCGCTCACCGGCATCGGCAACGGTTCGACCTTCCGCATGATTCCCGTGATCTTTCTCACGCACCATCAACGCACCGAGAAGGGCAAGGGCGATGAGGCGCAGCGCAGCGCGCTCGCCGAAGCGGGCAAGGAATCGGCGGCGGTGCTCGGCTTCGCGGGCGCGATGGGCGCGTACGGCGGCTTCTTCATTCCGAAGAGCTTTGGCTCGTCGCTCGACATGAGCGGGTCACCGGTCGGCGCGCTCGTCTGCTTTATCGGCTTCTACGTGGTGTGCGCGGCGGTGACGTGGTTCTTCTATGCGCGCCGCAACGCGTCCACGCCTTGCTGAATCGGATTAGTCCTTTGGGAGTAGTGCGAACTCTCCCGTTGATGAATGGGCAGGCACGCACCTGCTCGCCATACTTGGAACGATACAGCTGCCCGTCGCCAGGCTTGCAACGCAAGCGGACGGCGACAGGCGCGATCGATCGATTCCAGCAGCAGTCCCGGAGAACCTGATGAGTTATTTTCTGGACCGGTTGAAGTTCATGTCGCGCGTGAAGTCGACGTTTTCGAAGGGCCACGGCGCGGTGGTGAACGAGGACCGCAAGTGGGAAGACGGCTATCGCAGCCGCTGGCAGCACGACAAGATCGTACGCTCGACCCACGGCGTGAACTGCACGGGCTCGTGCTCGTGGAAGGTTTACGTGAAGAACGGCCTGATCACGTGGGAAACGCAGCAGACCGACTATCCGCGCACGCGTGCTGACCTGCCCAATCACGAACCGCGCGGCTGCCCGCGTGGCGCATCGTATAGCTGGTACGTGTATTCGGCGCAGCGCGTGAAGTACCCGATGATCCGCGGGCGCCTGATCGAAATGTGGCGCGAGGCGCGCAAGACGCTCGACCCGGTCAAGGCATGGGCTTCGATCGTCGAGGACCCGAAGAAGGCGGCTCACTACAAGAGCGCGCGCGGCCAGGGCGGCTTCGTGCGCGCCGGGTGGGACACGGCCACCGAGATGATCGCGGCGGCCAACGCCTACACCATCGGCAAGTACGGTCCCGATCGCGTGGTGGGTTTCTCACCCATTCCAGCAATGTCGATGGTCTCGTACGCCGCGGGCGCGCGTTATCTGAGCCTGATCGGCGGGGCGTGTCTGTCGTTCTACGACTGGTATTGCGACTTGCCGCCTTCCTCGCCGCAGGTATGGGGCGAGCAGACCGACGTGCCCGAATCGGCCGACTGGTACAACTCCACGTATCTCATGGTGTGGGGCTCGAACGTGCCGCAAACGCGCACGCCCGACGCCCACTTCTACACCGAGGTCCGCTACAAGGGCACGAAGACGGTCGCAGTGTCGTCCGACTTCGGCGAGATGGTGAAGTTCGGCGATATCTGGCTCGCGCCGAAGCAGGGCACCGACGCGGCGCTCGCGCTCGCGATGGGCCACGTGGTGCTCAAGGAGTTTCACGCAACGGCGAAGTCCGCGTATTTCCGCGATTACGTGAAGCAGTACACCGACATGCCGATGCTCGTCACGCTCGCGAAGCGCGATGGCGCGCTCGTGCCGGACCAGTTCCTGCGCGCGTCGCAACTCGCCGCGAATCTCGACGAAGCGAACAACCCGCACTGGAAGACGCTCGCCATCGATGCGACCACGGGCGACGTCGTCGCGCCGAACGGCTCGATCGGTTTCCGCTGGGGCGAAGGCGAGCACGACGGCGGCAAGAAGGTGGGCCGCTGGAACCTCGAAATGAGGGACGGCGGCAGCGGCCGCGAAATCGATCCGCGCCTTTCGCTCGTCGATCAGCATGACGAAGTGGTCGAGGTGGGCTTCCCGTACTTCGGCGGCGAACATGGCGCGCTGCTCGCGCGCCGCGTGCCCGCGAAGCGCGTCGCGCTGGCGGACGGCACGAGCGTGCTGGTCGCCACCGTCTACGACCTGCAGATGGCCAACTACGGCGTCGACCAGGGGCTCGGCGGCCCGAACGTCGCGTCCTCGTATGACGACGACGTGCCCTGCACACCCGCATGGCAGGAGAAGCACACCACGGTGCCGCGCAAGCTCGTGATCCAGGTGGCGCGCGAGTTTGCCGACAACGCCGACCGCACGCGCGGCAAGAGCATGGTGATCGTCGGCGCGGCGCTCAATCACTGGTACCACAACGACATGATCTACCGCGGCATCATCAATCTGCTGATGATGTGCGGCTGTATCGGCCAGAGCGGCGGCGGCTGGGCGCACTACGTGGGCCAGGAAAAGCTGCGTCCGCAGTTCGGCTGGGCGCCCCTCGCGTTCGCGCTCGACTGGTCGCGCCCGCCGCGCCAGATGAACGGCACATCGTTCTTCTACAACCACACGAGCCAGTGGCGTCACGAGAAGGTGAGTCTGGACGAGATTCTTGGCCCGGGCGCGGACCGCGAACGCTACAAGAACCTGTCGATGCTCGACCTCAACGCGAAGTCCGAGCGCATGGGCTGGCTGCCTTCGGCGCCGCAACTGGGCGCCAATCCGCTCGACGTGGTGGACGCCGCGCAGCGCGCAGGCGTGCCGCCGGTGCAGTACACCGTCGATCAATTGAAGTCGGGCGCCCTGAACTTCGCCTGCGACGACCCCGACAATCCCGCGAACTTTCCGCGCAACATGTTCGTGTGGCGCTCGAACATCATGGGCAGCTCGGGCAAGGGGCACGAGTATTTCCTCAAGTACCTGCTCGGCACGCAGAACGCACTGTTCGGCGACGAAGCCGATGCGATCAAGCCCGCCGAAGTGAAGGTGCGCGAAGCGGCCGAAGGCAAGCTCGACCTGCTCACGGTGCTCGACTTCCGCATGAGCACGACGTGCCTGTACGGCGATATCGTGCTGCCTTCGGCCACGTGGTACGAGAAGGACGACCTCAACACGTCGGACATGCACCCGTTCATCCATCCGCTTTCGGAGGCGGTGCAGCCGCTGTGGGAGAGCAAGACCGACTGGGAGATCTACAAGGCCATCGCGAAGAAGTTTTCGGAGATCGGCGGCGCGCTTCTGGGCAAGCGCACCGACCTCGTGTGCACGCCGCTCATGCACGATACACCGGGCGAACTCGGCCAGGAGTTCGAGCCGAAGGACTGGCGTCTTGGCGAATGCGATCTGATCCCCGGCAAGACCGCGCCTTCGATGACGCTCGTGGAGCGCGACTATCGCGAGATCTACAACAAGTTCACCTCCGTCGGGCCGCTGCTCGAAAAGCTCGGCAACGGCGGCAAGGGCATCAACTGGAACACCGTGCACGAGGTGGGCGAGTTCGCACAGCTCACGGGCATCCAGCAGAACCGCGGCGCGGCCGAGGGACGCCCGCGTCTGGAAACGGCCATCGACGCCGCCGAAATGATCTTGACCTTCGCGCCGGAAACCAACGGCCACGTAGCGGTGAAGGCGTGGGACGCGCTCTCGAAGATCACGGGCCGCGATCACACGCATCTGGCCGAAGGCCGCGAGCACGACAAGATCCGCTTTCGCGACGTGCAGGCGCAACCGCGCAAGATCATCTCCGCGCCTACGTGGTCGGGCCTCGAATCGGAAGAGGTGAGCTACAACGCGGGTTATACGAACGTGCACGAGCTGATTCCCTGGCGCACGCTCACGGGCCGCCAGCAGTTCTATCAGGATCACCGCTGGATGCTCGACTTCGGCGAGGGGCTCTGCAACTACAAGCCCGCCATCGACACGAAGACGACCTCGCCGATGCTCGGCGCGAAACCCAACGGCGAGCACGAACTCGTGCTGAACTGGATCACGCCGCACCAGAAGTGGGGCATCCATTCCACGTACACGGACAACCTGCGCATGCTCACGCTGTCGCGTGGCGGCCCGCACGTCTGGGTCTCGGAAGCCGAAGCGAAGGAGGCGGGTCTCGTCGATAACGACTGGGTCGAGGCGTTCAACGTGAACGGCACGCTCACTGCGCGCGTCGTGGTGAGCCAGCGCGTGCCGCGTGGCATGTGCCTCATGTATCACGCGCAGGAAAAGATCATCAACGTTCCGGGCGCGGAAACGAGCGGCATGCGCGGCGGCATTCACAACTCGGTCACGCGCACGGTGCTCAAGCCCACGCACATGATCGGCGGCTACGCGCAACTGGCGTATGGCTTCAACTACTACGGCACCGTCGGCAGCAATCGCGACGAGTATGTGATCGTGCGCAAGATGAAGAAGGTCGAGTGGCTGGAAGGCCCGATGAAGGAAGGAGCCGCATCATGAAAATCCGCGCCCAGGTGGCGATGGTCCTGAACCTCGACAAGTGCATCGGCTGTCATACGTGCTCCGTCACGTGCAAAAACGTGTGGACGTCGCGGGATGGCGTCGAGTACGCGTGGTTCAACAACGTCGAGACGAAGCCCGGCATCGGCTATCCGAAGGAATGGGAGAACCAGGAGAAGTGGAGCGGCGGCTGGGTCCGCAACCCGAACGGCAAGATCGAGCCGCGCCAGGGCCCGAAGCTCAAGGTGCTGGCCAACCTGTTCGCCAACCCGAACCTGCCCGGCATCGACGACTACTACGAGCCGTTCACGTACGACTACGAGCATTTGCAGAAGGCGCGCCTCTCGCAGACGCCGCCCACCGCGCGCCCCGTGTCGGTCATCACTGGCAAGAAGATGGACAAGATCCATTGGGGTCCCAACTGGGAAGACGACCTGGGCGGCGAGTTCGCCTCGCGCAGCCGCGACAAGCTGTTCGAGAACGTGCAGAAGGAGATGTATTCGACCTTCGAGAATACCTTCATGATGTACCTGCCGCGCCTGTGCGAACACTGCCTGAATCCCGCGTGCGTGGCGTCGTGCCCCTCGGGCTCGGTGTACAAGCGCGAAGACGACGGCATCGTGCTCGTCGACCAGGACAAGTGCCGCGGCTGGCGCATGTGCATCTCGGGTTGCCCGTACAAGAAGATGTACTTCAACTGGAAGAGCGGCAAGGCCGAGAAGTGCATCTTCTGCTATCCGCGCATCGAGGCGGGGCAGCCTACCGTCTGCTCGGAAACGTGCGTGGGCCGCATCCGTTATCTGGGCGTGATGCTTTACGACGCGGACCGCATCAGCGAGGCGGCATCGGTCGAATCGACGCAGGATCTGTATCAGTCGCAGCTCGACGTATTCCTCGATCCGCACGATCCCGCCATTCAGGCCGAGGCGCGCCGCCAGGGCGTGCCGCAGAGCTGGCTCGACGCCGCCGTGCGCTCGCCCGTGTACCGCATGGCGGTCGAGTGGAAGATCGCGTTCCCGCTGCACCCCGAGTACCGCACGCTGCCGATGGTCTGGTACGTACCGCCGCTTTCGCCGATCCAGTCGGCCGCGGACGCGGGCCATATCGGCATGGACGGCGTGATTCCCGACGTGGCGAGCCTGCGCATTCCCATGCGCTATCTCGCCAACCTGCTCACCGCCGGCGACGAAAAGCCCGTGATTTCGGCGCTCAACCGCATGCTGGCGATGCGCGCCTACAAGCGCACCCAGGCCGTGGACGGCGTGAACGACAACGCGGTTCTCGCGCGCGCGGGCCTCACGCCCGAGCAGGTCGAGGACATGTACCGCACCATGGCGATAGCAAACTACGAGGACCGCTTCGTCGTGCCGTCGTCGCACAAGGAAATGGTCGAGGATTCGTTCAACGAAAAGGGCAGTTGCGGCTTCTCGTTCGGCAACGGGTGTTCGGGCGGCGTTTCCGAGGGCTCGCTGTTCGGCTCGAAGGTCGAAGGCAGCGTGGTGTATGTCGATATGCCGAAGTCGCGTCGCAAGACGCCGTCTGAAGCTTGAGCGGGGGACACCATCATGTCGATTTATCCGGTTCTCTCTGCGCTGCTCGACTATCCCGAGCAGCCCTTGCTCGACGCGCTCGACGAGATCGAAGCCGCGCTCGAAGCCCTGCCGAACGGCGCATTCGCCGCGGGCGAACTGACGCCGCTCATCGCGGCGCTGCGCGAGTGCTCGCTCGTCGAGTCGCAGGAAGCGTACGTGGCCACCTTCGACCGCAATCCGCGCCACTCGCTGCATCTGTTCGAGCACGTGCACGGCGAGAGCCGCGCGCGAGGCCAGGCGATGGTCGATCTGCTCGACGAATACCGCAACCA
Source organism: Paraburkholderia sp. CNPSo 3076 (assembly GCF_026343935.1). Taxonomy (NCBI): domain Bacteria; kingdom Pseudomonadati; phylum Pseudomonadota; class Betaproteobacteria; order Burkholderiales; family Burkholderiaceae; genus Paraburkholderia; species Paraburkholderia sp. CNPSo 3076. Next base: position 100,063 of record NZ_JAPMAL010000016.1, on the reverse strand, counting down.
CGGCCTCGACGTCGCGACGAGCGAACTGCCCGACTACGTGCCGCTCTTTCTCGAAGTGCTCGGCCTGATCGGCGAGGACGAGGCGCGCGCGCTGCTCGGCGAGGCGATTCACGTGCTCGCCGCGCTCGGCAATCAGCTCGAGAAGAGTGAAAGCCCCTACGCGGGCATCTTCACGGTGCTGTGCGAGCTGACCGATGTCGAGCCGCTGCCGCTCGTGGGCGCGCCCGTGCGCGACATGGACGAGGCGCTCGAACGTTTCGGCACCGGCGCGGACGGCGTGGAGCCGCTCACGCACGCGTTCGGCGCGAGCAACTCGCCGCAGGTCGTTCAGTTCCACCCGCGAGCGCAGTTTGCCGCGACCACTGCGGCTGCCTGCGCAAAGGAATCGCCATGAACACGTTCAATCAGTTTTTGTTCGGCATCTATCCGTATATTGCCGCCGCCATCTTCCTGTTCGGCAGCCTCGCGCGCTTCGAGCGCGAGCAGTACACGTGGAAGGCGGACAGCTCGCAGCTGCTCTATCGCGGGCATTTGCGCCTTGGCAATATCCTCTTCCACGTCGGCGTGCTCGGGCTTTTCTTCGGACATCTGTTCGGTCTGCTCACGCCCGTCGCTGTGTGGGACTGGCTCGGCGTGCCGCACGCGGTCAAGCAGCTCGTGGCGATGGTCGCCGGCGGCGTGATGGGCTCGATGTGTCTGGTGGGCCTCGCGATCCTGCTGCACCGGCGGCTTTCGAACGCGCGCGTTTCGGCCGTGACGCGCGTGGGCGACAAGGTGCTGCTGTTGTGGCTGCTCGTCACGCTGCTGCTCGGGCTGAGCACCATCGGCGAATCGGCTAGCCACATGGACGGCGCGATGATGGTGCGGCTCATGACCTGGGCGCAGCACATCGTCACGTTCCGCGGCGACGCCGCGAGCTTCGTGGCAGACGCGCCGCTCATCTTCCGCATGCACCTCTTCATGGGCATGACGCTGTTCGTGATCTTCCCGTTCACGCGGCTCGTGCACGTGTGGAGCGGGTTCGCCTCGATCACCTATCTCTCGCGCGCCTGGCAGCTCGTGCGCAGCCGCTAGCGGCCAACGTTTGCCTCTGGACGGCCGTGGGGATGGCCGTTCTTCGCGGGGAGCGAGCTCACTCGCATTCCCCGCTTTTTTCACGATGTGCATACGCCGGGGGCGCGCAACGTGGTTCGCCGGGACTCGCCCGCGAGGCAGGCGATCTGACGCATAGTGTCGCAGTTGGCGGTGCACACCGCGACATAGCGCGCGATCGGCTGCACTCCGTCAGATAATGTCGGTATAGGCGCCGCCGTTTCGGCGCAGCCGATTCCCGGTCCCGGCCATGACTCCGTCTTCCGACTCCGCAACCGCATCTGCCGCATCTGCCGCTTCTGCCGCTTCTGCCGCCGCGCAGGAAGCGCCGTTCCCGAAGCGGCTCTCCACGCGCATCGTTGTGCTTTCCACGGTCGCGCTCGCGCTCGTGCTCGCGATGATCAGCGGCACGCTCTGGCTTTCCTGGCAGCTCGAGGGCGGCGCCGCCGCGATCAACGACGCGGGCAGCCTGCGCATGCGCGCGAACGCGGTGGCGATCGCACTGTGGGAAGGCCGCACCGGCAAGCCTTCGCAAGTCGACGCCCAGATGCGCCAGCTCGACGAGACGCTGCGCGAATTGCGCGACGGCGATCCGGCGCGGCCGCTCTTTCTTCCCGCCGATGCGGGCATCCACGCGCAGTTCGAACGGGTCGCGGCTGCCTGGAACCACACGCTCAAACCCGCTGCGCTGAGCGACCTCGCCGCCAGCGGGGGCGAGCCCTCGACGTACATCGGCCTGCTGCCCGGCTTCGTCGACGACGCGAACCGGCTCGTCAGCCTGATCGAGCGCGAGAACGCGCGCAAGACCGCGTGGCTGCGCATTTCACAGGTCGCGCTCGCGGCGCTGTCGTGTGTAGGCACGATGGCAATCGTCTATCTGCTTTACCAGTGGTTCGTGGCGCCCGTGCAGCGCTTGCAGGACGGGCTCGCGCGCATCGAGGCGCGCGAGTTCGACACACGGTTGCCGGTCGAAACGTACGACGAGTTCGGTCATCTCACGCAAGGTTTCAACCGCATGGTCGCGGAGCTGCAGGCGCTGTACCAGGACCTTGCCGAGCGTGTGGACGCCAAGACCGCGCAACTGGCGGCGCAAAACCGCGAACTCGCCACGCTCTACGAGATGGCGGCGTTTCTCAACACGCCGGGCCCGGCGGAAAGCCTGTGCCACGATTTCCTCACGCGCGTGATGCGCGAATTCGACGCCGATGGCGGCACGGTGCGCGTCGTTTCGCCTGACGACGGCAATCTGCATCTGCTCGTCTCGGAAGGCATGCCCGAATCGATCACGCGCGCGGAGCAGTGCATGCCGGCGGCGGACTGTGCGTGCGGGGGCGCCACGGCCGAGGCGCCAGTCGTATTCGGCCTGATGGCGCAGCCAGGCGCGCGCGCAGCCGGCGCAGAAAGTGGAGAAAGCGGCCTGAGCGGGGCTTTCACGCAGCGCTGCCTGAAGGCAGGCTTCGTGAGCGTCGCGGTGTCGGCCATCGTCGCGCAGAACGAGACGCTCGGCACGTTCTCGCTGCACTTCCGGCGCGAGCGGGAGATTGCGCCGTCGGGCGTTCAGCTGCTCCAGACGCTCGGCCGCCACTTGGGCGTCGCGCTCATGAACCGTCGGCTCGTGGCGCTCGGGCGCCAGCTCGCCGTGTCCGAGGAGCGCAATCTCGTCGCTCAGGGGCTGCACGACAGCATCGCGCAAGGCCTGAGCTTCCTGAAGATGCAGGTACACCTGCTCGACGGGGCGGCCGGGCGGGGCGACCTCGACGAGATCCGCGAGATCGTGCCGCTGCTCGCGGGCGGCGTAGAGGAAAGCTACGACGACGTGCGCGAACTGCTGCTGAATTTCCGCACGAAGCTCGGCCCGGGCAAGTTGCGCCTCGCCGTGGAGGACACCGTGGCGCGCTTTCGCCGCCAGTCGGACGCCGAGTTGACGCTCGACTATCGCGACGAAGACGGGCCGCCGCTGCCGCCCGACCAGCAGCTGCAGGTACTCTTCGTGCTGCAGGAGGCGCTCTCGAATGCGCGCAAGCATGCCCAGGCGCTGCACGTACAGGTGAGTGTCGTGAATGCGCGCGACTTCCGCCTGACAATCGAAGACGACGGCGTGGGCTACGATCCCGCCGATATCGCCTCGCGCGGCGAATCGCACGTGGGTTTTCACATCATGCATGAGCGCGCGAGACGTCTAGCCGCCGTGCTCACGCTGCAGAGCGCGCCGGGGCGCGGCGCGCGCGTCGAACTGGTGCTGCCCGCCGCGAGCCGCATGGCCGCGTGAATGTGGCCAATGAACCTGGCCGACGGCGTCACGATCAGAATTGGAAGACATCGCGACAAGATAACGATCCCCATGACCATACGCATCCTGCTCATCGACGACCACACGCTCTTTCGCTCGGGCGTGAGCGCGCTCCTGCAGCGCCAGCCCGACCTGGAAGTGGTGGGCGAAGCGTCGGACGGCGTGGAAGGCGTCAAGCGCGCGAAGCAGCACCTGCCCGACGTCATCCTGCTCGACCTGAACATGCCGGGCCTCTCGGGGCTCGAAACGCTGCAACTGCTGGTGGAAGACCTGCCCGACACGGCGGTCGTGATGCTCACCGTCTCCGAGGAAGCCGACGAACTCACCGCCGCGATGCGCGAGGGGGCGCGTGGCTTCCTGCTCAAGAGCATCGACGCCGACGCGCTGGTCGCGGCGATCCGCAAGGCCGCGAGCGGCCAGCCGGTCATTACCGAGCACATGACGGCGAAACTCGTGGAGCAGATGCGCAAGCCTGCGCATTCGACCGGCGTGACCGGCGCGACTGGCGCCGCGCGTGCGAGCGCGGAGACGCTCACGGCGCGCGAGCGCGACATCGTGCGCGAGCTGGCGCGCGGCGCGAGCAACAAGGAGATTGCGCGTACGCTCGACCTGGCGGAGAGCACGGTGAAGATTCACGTGCGCAACATTCTGCGCAAGCTCAATCTCACGAGCCGCGTGCAGGTGGCGATCTACGCCATGGGGCACGACGGCATGACCGACGTGCCCGGCGAGCCGCGCGGGCGCTGAAGGCCGCGCGCGGGCCTGGGAGAGAGCGGCTCAGACGAGCCGCAGATAAATCAGTTCGCGCTTGATATACGCGTAGAAAATCGGCGCGGCGATCACGCCTTGAATGCCGAACGCGGCTTCCATCACGAGCATCGCGACGAGCAGCTCCCACGTGCGCGCCTCGATCTGGCCGCCCACGATGCGCGCGTTCAGGAAATATTCGAGCTTGTGGATCAGGATGAGGAACACGAGCGCCGTGACCGCCGCGGGCAGGCTCACGGTGAGCGCGATGGCGACGATCAGCGTGTTCGAGATCAGGTTGCCGATCACGGGCAAGAGGCCCACCACGAAGGTCACCACGACCAGCATCTTCGCGAGCGGCAGCGGCGCGTGAAACAACGGCAGCGCGAGCAGGAGAAAGAGGCCGGTGAACACCGTGTTGATGGACGAAATCTTCACCTGCGCGAACACGATGCGGCGGAACGCGTCGGCGAAACGGGACACGCGTGCGACGAACGCCGTGGAAAGCGGCAGCCGCGTGGCGTTCTTCTGCGCGCCAATGGCGATGATCGCGCCGATGATCATGCCGATCACGATATGTCCGAAGATACGCGCGGCGTTCTTGCCGCCCTGGCCGAGCTGGGTGGCGTGCTCGTGCATGAGCGCGAGCGCCTTGAGCTTCATCTGGGCGACGTCCACGGGCAGATAGGCGGCGATGGACTCGGGAATGCGCCCGCGCGCCTGGTCGACGAACGTCATCATCTGCGCCATGACCTTCTGCACGCTCGGCACGTCGCTTTCGAACTGCTCGATGACGCCCACGGTGAGCCCCGTGAGCACGCCCACGATCACGATGGAAACCAGCACCACGGAGAGCCAGCGTGCGCGGCTGCTCGACATGCGCCGCTCGATGAGCGGCGAAATGGTATGAACGAGCTGGAACACGAGCATGCCCGCGAGCAGCGCGCCGAGCAGGTTCAGGTGCAGGATTGCCAGCATGCCGGCGAGCGCGGCCACATAGCTGCCGATTTCCACTGCCGAAAGCTTCGGCAGGCTCATGTCGCTCGTGAGCCTGACCGGCCGTGGCCGCAGGTCGCGCACCTGTTTATCTTCGGTCGCTTCGTTGCGCTTGACCATGTTGGGTGTATTCCGTCTCCAAACTAGGGGGCGCAAGCGCCCCCGACCCGTTGTCGCTGCAGCTATTTCTACTGCTAAATTTCCGGCCCGGTTGTCAGCCCGCCTGGCGGGTCATTTGCCCGAGGCCGTGTCCAGCGCGGCGATCTGGCGCTTGAGCAGCGGCGCGAGATAGCGGCCCGTGAAGCTTGCCTTCGACTTCGCCACCTGTTCGGGCGTCCCCTGGGCCACGATCTGCCCACCGCCCGCGCCGCCTTCCGGTCCCATGTCCACGACCCAGTCGGCGGTTTTGATTACATCGAGATTATGCTCGATGATGACCACCGTGTTGCCCTGATCTCGAAGCCGGTGAATCACTTCCAGCAAAAGCGCGATGTCGTGGAAGTGCAGGCCCGTGGTCGGCTCGTCGAGTATATACAGCGTGCGGCCGGTGTCCCGCTTGGAAAGCTCGAGTGAAAGCTTCACGCGCTGCGCCTCGCCGCCCGAGAGCGTGGTGGCCGACTGGCCGAGGCGGATGTAGCCGAGGCCCACATCGAGCAGCGTCTTGAGCTTGCGCGCCACCACCGGCACCGCCTTGAAGAACTCGTAGGCGGCTTCCACCGTCATGTCGAGCACTTCGCTGATGTTCCGGCCCTTGTATTGAATCTCCAGCGTCTCGCGGTTGTAGCGCTTGCCGTGGCAGACGTCGCAGGGCACGTACACGTCGGGCAGGAAGTGCATTTCCACCTTGAGCACGCCGTCGCCCTGGCAGCTTTCGCAGCGCCCGCCCTTCACGTTGAACGAGAAGCGGCCCGACTCGTAGCCGCGTTCCTTGGCGGCCGGCACGCCCGCGAACAGTTCGCGGATGGGCGTGAAGAGGCCCGTGTAGGTGGCCGGGTTCGAGCGCGGCGTGCGCCCGATCGGCGACTGGTCGACGTTGATGACCTTGTCGAAGTGCTCCAGGCCCTCGATCGCCTCGAACGGCGCCGGTTCCGCAGACGATCCATACAGATGCTGCGACACGGCGTGATAAAGCGTGTCGTTGATGAGCGTGGACTTGCCCGAGCCCGAGACGCCCGTCACGCAGGTCAAAAGACCGACGGGCAGGTCGAGCGTCACGTGCTTGAGGTTGTTGCCGTGGGCCTCGACGATGCGCAGGCGGCGCTCGCCGGGCTCGAGGCGCTCGTCGGGATAGTCGATGCGGCGCGCGCCCGAGAGGTACTGGCCCGTCATCGAGGCCGGATCGTGCTCGACTTCGCCTGGTGTGCCTTGCGAAATCACCATGCCGCCGTGCTCGCCCGCGCCCGGACCCATGTCGACCACGTAGTCGGCCATGCGGATCATGTCCTCGTCGTGCTCGACGACGATCACCGAATTGCCGAGGTCGCGCAGATGCTTGAGCGTGGAGATGAGGCGGTCGTTGTCGCGCTGGTGCAGGCCGATGGACGGCTCGTCGAGCACGTACATCACGCCCGTCAGGCCCGAGCCGATCTGCGAGGCGAGGCGGATGCGCTGCGCCTCGCCGCCGGAAAGCGTCTCGGCGCTGCGTTCGAGCGAGAGATAGTCGAGCCCGACGTTATTGAGGAACATGAGGCGCGCGACGATTTCCTTGACCACCTTGTCGGCGATCTCGCGCTTTGCACCTTCGAGGTGCAGCGTCTGGAAGTAGCCGAGGGTGTCGCGCAGCGGCCAGCCGCTCACTTCATAAATGGCACGCGCCTCTTCGCCTGCGCCGATGCGCACGAAGCGCGCCTCGCGGCGCAGACGGGTGCCTTCGCAGTGCGGGCAGGCCTGGTTGTTCTGGTACTTCGAAAGCTCCTCGCGCACGGCGGCCGAGTCGGTCTCGCGGTAGCGGCGCTCCAGGTTCGGGATGATCCCTTCGAAGACATGCTCGCGCACTGAAGTGCGGCCGCGCTCGTTGATGTACGAGAACGGAATCTCCTGCTTGCCGGAGCCGTAGAGCAGGATCTTGCGCACTTTCTCCGGCAGGTCCTCGAACGCGGTGTCGATGTCGAAGTCGTAGAACGCGGCCAGGCTCTGCAGCATCTGGAAGTAGAACTGGTTGCGCCGGTCCCAGCCCTTCACGGCGCCCGCCGCGAGCGACAGCGACGGGTGCGCGACCACGCGCTTCGGATCGAAAAACGTGATCTGGCCCAGACCGTCGCACTCGGGGCACGCGCCCATCGGGTTGTTGAACGAGAAGAGGCGCGGTTCCAGCTCCGGCAGCGAATACGAGCAGATCGGGCAGGCGAACTTCGAGCTGAACAGGTGCTCGCGGTTGGTGTCCATTTCGAGTGCGATGGCGCGGCCGTCGGCCAGACGCAGCGCGGTTTCGAACGACTCCGCGAGGCGCTGCTTCATGTCGGGGCGCACCTTCAGGCGGTCCACCACCACGTCGATGGTGTGGCGCTCGCTCTTCTTGAGCTTGGGCAGCGACTCCACCTCGTAGATCTTCGCTTCCCCTTCGTTGGCCGTGCCGCCGCCCGAGCGCACCCGAAAGCGCACGAAACCCTGCGCCTGCATGTCGTCGAACAGCTCGGCGTGCTCGCCCTTGCGGTCCACGATCACGGGAGCCAGGATCATCAGTTTCGTTTCTTCGGGGAGGGCCAGCGCGGCGTCCACCATCTGCGAGACGCTTTGCGACTCCAGCGGAATCTCGTGGTCCGGGCAGTAGGGCGTGCCGATGCGTGCGTAAAGCAGCCGCAGATAGTCGTGGATCTCGGTGACGGTGCCGACGGTGGAGCGCGGGTTGTGCGACGTGGCCTTCTGCTCGATGGAAATCGCCGGCGACAGACCCTCGATCAGGTCGACGTCGGGCTTCTCCATGAGCTGCAGGAACTGGCGCGCGTAGGCCGAGAGGCTTTCCACGTAGCGGCGCTGGCCTTCTGCGTAGAGCGTGTCGAACGCCAGCGAGGACTTGCCCGAGCCCGAAAGCCCGGTGATGACCACGAGCTTGTGGCGCGGCAGGTCCAGATTGACGTTCTTCAGGTTGTGGGTTCGGGCCCCACGGATACGGATCTGTTCCATGAACCTGCGGGAGAAAGGGAAACCAAACCTGCTACTATAACGACTTTTCCAGACCGCCGTTACGGCTTGCTGACGGTCTTTGAAAGGGCCCGGAGCGGCGAGTGCAAGGGCCTCGAAAGAGGCGCGTCAGGGAGCGTCCCGGTCAACAAACGTGCGGGCACTTGCGGTCCAAACACATAACGCTCCGATGTCCTCCAATTCACCCGCTACATCCTCACGCATGAGCGCGCCCGAGTTGCGCGCGACCGTCTCGCTCGCGGCGATCTTCGCGCTGCGCATGCTCGGTCTCTTCATGATCATGCCGGTGTTTTCCGTCTACGCGAAAACCATTCCCGGCGGCGACAACCTTCTGCTGGTCGGCATCGCGCTCGGCGCGTACGGCGTCACGCAGTCGCTTCTCTATATTTTCTACGGCTGGGTTTCGGACATGGTGGGCAGAAAGCCCGTCATCGCGACCGGCCTTGTCATCTTCGCGATCGGCAGCTTTGTCGCGGCGGGCGCGCACGACATGACGTGGATCATCGTCGGGCGGGTGATCCAGGGCATGGGCGCGGTATCGTCGGCCGTGCTGGCGTTCATCGCCGACCTGACCGCCGAGGAACACCGCACCAAGGCCATGGCGATGGTGGGGGGCTCGATCGGCATGTCGTTCGCCGTGGCCATCGTCGGCGCGCCGATCGTGTTCCATTGGGTCGGCATGAGCGGCCTGTTCGCGCTGGTCGGGGTGTTCTCGATTCTCGCGGTGGGCGTGGTGATCTGGGTCGTGCCCGACGCGCCCAGCAAGCCCGTGCACGTGCGCGCCCCGTTCGCCGAGGTGCTGCACAACGTCGAACTGCTGCGCCTGAACTTCGGCGTGCTCGTGCTGCACGCCACGCAGACGGCGCTCTTTCTCGTCGTGCCGCGCCTGCTCGTGGACGCGGGCCTGCCGGTCGCGTCGCACTGGATGATCTATCTGCCGGTCATGGGCCTCGCGTTCGTCATGATGGTGCCGGCCATTATCGTCGCGGAAAAGCGGGGCAAGATGAAGGCCGTGCTCGTTTCTGCGATCGGTCTTATCCTGATCGGCCAGCTTTTGCTCGGCTCGCTCGCGCATACACTTGTCATCGTGTCGGCCGTGCTGTTCGTGTACTTCCTCGGCTTCAACATCCTGGAGGCTTCGCAGCCTTCGCTCGTATCGAAGCTCGCGCCGGGCAACCGCAAGGGCGCGGCCACGGGCGTGTACAACACCACGCAGTCGATCGGGCTCGCGCTCGGCGGCGTGGTGGGCGGATGGATCCTCAAGCACGAAGGCGCGAGCGCCGTGTTTTACACGTGCTCGGGGCTCGTCTTGTGCTGGCTTATAATCGCGGCCAATATGAAGGCGCCGCCCAAGCGGGCAGAAGCCAGGCGGGCTTGACCCAGGCGGGCCTGAGTTAGAACCAAAGGTTCACAGCAACGCAATTCGCGGAGGCGGTCCGTGACCGGTGCAGGCGCATGAGACACCTCAGGCGCTCCCTGGCACGCACCGCGCGGCCGCTCCTCGCAACGGAATTAAACAGGAGAAATTCATGGCATCCGTGAACAAGGTGATCCTCGTCGGCAACCTCGGCGCCGAACCGGAAGTGCGCTATCTGCCGAGCGGCGATGCCGTGGCGAACATTCGCCTCGCCACGACCGACCGCTACAAGGACAAGGCGTCCGGCGAGTTCAAGGAAATGACCGAATGGCACCGCGTGTCGTTCTTCGGGCGCCTGGCCGAGATCGTCTCGGAGTACCTGAAGAAGGGCTCGTCGGTGTATATCGAAGGCCGCATCCGCACGCGCAAGTGGCAAGCGCAGGACGGCACCGACCGTTACTCGACGGAAATCGTCGCCGACCAGATGCAGATGCTGGGTGGCCGCAGCGGCGGCGCCTCGGCGGGCAGCGACATGGGCGACGACGGCGGCTACAGCCGTGAGCAGTCCGCACCGCGCGGCGGCGGCCGCGCTTCGGGCGGTGGCGGCGCGCCGCGTTCGAGCGGTGGTGGCGCTGGCGGCGGCGCAGGTGGCGGCCGTTCGAGCGCGCCGGCCGGCGGCGGCTTCGACGAGATGGACGACGATATTCCGTTTTAAAGCGTCCGAACGCATCTGCAGGACCTGAAGCCCCGGCTCGACCTCGCGGTCGAGCCGGGGCTTTTCATTTCGGCGTGCGGACCGAGCGAACTGAGCGAACGTAGCAAATGAGCGAGTCGAGCGCCGACCCGCAGCGACGTTTTCGCACACACAGTCGCTTATCCGCCTCGAGCGACACGTTTTCTGATTTTTGTCACGGCAAAACTCCCGCCGGCGCGTCACCATTTAAAAGATGTATTAGTTCTGCATCTTACAAGACTGCTCGCGCCGTCGCCCCACAAGGAAAAGGAGAAAGCCGTGTTTTGCTATCAATGTGAACAGACCGACCGCACCCAGGCCACACCGGGGTGCGCCTCGGCCAAGGGCAACTGCGGCAAGGACGCCACCACTGCGGATCTGCAGGACCTGCTGATCTACGCGGCCAAGGGTATCGCACAGTATGGCGCTCGCGCGCGCGGCCTCGGCAGCCCCGATCGCGAAGCCGACCGCTTCATGCTCTACGCGCTGTTCACAACGCTCACCAACGTCAATTTCAACGCCAGCCGTTTCGTGGCAATGCTGCGCGAGGCCGCGCAACATCGCGATCGCGTGAAGTCGACCTGCGAGGCGCTCGCGCTTGCGCAAGGCGTTGCCGCTGCGCAGCCGGGCGGCGCCGCGCTCTGGCAACCGGGCAACGATCTCGCCGAACTGCAGGCGCAGGCTGCGCTCGTCGGCATCAGGGCCGGACTCCCGAAGGTGGGCGAGGATGTCGTGGGCTTGCGCGCCCTCGTGCTCTACGGTCTCAAAGGCGTGTGTGCTTACGCCCATCACGCGCGCGTGCTCGGTTACGAGAGCGAAGAGGTCTACGCGGGCGTGGAGGCGGCGCTTGTGTTTCTCGCGAGCGAACCCACGCAGGCCGGCGATATCCTTGAACATGCGCTCGCGCTCGGCAACCTGAACCTCAAGGTGATGGAACTGCTCGATGCGGCGAACACGGGTCGCTTCGGCATGCCCGAACCCACTGCCGTGCGCGTGACGCCGGCGGCGGGCAAAGCCATCCTGGTTTCGGGCCACGACCTCGGCGATCTCGAGGCGCTGCTCGAAGCCACCCAGGGCACCGGCGTGCAGATCTACACGCACGGCGAGATGCTGCCCGCGCATGCTTACCCGAAGCTCAAGGCTTATCCGCATCTGGCCGGCAACTGCGGCGGCGCATGGCAGGACCAGCAATCGGACTTCGCGAACTTCCCCGGCCCGATCCTGATGACGTCCAACTGCCTGATCGAGCCGCTGCCGCAGTACCGTCAGCGCATCTTCACGACGGGGCCGGTAGGTTGGGCCGGCGTGCGCCATCTCGAGCATCACGCGTTCGCACCCGTCGTGCAGGCCGCGCTCGCGCTGCCGGGCTTCCGCGAAACGGCGCCAGAGGAAACCATCACCATCGGCTTTGCGCGCAATACGGTGCTCGGCGTGGCCGACAAGGTGATCGACGCGGTGAAGGCCGGCCAGATCCGCCACTTCTTCCTGATCGGCGGCTGCGACGGCGCTGCGCCCGGCCGGAACTACTACACCGAGTTCGCCCAGGGCGCGCCCGACGACACCGTCGTCATGACGCTCGGCTGCAACAAGTACCGCTTCAATCGCCACGCGTTCGGCGACATCGGCGGCATTCCGCGCCTGCTCGATCTGGGCCAGTGCAACGACAGCTACTCGGCGATCCAGATCGCCATCGCGCTCTCGAAGGCCTTCGACTGCGGTGTGAACGATCTGCCGCTCACGCTCGTGGTGTCGTGGTTCGAGCAGAAGGCCGCCGCGGTGCTGCTCACGCTGCTCGCGCTCGGCCTGCGCAACATCCATCTCGGACCGACGTTGCCCGCCTTCCTCACGCCGAACGTCCTCGACATTCTCGTCAAGCAGTTCGGGATCTCGCCGATCGGCGAGGTGCAAGCGGACCTCGCCGCGGCCCTCTCACGCAAGGCCGCGCGAGCGCGGGTGAAAACGTCATGAGTTATCAAATCGAGCTCACCACGCGCGACGGCCAGGCGTTCGGCTTCGCGTGCGAGCCGGGGCAGGACGTGCTGAGCGCGGCGGCGGCGGCGGATATCACGCTGCCCTCGCAGTGCCGGCGCGGCAGCTGCGGCGCGTGCCACGCCACCGTGACCGAAGGGGCGTACACGTTCGGCGACCACAGTGCGGACGCGTTGCCGTCCGGCGATCCGCAGGCGGTTCTGCTGTGCCGCACGAGACCTTCGGCGGACCTGCGCGTCGCCGCGCCGTACGAAGGCACGAAGGTGCTGCTGCAGCCGGTTGCCGCGCGCACGGCGCGCATCGCCGCGCTGGAAACGATCGCCGACGACACGCGCCGTCTCGAACTGCTGCTCGATGCCGACGACACGAGCGGCAGCGCCGCCGAGTTCGAGGCGGGCCAGTTCGCGGAGCTTGAGTTGCCGGAAGGCGGCGTGAAGCGCCCATTTTCGCTTTCCAACACGAGCAACTGGGAGGGGCGCCTCGAGTTCCTCATCCGGCTGCGGCCGCAAGGCGAGTTTTCGGCGTATCTGCGCGAGCGGGCGCAGCCGGGCGACGTGCTCACCGTCCACGGCCCGCAGGGCGGCTTCGGTTTGATCGCCGACAGTCTGCGCCCGCGCTGGTTCGTGGCGGGCGGCACGGGTCTCGCGCCCGTGCTCTCGATGCTGCGCCGCATGGCCGAATTCGGGGAAATGAACGACGCGCGGCTCTTTTACGGCGTAAATCGCGAGAGCGAGCTTTTCCTGCTCGACGAACTGGAGGCGCTTCGCGCGGCGCTGCCGCAACTGCACGTCGAGCTTTGCGTGCGCGAAGCGGGTGATGGCTGGCAAGGCTCGCACAGCACCCCCGTCGACGCGCTCGCCGCCGCGCTCGCGGAGGGTGGCGCGGCGCCCGACCTCTATGTTTGCGGTCCGCCCGCGATGGTGAGCGCTGCGCAGGCGGTGGCGGCGCGCGCGCGCGTGCCGTCCACGCAGTTCGTCAGCGAGCGCTTCACGGTCTGAGTCGCAATGCAGTGTGTAGTGTTTCTTCGTGTCTGATTGACCTCGCCTTCGGGCGGGGTTTTTTTTTCACGCATCGGGCGGCCAGGCACGGCAACTCTCTCAGCGATCAGTTCAAGCGATTGACATTCAGTCATTAACTGTCAAAATGTCCAATATCATGATGCCCACCCGCAAAACCCGTTCCGGCCAATCCACTGACGAAAACGCGCTGCTCCTGCGCGAAGGCGGGAAGATCGTCGCGGCGCTCGGCCAGACGCTCGCGCCGCTCGTCGAGGTGGTGCTGCACGACCTCACGCGGCCCGAGCACTCCGTCGTGGCGATCGCGAACAATTTGTCAGGACGGCAAGTTGGCGACGCCGCCACCGAAATGGGTCTCGCGCGCATCACCGACTCCGGCTTTCCCGAAGTCGTGGCCAACTATCCGAACCGTTTTCCCGACGGGCGTCCGGCTAAAAGCACATCCATCGGCCTGAAGAACAGCGCGGGCGAGTACGTCGCGGCCCTCTGCCTGAACATGGATGTGTCGCTGATCGGCGCGGTGACGGCTGGCCTCGGCCAGCTGATCCAGACCAGCGCGGCTGCGCCTGTCGCCGAAACGCTCGCGCCGCGCGGCGTGGGCTGCGTGCGCGAGGCGCTCGAACGCTTCGCCGCCACGCGCAACACCACGCCCATCGGCATGACGCTCGCGCAGCGCCGTGAGGCCGTGCGCGAACTCGCGACAAACGGAATGCTGAACCTGCGTCATGCGCTCGCCGACGTGGCCACCACGCTCGGCGTTGCGCGCTCGACCGTCTACACCTACCTGCCAGCCGAAGAACGACCATGAGCCCTCTGCCTATTACCTTCGAAGACGTCGCAGCCGCCCACGAACGCCTGCGTGGCGTCGCGCACCGCACGCCGGTTCTGACTTCGCGTACCGCGAACGAACGCACGGGCGCGCAGCTTTTCTTCAAATGCGAGAACCTGCAGCGCATGGGCGCGTTCAAGTTCCGCGGCGCCTATAACGCGATCGCGCAATTCACGCCTGAGCAGAAGGCGGGCGGCGTGATCACGTTTTCGTCGGGCAACCACGCGCAGGCGATCGCGCTGTCGGCGCGTCTGCTCGGCGTGAAGGCCGTGATCGTCATGCCGCACGACGCGCCCGCCGTGAAGGTGGAGGCCACGCGCGGCTATGGCGGCGAGGTCGTCTTTTACGATCGCTATACCGAGGACCGCGAGGCGCTCGGCAAACGGCTCGCGGCCGAGCGCGGCCTCACGCTCATTCCGCCGTACGACCACGCGCACGTGATGGCCGGCCAGGGCACCGCCGCCAAGGAGTTGTTCGAGGAAACGGGCGAGCTCGACCTGTTGCTCACGCCGCTTGGCGGCGGCGGGCTGCTCTCGGGCTGTGCGACTGCCGCGCATGCACTCTCGCCCGCATGCACGGTGATCGGCGTCGAGCCCGAGGCCGGCAACGACGGTCAGCGCAGCCTGCGCACGGGCGAGATCGTCCACATCGACACGCCGAAGACCCTTGCCGACGGCGCGCAAACCCAGCATCTCGGCAACCTGACCTTCGCGGTGATTCGCGAACGCGTGAGCGAGATCGTCACGGTGAGCGACGCGGAACTCGTCGATACGATGAAGTTCTTCGCGAGCCGCATGAAGCTCGTGGTCGAACCCACCGGCTGCCTCGCGGCGGCGGCCGTGCTGCACGGCAAGGTGGACGTGCGCGGCAAGCGCGTGGGCGTGCTCATCTCCGGGGGCAACGTCGATCTGCTGCGCTTTGCCGAGCTGGTTCAGGCCGCCGGCTAAAGCGCCTCAAACGAGCAGTTCCGCGAGCGCCGCGCGCGCGTTCGTCACGTGCGCGGACTCGCCAGGCTGGCCCGGCAGCAAATGGAATTCGGCCGCAGGCAGCGCGGGTAAGCCGAATGAAGCCGGGCAGGGCATCAGTCCTTCGCCGATCGCCGACTCGTTCAGACACGAGATCCCCAGCCCCGCCTTGAGCGCGAGCTGCAGCCCGGCCACACCCGAAGCCGAATGCGAAATCAGGTAGGGCATGCGCGCTTCGTCGAGCAACCTCACGACGCGACGCTGCAACTGGCAGGTCGCCGGCAGCAGCACGAGCGGCCAGGGCGGGGTGAGCGCGGGCCGCTCGCGCAGCGTTTGCGTCGCGCCGACCCACACCAGTTTTTCGCGCCGTATCGACGTGCTCTTGTGCGTGCCGCGGCCTTCCTCCATCAGCCGCAGCGATAAGCCGATGTCGTAGGCGTTATCGTCGGCGCTGCTGTCGATCACGGCGCTCGGCAGCACGGTCACGTGCAGACGCAGGCGCGGATGCTGGTTCGCGAAGCGCCGGATGATCTCGGCGACGTCGTGCGGCCGGTAATAGTCCGTGATCGCAATGCGCACTTCGCCGTCGAGCGTGCGGCCGAGCATGTCGTCGAAGGCGGCGTCGCAAAGCGCGACGATGCGGCGCGCATGGTCGAGCAGCTTCGCGCCCGCGGGCGTGGCGGTCATGCCCTGCTTGCTGCGCACGAAAAGCGGCTGGCCGACGCGCTCCTCGAGCTTCTTGAGCTGCTCGCTCACCGACGACTGCGAGAGGAACACCCGCTGCGCACCCGCGGAGACACTGCCCGCTTCTGTCACGGCGATAAACGTGCGCAGTTGCGCGAGATCGAAACCGCGTGCGTTCATTGGTTCAGCTTGATCCGGTGCGTTTCATGCAATTTCATGATTCGGAAATTCCGAATATACGAATTGGAATTTCCCGCTTTTCCGATAGATGTTGCGCCTCTACGATGCCCTCAGTCAACCGTTTTTCTGGAGGTCATCATGGGACGCAGTACGACGCGGGGCGCGGCACACCGCTGGAAAGTGCTCGCGGTGGGCGTGGCGGCCAACGCCAGTTTTGCGGCAGCGCTCGGCGGCATTCCCGCAACGGGCGTGTTGATCCGCTCGGATTACCGCATCGGCACGGGCGAACTGGGCGTCGTGCTCGGCATGCTGGGACTTGGCATCGTGCTGAGCGAACTTCCATGGGGACTCCTGACGGACCGCTGGGGCGACCGGCGCGTGCTGCTCACGGGGCTTTCCACGACAGCGCTCGCACTCGTTGCGATGGCGCTCTGGGGCGCACCGGCGGGCGCACACACGCCCAGCGCGACGACGCTCGCGGTTGGCCTGCTCGCGCTCGGCCTGCTTGGGGGAAGCGTGAACGGCTCGAGCGGGCGAGCGGTGATGGCGTGGTTCGCCAGCCACGAGCGCGGCCTTGCGATGAGCATTCGGCAAACCGCCGTGCCGGCCGGCGGCGGCCTTGGCGCGCTCGTGCTGCCCGCGCTCGCCGAGCATGCGGGATTCGCAGCCGTGTACGGCGCACTCGCTGCGATGTGTCTGATTTCCACCGTGCTCACGATCGTCTGGTTGCACGAACCCGCGCACGAACAGGACGCCGCGCATGCGTCACTTGTCGCTCACGAAGCGCTCGCGCAGGCACAACGCGCAGTCTCGCCGCTGCGCAGCGTCACCGTGTGGCGCATGGTGACGGGCATTGGCGTGCTGTGCATTCCCCAGGTGGCCGTGCTCTCGTTCGCGAGCATTTTCCTGCATGACGTCGGCCATGCGGGTACGGCGGCAGTCAGCGCGACGCTTGCTGCCGTGCAGGGCGGTGCCGCGTTCATGCGTGTGTACGGCGGGCGATGGACAGACCGGCACGGCGATCGGCGCATCTGGTTGCGCGGCTGCGCGGCGCTCACCGTCGCGCTGTTTGTTGGGCTCGCGGCGTTGACGGCTTTTGCCTCGCCAGCGCATCGCGCAAGCGCTGCGTTCGTCACGCTACTCGCCGCAGTGATCGTGCTTGGCGGTATCGCCGCTTCCGCCTGGCACGGCGTTGCCTTCACGGAACTCGCGATGCTCGCGGGCAACGGTCGGGTGGGAACTGCACTCGCCATGGGCAACACCGGCGCGTTCGTAGCGTTCTTCGTCGCGCCTTCGGCGATCCCGCTGCTGTTGTCGTGGTTCGGGTGGCCGGCGGTCTGGTCGGCGGCCGCGCTTTGCGCCGCGCTGGCATGGCCGGCATTCGCGGCGCCGCACGAGCGCAGCGACGCCGGGCGCACCGGCGGGAGTCGACAACGCGCTCGCGCGCGTGCCGCGGCTTGACAGGACCTTGTATAGGATTTGTCTCAAGAAGTCGGATCGAGGTGCGAAATGATTCTACAAAGTCGTCACGATCAGACATAACTCGTGAGCAAGCGGAACATAAGCAATATTTAACGTTTCGGAAATCTCCGATTTCGACGGCGGCTTTTCAATGGTCAGATGAACGAACTTGCCGCATCGCAACCACGCAAATCCACCTCGAAGGAGATTCAGTGTGAAGCTAGGTGTCGTTCTCGCAGACGATCATCCATTCGTTCTGCTTGGCGTTCGCTCGGCGCTCCTCGCGGGAGACGATATCGAGGTCGTGGGGGAAGCGTGCGGCGCGCGCGAGTTGTTGCAGACGCTCGAAACTGTCTCGTGCGACGTGGTGGTCACTGACCTCAATATGCCGACTGTCTCCGGCGAAGCCGAGGACGGCCTGCGCCTCGTGCAACGTTTGCGCCGCGACTGGCCGCATATCCCCGTGGTCGTGCTGACCAGCGTTGCGAACGCTGTCCTCCTGCGCGCGGTGGCGCACGCGGGCGTGGTCGCCATGTTGCGCAAAACCGAGCCGATGGACGATCTCCCAGCCATCGTGCGCGCCGCCGCCCTGGGTCTCGCCCATCTCAGCCCGGCCATCGAGCGCGAACTCGCGGCCGCCGCCGGGCCGTCCGACCTGTGTTTGCCGCGCTTGACGCCGCGCGAATCGGAGGTGGTCCGCAAATTCGCGAGCGGCAGTTCGATCACGGAAATTGCGCGCGCCCTCGGCCGCGACGTGCGCACGGTGAGCTGCCAGAAGCGCGACGCCATGGCGAAGCTCGGCGTGAGCAACGACGCGGGACTCTTCGCCTATGTCAGGGCGTACGGACTTCTATGAACCTGCTTCCCTCATCGCTGCCGGACCATGCCGCTGCGGCGACCGCTTCCCAGCGCGCCATGCGCGACCATGACGAACAGCGCGCCTGCCTCGCGGCGCGCAACATGACGGATACGGCCGACCTCGCGGCGCCGGTGCGCGTGATCATCGCCGACGACCATCCGCTCGTCGTGTATGCGTTGGAGAGCATGCTCGCCAACTATCCCAACGTGCAGATCGTCGCGCGTGCGCGCAGCGTGCCCGAGCTGTTCGAAGTCGCGGCGCAGAACGCGTTCGATCTCGTCCTGATGGACCTCTACATGGCGTTGCCCGGCGAGCTGGACGGGCCCGAGGCCATCCGCGCCTTTCGCGCCGGGTTCCCGCAAAAGGCCGTGGTCGTCCTCACCATGGAAAGCGAGGCCTCGGTGCTGCGCAAGATCATCGAGATGGAGGTGGATGCGCTGCTCAGCAAGCGCGACCGCATCGACCTGATCCCGGTTGCGATCATGTCGGCAATGGCGCAAGAGCAATACGTCGGGCCGGTCGTGCGCGACCTGCTCACGGAAGCGGCGCGCGCCGAGCGGCGCGAAGAGGTGCACCGCATTCTCACGCGGCGTGAGTTCGAGGTGATCAAGCACTACGCAACTGGACTCGGCGTAACGGAGATTGCAGGCCTGCTTGGGCGCAGCGTCAAGACGATCAGCGCGCAAAAGTGCGCGGCGATGAAGAAGCTCGCGCTCAGCAACGATATCGAGCTCTATCGCTTCGCGGTCGAATGCGGCGTGACGCAAGGCGAGCAAACCTGAGCGGTTCTTCGCACGCAAGATCTCCCATGCACGCTATCCGGGTCGGTCGAGAAGGCGCGCTTCGCACGGGCAAGCCGCTGCGCGTGATCGTTGCCGACGACCACGCGTGCATCCGGCTCGGCGTGGCCAGCCTGCTGCACGCAACGGATCGAGCCCTCGTCGTCGGCGAAGCCGGCAACACGCTCGAGCTTGCCACGCAGCTCGATACGACCGACTGTGACGTCGTCATTTCCGACCTCTGCATGCCGGGGCTGGACGGCGAATATGGCTCCCTCACCTTGCTGCGGCGCCTCGCGCAAACACGAGGCACGCCTGCCGTCGTCGTCCTGAGCATGGTGTCGACGCCGCCCGTTCTGACAGGCCTGTTGCATCACGGCCTGAACGTCATCGTCGACAAGCGCGACGTCGCGCACGATCTCCTGCTCGCCGTTGCAGCCGCTCGCGAGCGCACGCCGTATCTTTCGGGCCACGCACGCGCAACGCTCGCGCGCGCCGGCGCCGCGTGCGCCCCGTGCTCGGGTGTGCCGAGCGCGCGCGAATGGGAGGTCTTCCAGCTGTACGCGCAGGGTATGTCGGTGCGTCAGATTGCGCAGCGGTTTCAGCGCAGCGGCAAAACGATCAGCGCCCAAAAGCGCAGCACGATGCGCAAGCTGGGGCTCGTCACAGAGCGCGATCTGAGCGACTTCGCCATGCAGGTGGGGCTGACCTGATTCATCCCCAGGTGGCGCGCGTCCCCAGGTTATTCCTGCGTCGGCCGGATTTTCCCTGGCCTTGTCTTGCGCAATGCGCCCAGCATTTTAAGAGTTCTCCTATCTGATTGCGGGAATCGTCTCTCCATAATCCCAAGTTCGACGCATGGCTCGTCAGATATTGCCGACCCGGGAATGCGATCGAACGACGGTCAGGTCGGACCCAGGCCGGGATGTAGTCCGGATGTGGAGAGGAAACGATGAAGTTCGGTAGGCGTTTAGCGGTCGAGGGTGCGGGTACCGCGTGGCTCGTGTTCGCGGGTTGCGCAGCCACGGCGCTCAACGCGAGCCCGCCCTCCCAGGGCTTCAACGTTTTCGAGATGGCGGCGGCATCCGGGCTCGCGCTCACGGTGGCAAACTACGCCGCCGCGCGCGCGGCGAGCGCCCACTTCAACCCCGCCGTCACGATTGGCTATGCGGTCTCCGGGCGCTTTCCGGTGCGCGATACCGGGCCCTATCTCGCGGCGCAAACCATCGGGGCCATTCTCGGCGCGGCCTTGCTCGTACGCGTGGCGAGCGGGCGCCCGGGTTTCTCCGTCGCGGTGTCCGATCTCGGCAGCAACGGCTATGACGATCATTCGCCGACCGACTACGCCCTCGCCGCCGTATTCCTCCTGGAACTGGCGGCGACCTTCGTGTTCGTCCTCTTCCATCTGCTGATGTCGAGTACGGTCGCACGCCGCAAGACGGCGGCGCTCGCCGTTGGAGCCTGCCTTGCCGCCATCTATCTGATCGCCATCCCGGTCAGCAACGGGGGCGCGAATCCGGCGCGCTCGACCGGTCCCGCGCTGTTCGTCGGCGAATGGGCGCTCGATCAGCTCTGGCTCTTCTGGGCGGCGCCGTTGCTGGGGGGAGCTGCGGCTGGCGTGGTTTACCGCCTCGTGAGCCGGCGCTCGCGCATTTGCGCCACGTCATCTCGCGACGACCTTTGAAATCCAGTCTGCCGTGCGCCGATGAAGTCGATTCACCGCATCTTCTGTGTTCGCGCGCGCCCGGCTGCATCGTGGCGGGGGCGCGGACTCGCGTGCGTGATCGCGTACCTCGGCGCGCTTACCGCGGCATGGCTGCTCGCGTTCTCCGCGGCGGCGGCGAGCGCTGCGACTTCGTGTGAGCGGATAAACGAGGGCGTCGCGTTCTCGCGGCAGGTCGCCGCGACGTTGCCGCGAGAGCTCGTCGTCGGCGTGGTGGAGGGGGGCCGGGCGCCGCTCGAAGTGCTCGACGGCGCCACGCTCACCGGCTTCAGCGCCGACTATCTGCGCCTTCTCGCCGGTGCCGGCGTCATGCTTCAGCCGCGCGTCTTTGCAGACATGCCGGCGTTGCTCGCGGCGGCCTGCGCAGGCGATATCGACATCGTGATGAGCGTCGCGCGGACGCCGTCGCGCGAGCGCTGTCTCGCTTTCACGGTGCCGTATCTGAACGGCACCACGGCATTTGTCGCGCGAGCCGGGAACACCGCGCTCGCGACCCAGCCGGCGCGCCTCGCGCGTGCGACATTTGCAGTCGAGCGTGGCGACGCCCTCGAATCGGTATTGCGCGAGCGTTTCGCGCAGGCACGCCTCGAAGCCTTCGCGAGCACGCAGGCGGCGCTGCGCGCCGTCGCTCAGGGTCAGGTCGACGTCTATGCGGGCTTTTCGCCCATGGCGCGCTATCAGCTCACGCTCGAAGAATTCGGCGATCTGCGCGTCGCCTTCGAGGAGCGCGAGCGCGTGCGCGAGTTGCGTTATGCCGTGCCGGTCTCCAGGTCGGACCTGCGTGATCGGCTGGACCTCCTGCTTGCTGGCGTGCGGCCTGCCGCGGCGGCCGCCGAGCGGGCACGCTGGTTCAAAGGCGACGCGCCCGGAGAGGCGTTGCCGTCCGGGTTCAGCCTGAGCGCCGACGAGCGCGCGTGGCTGCGCGCCTTGTCGCCGCTGAAAGTGGGCTACGACAGCGGCTGGCTCCCGTTCAGCTTCACGGACAAGGCTGGCAAGCCGTCGGGCATGGCCGCCGACTATCTCGGCTATCTGGGGCTCACCCTCGGCATTACCTTCGAGCGAGTGCCTATTTCTCCCTGGACGAGCGCCGGCGACGCAATGGAGCGTGGCGAGATCGCGCTCGCCGCGACCTCATTGGGCGATGGCGTGTTCGGCTCCGGCGTGGCCTACACGGAAGCGTTCGAGCACTATCCGCTCGTCATGGTGGGGCGCCGCGACGAGCCGATGGCGCGTTCGCTTGCCGACTTTGCGCGACGCCGCATCGTGCTGGCGCCGCACACGCCGGACATGCGGGAGCTGCCGGGTACGCAGGTCGTGCGTACCGCAAGCCTCGACGCGGGGCTCGCAATGGTCGGTCGCCACGAGGCCGATGTGCTGGTGGGCAACGCGGCCGCTCTCGACGAGCCGCTCAGCGGCACCTATCTCGACTCGCTGAAGGTGCTGGGAGCGGTGGGTGTCGACGATTCGACGGCATTCGCCGTGCGCTGCGACCTTGCCCCGCTCGCGCGGCTCATCAATCGCGCGCTCGACGCGATGCCACACGTCGAACAGCAGCGCATCCGCAATCGCTGGACCGCTGCCGTCTCCACCCAGGCCGGCGGCTGGACTGTAAACGCGCTGCGGCTCCTGCCGCTCCTGATCGTGTTCGGCGTGCTGCTGCTCGTCACGCTGCGCGCCTACGTGCTGCTCCAGCGAGAGATGCACCGGCGACGGCGCGCGGAGCAGGTGCTCGCGCGCCAGGTGGAACTGCAGGACACGATGATGGAGATGATCCCGTATCCGCTCGGCGCACGGGATCTCGAAAACCGCTATCTCGCGATCAATCGCGCCTACGAAGAATCGACCGGCCTGGCGCGCGCCCGGGTGCTCGGGCGCACGGGTTCGGCCGTGATGGCGTGGGGGCCCGAAAACAGCCGCCGCATGGACGATCTCTACCGGCTCACGATCGTCGAGGGGGAGTGCCAGCGCGTCGAGTTGACGTTCGAGAACGCGTCCGGGGAGGCTCGTCATGGCATTTTCTGGACGCGCCTGTGCCGCGACCCGCAGGGCGCGCCGTTCTGCGTGCTCGGCACGATGATCGATGTCACCGACATTCGCCGCGCCGAGTTGCGCGAGCGCGAATCGGAGCGGCTTCTCTCGGAGGTGACGGGTTCGCTGCCGGCGATCGTGTTCCAGCTGCGCCGCTCGCCCGACGGCCGCTACTCGTTTCCGTACATTGGCGGCGACACGCAGCGGCTCCTTGGCGACACCGTCGAGGAGCTTCGCCGCGCTCATTCGGTCGATCTCTCGCGGGTGGGTCGACATGATCGCGCGCGCCTTGCCTCGCGGCTCGAACGCTCCGCGCGCCGGTTCATACCCGTGCACGCCGAGTTCCGCTTTCAGGGCGCGGCCGGGTTCGTGTGGGTGCGCGCGGAGTTCGCGCCGCGCCGCGCCGAAGACGGCGCGATCGTCTGGAGCGGCTACGCGCTGGATGCGAGCGTCGAGCACGCGCGCGCAGACGAACTCGAGCACGCACGCGATATCGCAGAGGCGGCCTCTCGTGCGAAGGACGATTTTCTCGCCATGATGAGCCACGAGATCCGCACGCCGATGAACGGCGTGCTGGGTCTCGTCGAAGTGCTCGAGCGCACGCCGCTGAACCCGGACCAGGCGCAAATGGTCGACATGGTTCACGAATCGGCGGGGGCGCTGCTGCAGATACTCGACGATCTGCTCGACTACTCGAAGATCCAGGCGGGCCATCTCGTCATTGACTCGCAGCCGCTCGACGTGCGCGAACTCGTCGACAACGCCGTCGGGCTGCTGGCCGCGCGTGCGCACGAGAAGGGGCTGAAGGTGCGCGTGGATGTGGGGCCGGACGTCGCGGCGCAGTTGCGCGGCGACAGCGTGCGGCTGCGGCAGATCCTCTTCAATCTGCTCAGCAATGCGATCAAGTTCACGCCGGCGGGCGAGGTGAGCGTGCACGTTCGCGCACGCGATGTCGACGCTCACGGCGGCGCGCCTCTCTGCCAGCGGCTGTCGATCGCGGTGGCCGACACGGGCATCGGCATTGCGCCCGAAGCGCAGGCGCAGCTCTTCGAGCCGTTCGTGCAGGCCGAGACCTCGACCACGCGACGCTTCGGCGGCACGGGGCTCGGCCTCACGATCTGCCGCAAGCTCGCGGCGCTGATGAGCGGCACGCTCGAACTGAAGAGCGAAGTGGATCGCGGCACCTGCCTGACGCTGCATATCGAATTGCCCGTCGAGGTGCGTAGCGGCACGGCCGCCGGGCTGCGCGGCAAGCGCGCGCTCGTGGCGTGCGAGGACGCGAACGTCGCCGACACATTGATGCATTTCGGCTCGGCGCTCGGCATGAAAATGCGCCGCGTCGCGCCAGCGGACCTCGCCCGCGCCGCGAGCGCGGACAAGGCCGATCTGGTGTTCGTGTCGGAAGCGCTGGCCGGGCGGTTGGGCAAGCTCGGTGCGCCTGTACTTTGCCTGACGGACAACCCGAAGCCCAGCGGTTATCGCGTGGCTGAGAGCGGCGTGCGCGTGAGCGTCAACCCATTGTCCTGGCGGGGCTTGAGCGCCGTTTGCGCGCTGGCGCTGGCGGGGCTGCCGGTCAAGGCTGCCAGCCCGTCGCGTCCCGCCACCGATGTCGAAACGACACTTCCCACACCCGATCGCGAGCAGGAACGCGCTGCCGGCCGCCTCATCCTCGTGGCGGAGGACCATCCCGTGAATCAGGAGCTGATCCGCCATCAACTGGCGTTGATCGGCTTCGCGTGCGACGTCGTCGACGACGGTGCGAAGGCGCTCGACGCGCTGGCCGAATGCGAATACGCCTGCCTGATCACCGACTGTCATATGCCGAACGTATCGGGCTACGATCTCGTGCGGCGTGTACGCGAAATGGAGCAGAAGGCGCAAGGCGCGCGGCGCTTGCCGATACTCGGCATCACGGCCAATACGGCGCCCGAGAACATGAGTCAGTGCAGCGAAGCGGGCATGGACGATTGCCTCGTCAAGCCCACTCGCGTGGCCACGCTTCGCGAGCATCTCGCGCGCTGGTTCGGCGTGGAGGGCATGCAGCGCACCCTGCAGGACGAAGCCACGCGCGAGGCAGGCGCGAACGGACAAGGGGCGGGGCAAACAGCGTTGGGGGCCTCGAAATCGGCTTCCCAGGGGCGCGGCGGTTGCGGCGGAAAGCTCGCGGAAAAGCCTGCAAACGCACGGACGTTCGAGCCGCTGGATCTCACGCACATGATCCAGGTTTGGGGCGGCGAGGCGACCGTGAAGACACTGCTCGGCTCGTTCGTTTCGGCGATGCGCGACGACCTGGACGCCTTGCCGCCGCTCCTCGAACAAGCCGACGTCGCGCGCCTGCGCGAATGGCATCACCGGCTTGCCGGTGCGGTGGGCGTGCTGCAATACCCTGCGCTGCTCGCCGAGCTCGAAACGTTTCGCGGTCACATGAACAGTCACACTGCCGGGCAACTGCGTGAGGAGGGTTATGCGCTCATGCGCACTTGTCAGGCGATGCTGGTTGGAATCGAGCAGCAGGCCGCGCTGCTCGCGTGAATGATCTACATCAGGAAATCGATGGGCACAGGGGAATAGCGGGCAAAAAGCGGGCGAAAAAAAACGCGGCCGAAGCCGCGTTCAAGCTTGGAGACCCTTCGATGAAGAGTCACTTCTCGCAGTTCCTAGCTTAGTCGCCGCGCGACGAGAAATCGAGATAATTTCGATCAATTAACTATTACCGGAAGTGCGGGTAATCGCCCTTGCTGCGGCAGTGTCGTGCCGGCGAAACCATTCGACGGTGAAATCCACGAACGAGCGTGTTTTTGCCGGAACGTGGCGGCGGCCGGGGTAGACGAGCGAGAGTTCCTTGTCGGCGTCGCGGATCTCCCACCCGGCGAGCACGCGCACGAGCTGGCCGGTTGCGAGATCGGCGCCCACCTGGTTTGCTGGCAGGATCGTGATGCCCATCCCCGCGATCGCGGCCTGGCGCAGCATCACAGAATTGTTCACGGCATATGCCGGCTCGATCAGCACGGGTTTGCGCTCGCCGCCTGGGCCTTCGAAGTGCCATTCGTTGCCGTGAATATCGGCGGAAGGCGCAAGCAGCGTGTGGCGGGCGAGATCGGTGGGGCATTGCGGCGCCGCACGGCTCGCGAGGTAGGCGGGCGAGGCGACGGCGACCGGCGCGACGCTCAAAAGCGGGCGGCGGATCAGCGTGCCGCCGCTCACCTGACGGGGCGCCACGATGCCGGCGTCGAATCCTTCCTCGATCAAGTCGACCGGACGGTGCAGCAGCGTCAGCAGGAGTCGGACTTTCGGGAACGCGTCGAGATAGCACTTGAACATCGGCGTGAGATCGTGCAGCGAAAACGATGCGTGCGCAACGACGCGTAACGTACCGGACGGCACCGACACGCCATGCGCGATATGCGTTTCGACGCGTGCCAGATCGTCGAGGACCTGCCGGCAGCATTGCGCATAGGCGGCGCCTGCTTCGGTAAGCGACGCGCTGCGCGTGTTGCGGTTGATGAGCCGCGTCTCCAGATGGGCTTCGAGCAACGCCACGTAGCGGGTGACCACCGCGTTCGACATGTTCAGACTCATCGCCGCGCGGCCGAACGAGCCGTGCTCGGCAACGCTGACGAACACGCGCATGGCCTGAAGCTGATTCATGTTTTTGGGGAGCGCGGACACGGGGGGGATGGGTGCTGCGATGAAAACTTTGAAGTTGGAAGAGACGGACTGGTGTTTGCCGGGACGGATATTACCGATGCACGTCGGGCGAGCGGAATGGGACTCGTCCGAATGATGCTTTATCCCGAATTGGGGGTGTTGCCCGACTGCAACGCTTTATCGGGATACCGAATGGAATGATCGGGAAAGAGAAAAACAAGATAAGTCGGGAGCTTTGAGTCGCAAGGGTTTGAGGGTTTTGTCGCCAGCGAATTCGATTAATTCGAAAAGGCTTTTGTCGAGGTGGCGGGTGCTTCGCCAATAGTGGTGCCCATAAACTTCGCTATGCAAATCAATGCGGCGCTTCATTCACCGCGCTGCGGATTCGCCATGCCGGCGTGAGGCCGGCACCGGCATTCAGGTTCGCCGAAAGGCCTTGCATCGAAGGAAGCATATGAAAAAGAAACTGGCTATCGCGGCGGCAGTCGCTGCGACTTTTGCATCGGCGTCGTACGCGCAAAGCAGCGTCACGCTCTACGGAATTGTTGATGCGGGTCTTACCTACACGACCAACATCAACGGCAACCGCAATTTCGCGATGACGAGCGGCAACGTTCAGGCGAGCCGTTGGGGCCTGCGTGGCGTCGAGGATCTCGGCGGCGGTCTGAAGACGATCTTCACCGTCGAAAGCGGCTTTGACGTCGCGAACGGCCAGCTGAACGGCGGCCTGTTCAATCGTCAGGCGTACGTCGGTCTGACGCACGACCAGTACGGCACGCTCACGTTCGGTCGCCAGTTCGACTCGATGATCGACTACGTCGGTCCGCTCACCGCGGTGGGCACGTGGGGCGGCACCTACACGGCGCACCTGCTCGACAACGATGACCTGAACGGCACGTTCTCGCTCAACAACTCGGTCAAGTACACAAGCCCGAACCTCTCGGGCTTCCAGTTCGGCGGCCTCTACGCGTTCTCGAACCAGGCTGGCGGCTTCGCGGTCAACCGCGCGTATAGCGCCGGCATGAGCTACGCGTACCAGGGCCTGCGTCTTGGCGCGGCCTACACGCAGATCAACGGCGTGAATGCCAACGGCGGCGGCGCTGTCCAGGGTTCGCCGATTTCGAACACGCTCGGCGTGCTCAGCGCGCTCGGTGGGAATGAGCGCCAGCGCAACTGGGGGGCGGGGGCAAGCTACACCTATGGTCCGATGATCGGCGGCGTCGTGTTCACGCAGTCGCGCGTCAATGACCCGCTCGGCAATTCGCTGCGCTTCAACAACATCGAAGGCAACCTCCGCTACAACCTGACGCCGGCTCTTGGCATCGGCGCGATGTACACCTACACGAACGCGAACGGCTCGGTGCTCGACGCGAACGGCAGCGACTCGGCGCACTGGCACCAGTTCGCGCTGCAAGCCGACTACGCGCTGTCGAAGCGCACCGACGTGTACCTCGAAGGCGTCGGCATGTGGGGTGCAGGCGCGAACGCCGTGGGCCTGACGCAAGTCGGCTACACGTCGGACGGCGGCGTCTCGTCGAGCAAGAACCAGGGGATCATCACGACGGGTCTTCGTCACCGCTTCTAGGAATTCGGTGGCGTCGTACACCGGATGGCAGGAAGGTAGTACTTGGGTTGAAGGGCGCTGCTTGCGGCGCCTTTTTTTATTGCAGGCAGCTTACGTTGGGCCGACATCGGCGCAGCGGACGCGCCCAGCGGATTTGCTCTAGCATGTGAGAGCGCGGTTTTGCGCCTTCTGGTGCAGCGCGCCACAAAAACAGGAGAAATTCCATGAATTTGCTTCGTCCGCTGCAGCTCGCTCTCGCTCTGTGTGTGCTCGCGTCCGGCGCCGCGTATGCCGATACCGTTGCGCTGAAAGCCGATCTCGAACCTTCCAGCGAAGTCCCGCCGCGCGTGAGCCAGGGCCACGGCATGCTCAACGCCACCTTCGACACGTCCACGAAAGCGCTGAACTGGACGATCACCTACGAAGGCCTCTCCGGCCCGGCAGCCGCCGCGCACTTCCACGGCCCGGCGCCCGTGGGGCAGAACGCTGACGTGCAGGTACCGATTCCGAAGGGCGAACTGGCGAGTCCGATCAAGGGCCACGCCACGCTCAACGAGCAGCAGGTCACCCAGCTGATGGGTGGCCAGTGGTATTTCAACATTCATACGGCGCAGAACCCGTCAGGCGAGATTCGCGGCCAGGTGCTGCCCGCCAATTGACCGGCGCTCGATTGTTCGCCTCACTCGCCGTACTGCGCGCGCCGCGCGTTCCCGCAATCGAAGTCTGATTGCGGGACGATATCGATTGACCGCCGCTGAGTGCTAGTTGAGCCCAGTTTGAGTGCTGCGGAGGACTGAGCCGATGAGCTGGCAAAGCAGGCTGATCTGCAGGTTCTTGCGCCGCACTTTTCTGCCGCAAACGCGCAAGTCGATCAACGTCGCACGTGTGCGCATGCTGACGGCGAGGCGCATCTGGACGCCGGGCGTGCCGAGCGGCTGGCGCTTGCGCGAACAGTACGACGCTGCCGATATCCCGATGCGCGGCGAGTGGCTCATCCGCGAGCGCTCGCCCGCGCAGCGCACGCTCCTTTATCTGCATGGCGGCGGGTATTACTTCTGCTCGCCGCGCTCGCAGCGCGCGATTTCGTTTGGTCTGGGCAAGCGCGCCGGCGCCGATGTCTTCTCGCTCGACTATCGCCTCGCGCCCGAGCATCCGTTTCCCGCCGCGCTCGACGACGCACTGGCCGCGTATCGCCAATTGCTGGCAAAAGGAACGCAGGCCGGCTCGATCGTGATTGGCGGCGATTCGGCGGGCGGCGGGCTTGCGCTTGCGACGCTCGTCGCCTTGCGCGACGCAGGCGACGCGCTCCCTGCCGGCGCCGTGCTCTTTTCACCCTGGACCGATCTTGCGGCGACGGGCGCTTCGATACGCGAGAACGACGGGCGCGATCCCATGTTCAGCGGCGCGGTATTCGCGCGCATCGCGCCGTTTTACCTCGGCGCGGCCAGTGCGACCGATCCCTACGTGTCGCCGCTCTATGCCGACTTTCGCGGCTTGCCGCCG
This sequence comes from Paraburkholderia sp. CNPSo 3076, assembly GCF_026343935.1. Classification (NCBI taxonomy): domain Bacteria; kingdom Pseudomonadati; phylum Pseudomonadota; class Betaproteobacteria; order Burkholderiales; family Burkholderiaceae; genus Paraburkholderia; species Paraburkholderia sp. CNPSo 3076. Next base: position 70,479 of record NZ_JAPMAL010000016.1, on the reverse strand, counting down.
CTCAGCCTTTTCGTGGGCAGCTCCGAAACGCTGCTCGACGACACGCGCCGCGTCGCCGAGCGCGCGCGCGCCGCCGGCGTGGCGGTGGAGTGCGAGATCGCCAGCGGCATGCCGCACATCTGGCCGATCTATGCGCCGTTCATGCCCGAAGCGCGCCGCACGCTCGACGTCGCCGCGAGCTTCGTGCGCCGCGTGACCTCTGTGCCGGCGCGCGGCGACGAGAAACCGCAGCCGCCTCAATCGAGTGAGACGTCGATCGCGTCATAGGCCGCGTGCACGGCGGCTTCGCCGTAGCGGCGCTCGAGCTGGCGCACAGTGAAGTGCCCATGCGCCACTTGCTGGAAATGGTCGATGAACACGGTGTTGACCATGGCGCCGAGCACCGCGCCGATGGCCGGTATCGATTTCGCCGCGACCTGCTCGCTCACCTGCACGGAGAAGCGCGCGGCCACGGTCTGCATGAGCTTGAGGAGCGCCGTTGAGCCGTGGGCGGCGAAGCCCTTCGTCGCCATTTCCGACGACGCCGTCGATACCGCCTTCGCGAGCGCGCCGCGCACGATGAAATAGCCGAAGTCGGCTTCGTCGTCGGCGGCCGAGCGGCCGCCCATGCCGAACACGGTCAGACATTGCAGCTGCGTGTCGGTGCTGGCGAGATTCTCGCCTTCGCTGCGCGCGATGTCACAAATCGAGCGAAACATCAGTGTGGTCGTGACGGGCAACTCGACCGGCAGCGCGAACAGGCCGAACGCGCCGCCCGCCGCGCCCGTGGTCGCCACCGCGAACTTGTGCAGCAGGTTGCTCGGCTTCGTGCTCGTGCGCGGTTCGGCCGTGGAGAGGGCGCCTTGCTTGCCGAGCGTCTTCAGCGCGAGCTGCAGACACTTGCGCAGCGCGGTTTGCGTCGCGTCGGTCACCTTGTCGTTCGCGACGCCGGGTAGCCGCGCGATCAACTTTTCCACCGGCGCCCCCACGATCGCCGCGAGCTTCATGCCGAGCGGCGGCGTTTCGAGCTGATGTTTGGCGCGCCGCAGCGCTTCGAGATCGGTCTCGGTGAAGGCCGCGGCGGCGACCGCGCGGGCCGGATCTGCGGCTGTGGGTTCGGTTGTGTGTTCCATTGCGCTCCCGGATTTTCAGCAACGACGACGGGGCATCGCCGCCGTTCGACGCCCCAGTGTAGTGGATCGCGCCGTGCTATGATGACCAATCCTTGACGCGTCAATCGTTGCTGGATCAAAAAATGGCCGTTCATACTGCTGCCCAACATTCGAGCGGGCAGGTTCTGCCGTTCCGGGAGTCGCTGCTCGCGATGCTCGGCGTCTCGTTCGTGACGATGCTCGTCGCGCTCGACCAGACCGTCGTCGGCACCGCGCTGCCGACCATCGTCTCCGAACTGCGCGGCTTCGAGCTTTACGCGTGGGTCGCCACGTCCTATCTGCTCACTTCGGTCATCACCGTCCCCATTTTCGGGCGGCTCGGCGACTATTACGGGCGCAAGCCGTTCGTGATCGCGTCGATCGTCGTCTTCACCGCCGCTTCCGTGCTGTGCGGCGCGGCCAACAGCATGCTGTTCCTTGTGATCGCGCGCGGGCTGCAAGGCATCGGCGGCGGCATGCTGGTCGGCACGGCGTTCGCCTGCATTCCCGACCTCTTCCCCGATTCGGTCGTGCGCCTGCGCTGGCAGGTGCTCATGAGTTCTGCGTTCGGTATCGCCAATGCGGTCGGGCCGTCGCTCGGCGGCTTTCTCACGCAGTACTACGGCTGGCGTTCCGTGTTTTACGTGAATCTGCCCGTTGGCCTGCTTTCGCTGTTTTTCGTCTGGAAGTATCTGCCGCATCTGCGCCACGTCGCACACGAGGCGCGCATGCGGCTCGACTGGCCGGGTGCGCTCCTCATCGCGGTCGCGCTCGGCAGCCTGCAGCTTTTCGTGGAGCGTCTGCCGGGGCACGGTCTCAGCGCTTCGGCCATCGGCCTGCTCGCCCTCGCGCTGGCGGCCGGCTGGGCGCTCTGGCAATGGGAGCGGCGCTGCCCGCAGGCCATCCTGCCCGTCGACATGTTCCGCAACGCGAGTCTGAATGCACTCTTCACGCTCGCCGTGCTGGGCGGCTTCACGATGTTTTCGCTGCTGTTTTACGCGCCGCTCCTGTTCCAGGGCGGCTTCGGCATGACGCCGAAGGAAGCGGGCGTCGTCATCACCCCACTCGTGGTGTTCATCACGATCGGCAGTATCGCGAACGGGCGCATCGTCTCGCGCATCCGCAATCCGAACCTGATGCTCTATATCGGCTTCGCAATGCTCGCGGTGGCCTGCTTCGCCGTGGCGCTCGCCACGCGCAGCACACCGCGCGGCCTGCTCATGGCGTTCATGATCGTGGCCGGCATCGGCCTTGGCTTCGTCATGCCGAACCTCACCGTGTTCGCGCAGCAGACTGCGGGGCGCGAGCATCTGGGCATCGCCACAGCGCTGTTGCAGTCGCTGCGGATGATCGGCGGCATGATCGGCACGGCGCTCACCGGCACGATGGTCACGCAGCTTTATTCGAGCGGCGTGCAACGCGCACTGGACGCCGATCACGCCACGCACTGGCTGCCGCAACTCGCCGACCCGCAGATCCTCATCAACCGGGACGCGCAGGCTTCGCTGATCGCCGATCTGGCACACGCCGGGCATAATGGCGCGCCGCTGCTCGAAGCCGCGCGCGAGGCGCTGGTGGGCGCGATTCACCTGGGCATTGCCGTGGCGGCGGCGATCGCGGTGGTGTCGATCTGGCAAACCCGGCGTGTGCCGCCGGTCAAGCTGCAGCGCAAGGTGGAACCCGTGATTCACGCGGATTGAGACGTTCCGCCCCTGGCGGGTACCGGCACGGACACCGGCAAACGCGCGGCAATCAAGCCGGCAGGAAAACAAAGCATGGAAATTCAGGATCGCATCGCCATCGTGCAGCAGTTTGGACGGACCTACCGGACGTTCATGTCGGCGTTCGAGGCGCAGGTCGGCCATCCGCTGCCGCGCTGGCGTATTCTGCTGGCGCTTTACGAGCAGGACGGCGAGTCGTCGCAAAAGCGGCTCGTCGAGCGGCTGCGGGTGGACCCGGGCGCGCTCACGCGCCAACTGAAGGCGCTGGAGGCGCTCGGCTGGATCGCGCGCCGCGCCGACGAGCGCGACAACCGCATCACCAACGTGACGCTGACCGGCGCCGGCCGTGCCGTGATCGAAGAGGGCCTGCCGCGCCGCAACGCGTTCCTGAACGTGACGATGTCGCTGCCCGATGACGTGCTCGCGGCGCTGTCGGGCGCGTTGGGGATGATGGAGGCGCGCATCGGCGAGGCGGCCACGGCGGCGGCGCTCGCGCGGGCTCAGGAGGCCGAGCCCGAAGCAGGTTGAGCCTGCACCGATGCACGCTGCGCTCAGAAGAACGTCTCGATCACTTCCGTCACGCGATATTTCGCATCGACCATCAGCACCTGACGCCACTTGTCGAACGTGAGGCAGGGGTGCGAGATGTCGAACGCGATCATGTCGCCGACCTTGAGGTCCGCGCCCGCCGGAATCTTCAGGTAGGCGTGCTGATCCATCATCTGGAACACTTCCCAGCCTTCGCTTGCCGCCACTTCGCGCGGCACGCCGCCATTCGCGGGGCGATAGTGGCGCGACGGCTCAGGAAAGCCCGCGTCGAATGCGGCGTCGCGCTTGCCGAAGCCGATGATGGCGCGGCCAGGCTCCGGAATCGACTGGACGTAGGCCCAAAGCTGCAGCGCCGGCAGGAGCGCCACGCCCATCTCGCGCGCCACGGGGTTGCGCGTGAGGATCTGCGACTGAGCCTGCTTGTAGACGCCCACGTCGTGCGTCACGTAGCAGCCGGGGCGCAGCACCACGTCGATCGTGCCTGCCTGCGTGGCCGGCGCGAACTCTTCCGCGACGATGTCGTACCAGGCCGAGCCCGCGCCCGAAAGCAGCGCGGGCGTGCGCGCGAAGCGACCGGCGGCGGCCAGTTCCTGGGTGACGTTCAGCGCGTCGCGCAGGAAAGTGCGTACTTCGCTTTCTTCCTTGAGGATGCCCTCGTAGATTTCCACGCCCGCCAGCTTGAGCGAGTCGGGATAGCGCGCGATCGCCGCGAGCACGGCGTTGCGCGTGTCGGCGTCGCGCACGCCCGTGCGGCCGCGCGGCACGCCCAGTTCGAGCAGCACCTGCAGCGTGCGGCCCGACGCGCGGAAGAACTCGCCCAGGTGCTCCACGCCTTCCACCGAATCGACGAGGCAGAAAAACTCGAAGCTCGCGTCGCTGAGCAGCTCGGCGATGATCGCCATGTTGCGGCGGCCTACGAGCTGGTTCGCCATCAGTACGCGCGAAATGCCGCCGCGGTAGGCGGCGCGCGTCTGGTGCGCCGTGGCGAGCGTGATGCCCCACGCGCCTGTTTCGATCTGGCGGCGAAAGAGCTGCGGCGCCATCGTCGTCTTGCCGTGCGGGGCGAGCTTCACGCCATAGCGCGTGACGAAGTCCTGCATCCACTTGAGGTTGTGCTCGACGCGGTCGGCGTAAAGCACCGCAGCGGGCAGGCTCACGTCTTCTTCGAGTAAATTCCATTCGAGGCGCCCTGCGTCCCCGAGCGGCACGCTCGCGCCCGGTACGTTGCCAAGGCCCTTGCTGTTCGGGTCGATCGTTGCGCTCTGATAGTTTGTAACTTTCATTTCCCTTCGCTCCATATGCTTCATGCGTCCCAGCTGCGCCGGAGTCTTACGAACCAGCGTTGACTCGGAGATAGTACACAAAGTAACATCGCTTCGTGAATTGTTATTTATTAACAGACTCCCTGCAATGAACACCGCCGCCGATCCGGCCCGCTTCGACATCGTCGCGCGTATTGCGCAAAGCGTGCCCGAATTGCGTCCGGCCGAGCGCGACGTGGCCGCGCTGATTCTCGACGATCTTGCCCGCGCCGCGCGCGCGAGCATCGGCGAGCTGGCGCAGCGCGCGGGCGTGAGCGTTGCCTCCGTTACGCGCTTTGCGAAGGCGGTGGGCTGCCACGACGTGCGCGAACTCAAGCTGAGGCTCGCCCAGGCGGCCGCCGTGGGCGACCGCTTCCTGCGCGGCGGGGCCGCCGGCGCTTCCGAAGGCGAGGGCAAGCCGCGCGCCGCCAATGCCAATGCCAATGGCGAAGCCGAACCGCTCGCCACGCGCGTCTACGACGAAATTCACACGGCGCTCGCGCGCAACCACGAGCTGCTTTGCCAGGCGCCGTTAGCGCAGGCCGCCGCGACACTGGCGCAGGCCCGCATGATCTACGTGTTCGGCATGGGTGGCGGCTCGAGCGCGCTCGCCGACGAAATGCGCTTTCGCCTCGTGCGCCTGGGCCGTCCGGTGGCTTCGTACCAGGACAGCTTGCTGCAGCGCATGGTGGCGAGCACGCTCTCGCCCGAAGACGTGGTCGTCGCGCTTTCCGTAACAGGGCGCGTGCCCGAACTCGTCGACGCGTGCCGCATCGCGCGCGATTACGGCGCGAAGCTCGTCGCGCTCACCGCGCCGGCTTCGCCGCTCGCCGCGCTCGCCGACTGGCTCGTGCCGATCGTCGCGAGCGAGACCGATTTCATCTACAAGCCGTCGTCGTCACGTTACGCGATGATGATGGCACTCGACGTGCTCGTGACCGAGCTGGCGCTCGCGCAACCCGAAGAAAGCCGCGAGTTGCTGCGCCGCATGAAGCACACGCTGGACGCGCATCGCGGCGGCGGCGAACGCCAGCCGCTCGGTGACTAAGAGCCATCCTGAGGAGACGCGTATGCATTCGCACCCCGAAGCCGCCGACACGCTGATCGTCGGCGCCATGCTTTACGACGGTACCGGCGCGCCGCCCGTCGAGCGCGACGTGGCGCTGCGCGACGGACGCATCGTCGCAATCGGCAATCTGTCGAACTGGCTCGCGGAAGAGGTGATCGAGGCCAACGGGCGCGCGCTCGCGCCGGGTTTCATCGACGTCCATACGCACGACGATACGCACGTGATCCGCGCGCCGCAAATGCTGCCCAAGATCAGCCAGGGTGTGACGACGGTGGTGGTCGGCAACTGCGGGATCAGCGCGTCGCCGGTGACGCTCAAGGGCGATCCGCCAGACCCGATGAACCTGCTCGGCGAGCGCGACGCGTTCAGCTACCCGACTTTCACCGCGTACGTCGACGCGGTCAACGCAGCGCGGCCTGCCGTGAACGTGGGCGCGCTGATCGGCCATACGGCCCTGCGCAACAACCACATGAACGACCTGAAGCGCGCCGCCACCGGCGACGAGATCGCGGCCATGCGCGCGCAACTCGAAGACGCGCTCGCGCACGGCGCGCTCGGCCTTTCCACGGGCCTCGCGTACAGTTCGGCGTTCGAGGCATCGACCGAAGAGGTCGCCTCGCTTGCCCAGCCGCTTGCCGCCGCCGGCGCGCTCTACACGACGCATATGCGCACGGAGTTCGACGCGATTCTCGAAGCGATGAACGAGGCGTACCACATCGGCCAGCATGCGCGCGTGCCGGTGGTGATTTCGCATCTGAAGTGCGCGGGCCCCTCCAACTGGGGGCGCAGCACGGAGGTGCTCGCGTCGCTCGAAAGCGCGCGCAAGTATCAGCCGGTCGGTTGCGACTGCTATCCGTATAGCCGCAGCTCTTCGACGCTGGATCTCAAGCAGGTGACGGGCGACATCGACATCACGATCACGTGGTCCACGCCGCACCCGGAGCAGGCGGGCAAGCTCATCAAGGACATCGCGGCCGAGTGGGGCGTGTCGCAGCAGGAAGCGGGCAAGCGTCTGCAGCCGGCGGGCGCCGTGTACCACAACATGTCCGAAGACGACGTGCGCCGCATTCTTTCGCATCCGGCCACGATGGTCGGCTCGGATGGACTGCCCAACGATCCGCTGCCGCATCCGCGCCTGTGGGGCGCGTTTCCGCGCGTGCTCGGGCACTACGCACGCGACGCGGCGTTGCTGCCGCTCGAAGAAGCGGTGCGCAAGATGACGGGCCTGTCGGCGCGGCGCTTCGGTCTTTCGCAGCGCGGTGAGGTGCATGTGGGCTGGCACGCCGACCTCGTGCTGTTCGACCCCGCCCGCGTGCGCGACGCGGCGACGTTCGAGAAGCCGCAGCAGGTGGCGGAGGGCATCGACGCAGTGTGGGTGAATGGCGTGCTTTCGTACCGCGACGGGCAGCCCACGGGCGAGCGCGCGGGCCATTTCGTCGCGCGCGGCAAACGCGAGGCGCAGGCCGAGGCGACGGACTTTTAAACAGGCTTTATCTATCGAATTTCGAACCCCGGCGCACGTGGCCCAAAAAGCCGCGCGCGCCGCACGATCTCAAAGGAGCAAACGATGAAACGAATTGGAGCGGAAGGCGGCAAGGGCCAGGGCGGACAACATCTGCCGTTCGCGCGCGCCGTGGAAGCCGATGGCTGGCTGTACGTCTCGGGCCAAACGCCGATGGAAGGCGGCGAGGTGATCAACGGCGGGATCGTCGAGCAGTCGCACAAGGCCATCCAGAATCTTTTCGCGATCCTGAAGGAAGCGGGCTATGGCGCGGAGCACGTGGTGCGCTGCGGCGTGTGGCTCGACGACGCGCGCGACTTCACCTCGTTCAACAAGGTGTTCCGCGAGTACTTCGGCGAGCATCCGCCGGCACGCGCCTGCGTGCAATCGAGCATGGTGGTGGACTGCAAGGTCGAAGTCGACTGCGTGGCTTACAAGGCGCCGGCCGGGAACTAAGGGCGCGCCTTCTGGCGATACGCGAAAGCCTCATCGAGTGTGGCGCAAAACGGCTGTCGGAGTCATCCCGGCAGCCGTTTTTTCTTGCGTGCTGCCGTCGCACTGGGTGGCGGCGGTAATGCGAAGCTTGACCTCCATGGGCGGGGCAGCACTGCGTCCATTTCCGTCCCTAATTAGCCATTCGGCAGATCGCCCTCGTGTTCGTCGATTTTCCCAATATATGAGCGACCCAATCACATATTGGAGAACTCGAAAAAACCTGCCTACAATCCAGTCCATCCGATAAGCCGCGACTGCACCGCGCGGCAAACATCGTCGGCAGACCCAGATAAATCCGGCGCACGCGCAAGACGCGGAGCGAACCGGACCGCAAAGGAGACGTTCGCCATGCTTCAGCCAGCGCTTTGCGCGGCCACGCGCCGCCCGCCGCTACCTGTCCGAGTTCCGGCCGCCCACGCGCCGGGCCGTCTCCCGAAGCACGGTTCGCGCGCCGCCTGACGGCACGCGCCTTTCGATCGTCTCCTTTCATCGCCCTCGCCATGAACAAAGCGATGTCTTCCACACTCGCCGCGAATCTCCCCGACGAGGCCGCGCCCGTGCAAAACGCCGCGGCAACCTCCGCGCAAGCGCAGCCCAAAGCCCGCCCCGCCGCCGATGAAATCGGCGTCGCGAGCACGTTGCTCGACGGCTCGATGCAGCAGGCCGGCACCCAGACGCTCCTGCGCGGCCTCGCGATCCTCGAAGCGGCCGCCGCCGGCGTGCGCGACCTGCGCTCGTTCGGCGCGGTGCTCGGCACGACGCGCAGCACCACGCACCGTCTCGTTTCGAGCCTCGTGCAGGCGCGCTACCTGCGCCAGGTGCAGGGCGGCTACCTGCTCGGGCCGAAGCTCATCGAACTCGGCACCATCGCGCTCGAGCAGATGCCGCTCACGGCCGTTGCGCGGCCGCATCTGCAGGCGCTCGCCGACGAAACGCTCGACACGATCCACCTCGGCGTGCGCGACGGCGACGACGTGCTGTACATCGACAAGATTCCCGGCCAGCGGGGCCTCGAAATGCGCTCGCGCGTGGGGCACCGCATGCCGCTCGCGTCCACGGGCATCGGCAAGGCGATGATGCTCGACCTCGCGCCGCAATCGTGGCGCGACCTGTTCGACGCGTCGCGCCGCACGCTCGCGGGCGTGAGCTTCCGTCCCGATCACAGCCTCGAACCCGATACCTTCCTCAAGCGCATGGCGACTTACGCGGCGGGCGGGTACACGTTCGATCTGGAGGAGAACGAAATTTCGATCCGCTGCGTGGCGGCGCCCGTGCGCGACGCTTCTGGTGCGATCGTGGCGGCGCTTTCGGTGGCGAGCACGATTCCCTACATGCCGCTCGAGCGCATGGACGAACTGATTCCAGTCGTGCAGCGCGAGGCGCGTGCGATTTCGCAGGAACTCGGCTGGCGTGCGCCGCAGCCCACCACGCGCAGGATTCGTCGATGAAAGCGCGCGGGAAGCCTGTAAGCGGCGCGGCCATCGACGCCGGGGACGGCGCGATCGCTCGCGAAGCCGCGCTCATCGCGCTCGACTGGGGCACGACCTCGCTGCGCGCGTATCTGTTCGATGCGGCGGGCAAGGTGATCGCCACGCGTGTTTCGACGGCGGGGATCATGAACCTGCCCGTGCCCGCCGAAGAAGGCGGCTTCGACGCCGCCTTCGACGAAGCGTGCGGCGTGTGGCTCGCGCAAACGCCCTCGCTGCCGGTGCTGGCCGCGGGGATGGTCGGCAGCGCCCAGGGCTGGGTGCAGGCGCCTTACGTCGAAACGCCCGCGAGCGCCCAGGCGCTGGTGGCCGGCATCGTGCGCGTGAGCGCCGCGTGCGGCGCCGAAGTCGCCGTGGTGCCGGGCGTGCTGGAGCCGGGTGCGCTGCCCAACGTGATGCGCGGCGAGGAAACGCAAATTTTTGGCGCGCTTGGGGCAACGGGCGACGAGTCTGAGCCGCAAACGGCGCTCGTCGGACTGCCCGGCACCCACGCGAAATGGGTAGTGGTGGAGGGCGAGCGCATCGCGCGCTTCTATACCTTCATGACGGGCGAGGTCTACGCGGCGCTGTGCGCGCATACGATCCTCGGCCGCACGATGAAGCATCCCGTCGAGCCCGACACCGCAGCGTTCCTGCGCGGCGTGGGCGTGGCGCGCGAGCAGGGCTGCGTCGGACTGCTGGCCACGGCGTTCAGCACGCGCACGCTCGGCCTCACGGCCCAGCTCGCCGCCGACGAGCAGCCCGACTATCTCTCGGGCCTCGTGATCGGGCACGAGCTGGCGGGCCTCGAAGCGGCGCTGGCGCGGCGCGACGTGGCGCTCGCCGGCTGCGCGCCGCAGCTGATCGGCGCCGAGGCGCTGTGCGAGCGTTACCGCATGGCGCTTGCCGCATTCGGATGCAGCGGCGCGCATCTCGTGCGTCAGGCGACCGAACACGGGCTTTGGCGCATCGCCGTGCAGGCCGGGCTCGTCGCGCCGCGCTAAACGCGTGCCGATCAACCGAACCCGCTGCGAACCCGCTGCAAACCCGCTGAACCGAACCAGACACGAAGCCAAGCAACAGGAAGCCGACATGGAACCCGAACTGAACCTGCCCGCCCCGTACACGCCACACGCCGGCTTCGTCGCCGCGTTCGGCGCGTGCGGCATGGTCGCGATCGTGCGCGGCATCAAGCCCGCCGAGGCCGCCGAGCATGGCCGCGCGCTCTACGACGCGGGCTTCCGGATGATCGAAGTGCCGCTCAATTCGCCGCAGCCGCTCGACAGCATCGCGGCATTGCGCCAGGCGCTGCCCGACGACGCGATGATCGGCGCGGGCACCGTACTCACCACTGAGCGCGTGCGCGACGTGCGCGAAGCGGGCGGCAAACTGATCGTGATGCCGCACGCCGACACCGACGTGATCCTCGCCGCCAAGCTCCAGGGCCTCGCGTGCGTGCCCGGCGTCGCCACGCCGACCGAAGCCTTCGCGGCGCTCAAGCACGGCGCCGACGCGCTCAAGATGTTCCCCGCCGAGCAGCTCGGGCCCGCCGTCACGAAGGCATGGCGCGCCGTGATTCCGCCGATCGTGCCCCTGCTGCCCGTGGGCGGCGTGAAGCCGGACAACATGGGCCCGCAGCTGGCCGCGGGCGCGAGCGGCTTCGGCCTCGGCTCCGCGCTCTACAAGCCCGGTCAGGACGCGGCGGCCACGCGCGCGAACGCGCTGGCCTTCATCGAAGGCTGGAAAGCTGTGCAAGGAGCGCAGAAGTGAATCGCCTCGCGGGCAAGGTCGCGCTCGTAACCGGCGCCGGACGCGGCATCGGCGCGGCGATCGCGCGCGCGTTCGCGGCCGAGGGCGCCGCCGTCGTGCTCGCGGAACTGGACGGCGCGACGGCCGTTGCGACGGCGCGCGAGATTGCGAACGCATGCGAAGGCGCGCGAACGCTCGCCGTCCAAACCGACGTGACGCAGCCCGCCTCGCTGCGCGCCGCCGTGGAAGAAGCGCAACGCGCCTTCGGCCCGGTCGACGTGCTCGTGAACAATGCCGGCATCAACGTGTTCGCCGACCCGCTGACGATGACCGACGACGACTGGCGCCGCTGCTTCGCCGTCGATCTGGACGGCGTGTGGAACGGCTGCCGCGTGGTGCTGCCGGGCATGGTGGAGCGCCGCGCGGGCAGCATCATCAACATCGCTTCGACGCACGCATTCCAGATCATTCCGGGCTGCTTCCCGTACCCGGTGGCGAAGCACGGCGTAATCGGGCTCACGCGTGCGCTCGGCATCGAGTACGCGCCGAAGAACGTGCGCGTGAACGCGATCGCGCCGGGTTACATCGAAACGCAGCTCACGCACGACTGGTGGAACGCGCAGCCCGATCCGGAAGCGGCGCGCAAGGCCACGCTCGAGTTGCCGCCGATGAAGCGCATTGGCCGCCCGGAGGAAGTCGCGATGACGGCGGTATTCCTCGGCTCGGACGAAGCGCCGTTCATCAACGCGAGCTGTATCACGATAGATGGCGGCCGCACGGCGCTCCATCACGAATGAGGGCGTTGAAAAAGTAATTCGCAGCACGAAGGAACGCGAGGTTAGAACGAATACGCAGGAATCCGCCGGAGCGCTGGCCGCGCGCATCGGCGGGTAAAAGAAGAGGCGGCCGATACCCTTCCCGTGACTGAAGAAGACAGGAGACTAGCAACATGCAACGACGCATCTTTCTGACGCTGGTGGCTGCAGCCGCCACTGCCATGTTCGCGCAAGCGCCCGTCGCGCAGGCCGCCGACCAGGTGAAGATCGGCTTCCTCGTGAAGCAGCCCGAAGAGCCGTGGTTCCAGGACGAATGGAAGTTCGCGGAAACGGCCGCGAAGGAAAAGGGCTTCACGCTGGTAAAGATCGGCGCGCCCTCGGGTGAGAAGGTGATGAGCGCGATCGACAACCTGGCCGCACAAAAGGCACAGGGCTTCATCATCTGCACGCCTGACGTGAAGCTCGGACCGGGCATCGTTGCCAAAGCCAAGGCCGACAACCTCAAGATGATGACGGTGGACGACCGCCTCGTGGATGGCGCGGGCAAGCCGATCGAGTCGGTGCCGCACATGGGCATCTCGGCGTACAACATCGGCAAGCAGGTGGGTGACGGCATCGCCGCCGAAATCAAGAAGCGCGGCTGGGACATGAAGGACGTCGGCGCCATCGACGTGACCTACGAGCAGCTGCCGACGGCGCATGACCGTACGAGCGGCGCGACCGACGCGCTCGTGGCCGCGGGCTTCCCGAAGGCGAACATCATTGCCGCGCCGCAGGCCAAGACGGACACGGAAAACGCCTTCAACGCCGCCAACATCGCGCTCACGAAGAACCCGCGGTACAAGCACTGGGTGGCCTACGGCCTGAACGACGAAGCCGTGCTCGGCACGGTGCGCGCGGCGGAAGGCCGTGGCTTCAAGGCCGACAACATGATCGGCATCGGCATCGGCGGCTCGGACTCGGCGCTCAACGAGTTCAAGAAGCCGCAGCCGACTGGCTTCTACGGTACCGTCATCATCAGCCCGAAGCGCCACGGCGAGGAAACGTCGGACCTGATGTACACGTGGATCACGCAAGGCAAGGAGCCGCCGCTGCTCACGCTGACGACCGGCATGCTGGCCACGCGCGACAACGTGGAGAGCGTGCGTCAGCAGATGGGTCTCGCTTCGAAGTAAGCGCTGGATAGAAGTGGTTCAGGGTGTTTCCCGCTGCGGGGCGGCCGGCAAGGCCGACGGGTATGAAGGGCGAAGGCCGCGCCCGCGGCGTATCGAATGAGAGGAAACCGAAGTGTCAGCGACACTGCGTTTTGACAATATCGGCAAGGTGTTCCCAGGCGTGCGTGCGCTCGACGGCGTGTCGTTCGAGGTGAACGCAGGCGAAGTGCATGGCCTCATGGGCGAGAACGGGGCGGGCAAGTCCACGCTCCTCAAGATTCTCGGCGGCGAGTATCAGCCCGATTCCGGCCGCATCCTGATGGACGGCAACGACGTGCACTTCTCCGATGCGGCGGCCTCGATTGGCGCGGGCATCGCGGTGATTCACCAGGAACTGCAGTACGTGCCTGACCTGACCGTCGCGGAAAACTTGCTGCTCGGCGCGTTGCCCAATGCGCTCGGCTGGGTGAAGCGCGGCGAGGCGCGCAAGTTCGTGCGCGAACGTCTTGCTGCGATGGGCGTGGATCTCGATCCGGCCGCGAAACTGCGCAAGCTCTCCATCGCGCAGCGCCAGATGGTGGAAATCTGCAAGGCGCTGCTGCGCAACGCGCGCGTGATCGCGCTCGACGAGCCGACCAGTTCGCTCTCGCACCGCGAGACCGAGGTGCTGTTCAAGCTCGTGCGCGAGCTGCGCGCCGACAATCGCGCGCTCATCTACATCTCGCACCGCATGGACGAGATCTACGAGCTGTGCAATGCCTGCACGATCTTCCGCGACGGCCGCAAGGTCGCCTCGCACGAGAAGCTCGAAGAGGTGAAGCGCGAAACGCTCGTGGCCGAAATGGTGGGCCGCGAAATCAGCGACATCTACAACTATTCGCCGCGCGAGCACGGCGGCGTGCGCTTCGCCGTGCGCGGCGTGGAAGGGCATCCGCTCAACGAGGCGGCGAGCTTCGAGGTGAAGGCAGGCGAGATCGTCGGTTTCTTCGGGCTCGTGGGCGCGGGGCGCAGCGAGCTGATGCAGCTCATCTACGGTACGCACAAGCGGCGCGCGGGCGAGATCGAGCTGGACGGCAAGACCATTCGCGTAAAGAGCGCAAGCGACGCGATTCGCCACGGCATCGTGCTGTGCCCGGAAGACCGCAAGGAGCAGGGCATCGTTGCGATGGCGACGGTTTCGGAGAACATCAACATCAGTTGCCGTCGGCACTTTCTGCGTGCGGGCATGTTCCTCGACCGCAAGAAAGAAGCGGAAACGGCGGACCGCTTCATCAAGCTGCTGAAGATCAAGACGCCGAGCCGCCGCCAGAAAATCCGCTTTCTCTCGGGTGGCAACCAGCAGAAAGCGATTCTTTCGCGCTGGCTCGCCGAGCCCGACCTGAAGGTCGTGATTCTCGACGAACCGACGCGCGGCATCGACGTCGGCGCGAAGCATGAAATCTACAACGTGATCTATCAGCTCGCCGCGCGCGGCTGCGCGATCGTGATGGTGTCGTCGGAGTTGCCGGAAGTGCTCGGCGTGTCGGATCGCATCGTGGTGATGCGCGAAGGCCGTATATCGGGCGAGTTGCCGCGCAGCGCGGCGAGCGAACACGCGGTGCTTGACCTCGCGCTGCCCAAGCGCACGCAGGCCAGGGCCGCATGAGTGGACGGGGAGGAGTGACTGAAATGCAAGCAAGAGAAAACCTGGCGGCGGAGTCTGCCAACAGCGCCGCCAAGAGCGTCGCCGACGCACTGATTCCGAGTCCCACCGACAAGCAGAAGTGGTGGCAGCAGATCACCGAGTACAGCCTGATCGTGATCTTCGCGATCATGTTCATCGTGATGTCGCTGACCGTCGATCACTTCTTCTCGATCGAGAACATGCTCGGCCTCGCACTGTCGGTCTCGCAGATCGGCATGGTGGCCTGCACGATGATGTTCTGTCTCGCCTCGCGCGACTTCGACCTTTCCGTGGGCTCGATCGTCGCATTCGCGGGCGTGCTCTGTGCGATGGTGCTCAACGCGACGAACAACACGTTCCTCGCTATCGTCGCGGCCGTTGCGGCGGGTGCCACGATCGGCTTCGTGAACGGCGCGGTGATCGCGTATCTGCGCATCAACGCGCTGATCACCACGCTCGCCACGATGGAAATCGTGCGCGGCCTCGGCTTCATCGTCTCGCACGGCCAGGCCGTGGGTGTGTCGTCGGACACGTTCATCGCCATGGGCACGGCCTCGCTTTTCGGCGTGCAACTGCCGATCTGGGTCACGCTCATCTGTTTCATCGTGTTCGGGGTAATGCTCAACCAGACGGTGTACGGGCGCAATACGCTCGCCATCGGCGGCAATCCGGAAGCGTCGCGTCTCGCCGGTATCAAGGTCGAGCGCACGCGTGTATGGATTTTCCTGATCCAGGGCGCGGTCACGGCGCTCGCGGGCGTGATTCTCGCCTCGCGTATCACGTCGGGCCAGCCGAATGCGGCCGAAGGCTTCGAGCTGAACGTGATCTCAGCGTGCGTGCTGGGCGGCGTCTCGCTGCTGGGCGGCCGCGCGACGATCTCGGGTGTGGTGATCGGCGTGCTGATCATGGGCACGGTCGAGAACGTCATGAACCTGCTCAACATCGACGCGTTCTACCAGTACCTCGTGCGCGGCGCGATCCTGCTCGCGGCGGTGCTGCTCGACCAGCTCAAGAACCGCGGCGCACGCGATTGAGTTTGCTGACAGTTTCATAAGGAAACCAAAACGATGTCGCTCAACGCAAATTCGCCCGCTAACGCGCTCACGCGCCACGCGCACGAAAACTACGCGCGCTATCCGAGCCTGACCGACCGGGTGGTGCTAATCACGGGGGGCGCGACCGGCATCGGCGCGTCGTTCGTCGAGCACTTCGCCGCGCAGGGCGCGCGCGTGGCGTTCTTCGACATCGACGCGAGCGCAGGCCAGGCGCTCGCCGACGAACTCGGCGATTCGCGCCACAAGCCGCTCTTCGCCAATGTCGATCTCACCGATATTTCGGCGCTGCGCGCCGCCATCACCGATGTGAAGGCGGCGCTCGGACCAATCGAAGTGCTCGTGAACAACGCGGCCAACGACAAACGCCATACGCTGGCCGAAGTCACGCCCGAGTCGTTCGACGCTGGCGTGGCCGTGAACCTGCGGCATCAGCTGTTCGCCGCGCAGGCCGTGGCGGAGGACATGAAGGCCGCACGCGCGGGCTCGATCATCAATCTGGGCTCGATCAGCTGGATGCTCAAGCAGTCGGAAATGCCGGTCTACACGATGAGCAAGTCGGCGGTGCAGGGTCTCACGCGCGGTCTCGCGAGAGACCTCGGCCCGTACGGCATCCGCGTCAATTCGCTCGTGCCGGGCTGGGTGATGACTGAGAAGCAGCGCCGCCTGTGGCTCACCGACGAAGGCCGCGAGTCCATCAAGCGCGGCCAGTGCATCGACGCGGAGCTGCTGCCCGCAGACCTCGCGCGCATGGCGCTCTTCCTCGCCGCCGACGACAGCCGCATGATCACGTCGCAGGACATCGTCGTTGACGGAGGCTGGGCATGAGCGCGGACGACGTGGTGGCGGAACTGCTCGTCCACGCGAAATGCGAGCTGGGCGAAGGCGCGACGTGGTGCGCGCGCAGCGGCCGGCTCTATTGGGTCGATATTTCGGGCAAACGCCTGCAATGCTACGACGCCAATGCGTCCGGCGCCAAACACGTCACGTGGGAGATGCCCGAGCGCCTCGCATGCTTCGCGCTGTGCGAAGACGAGCGCACGCTGCTCCTCGGCCTCGCCTCGCAACTGGCGTTCTTCGACCTGGAGACGGGCGCGATCGAAACCATCGTCGAAGTCGAACCCGGCGTGCCGACGCGCCTGAACGACGGACGCTGCGACCGCCAGGGCCGCTTCGTGTTCGGCACGAAGTATGAGGGAACGCCGAGGCAAGCCATCGGCGGTTTCTATCGTCTGAACCACGATCTCACGCTCGAACGTCTGCCGCTGCCCGCACCCGCGATCTCGAACAGCATCGCGTTCAGCCCGGACGGATCGACGATGTACTACACCGATACGCTCACGCGCGAGATTCGCGCGTGCGACTACGGCGCCGACGGAATGATTGCAAACGAGCGTACCTTCGTCACGCTCACCGACGACACCGGCGTGCCGGACGGCTCGACCGTCGACGCGGAAGGCGGCCTCTGGAACGCGCAGTGGGGCGGCGAGCGCGTGGTGCGTTATGGCGCCGACGGCGTCGAAACCGAGCGCGTAAAGATTCCCACAGCGCAGCCAAGCTGCGTTACGCTCGGCGGTGCGCTTCTGGACACGCTTTATGTCACGAGCGCGCGCGAGGAAATGGAGGAGGAGGCCCTCGCGCGCGAGCCGCATGCAGGCGGCGTGTTTTCGGTTCGAATAGGCCGCCAGGGCCTTGAAGAACCGCGGTTTCAGGGGCGCAGGCGCGCTTGAGTCCGGTGTATCAGGCGCTTGCACAAGGGCGCGCGTGGATTTTCATCAGACGATATGCGCGCGCGAACCGTGCAAGTCGCCGCTGGCGGCAGGCGGCATGAAGAGACGGACAGTCGTTGCAGTTCGGCAACAGATGCAGTCGATCGATAGTGTGCAGTTGGCTTTGCCAGTACCACTAGAAGGGCGAACACAAGAAGCGGCCACAGGCCCGTGCGCAAGCGCGGTGTCGACAGGCCACCGGTGAGCCGCCTTTTGCGGCGGCAATCAAACATGCCTCTCGAGGAGCATCTTATGAGCGTCGCGAATTCCGCTGTGCGTCGACCTACCCGTTCCACCGTTTCTGCAGGCGCCGCTGCTGCGAGCGTGCCGCCCACCGCTACATCCGCTCCGTCTGTGTCACCGGTTGTGTCACCGGTTGTGTCACCAGCAGCCGCCGCACGCCGCGCGCGGCTCGAAGCTGCCACGCATCCGGTATTGCCGGGGCCGAGCACTTCGGCGGTCGCGATCGGCGCGGCGGGTTCGAGCGATGTGGCGTGCGTGACGCTCGCGAACGCGTATCTGAGGCTCGACGTCGCGCCCCAACTGGGCGGCGGAATCACGCGTTTCGACTGGCGCAGCGAAGGCGCGTTCGAGCCCGTGTTTCGCCGGTGCGAGCGCGTGAGCGCGCGCATGGACCCGAACGAACTTGCGTGCTACCCGCTGCTGCCGTACTCGAACCGCATCGGCGCAGGGCGTTTTCACTTTGGCGGCCGCGATATCGAAGTGCCGCGCAATCGCGCAAGCGAACCGCTGCCGATTCACGGCGACGGCTGGCTCGCGCCCTGGAGCATCGAAAGCGCCGATCGCGAGAACGTGCGCCTCGTGCTCGATCGCAGCGACGGCGAACCGTATTCGTACCGTGCAGCGCTCACCTATGCGCTCGACGGCGCGACGCTCGCGATGACGCTGGAAGTGGAGAATACGGGCCGCGAGGCGCTGCCGTTCGGCCTTGGCGTGCATCCGTTTCTTGCGCGCGACACGAGCACCGAGCTTTCGGCGCCCGCGAGCGGCCTGTGGCTCTCGGGCCAGGACTGGCTGCCGGTGCGCCACGTGCCCGCGCCGCCCGCCTGGCAGTTCGGCGTGGCCTATCCGCTGCCTGCGCAACTCGTCAATCACGCGTTCAGCGGCTGGAGCGGGCGCGCGGCGGTAGTGTGGGAGCGTCGCAGGCTCTCGCTTTCGATTTGCGCGAACACCGACTACTACGTGCTCTACACGCCTCCCGGCGCAGACTTCTTCTGCTTCGAACCCGTCGATCATCCGATCAACGCGGTGAACCTGCGCGGCGGCGGCGATGCGAACGGCATGACCGTGCTCGCGCATGGCGAGCGGCTCGTGCGGCGCTTTTCCTTCACCGTGGAGCGCATGGACATGCGCGCGCCAGCCAGCCCGCACCGGGCCGGCGCGCGCGGCCGCACGGGCGCGAGAGGCGGCAAGGGCGCGCGCGCACGGACGTAAGGCGGTCGTGAGCTGGGCGTAGCGCGCGTCGGCCACGCGCGCTCAGTTCTCCCGGCGATTCATCTCGCGGAAGCGCCGGGCGCAGGCCGATTCGGGAGCCGCGACGCGGCCTCATCTTCCGGGGCGGGTAAAATACGCGCCGTTTTCCCTTATTGGCTCGCCGCGAGCAACCACCATGACTTCCTTCATCCAGACCCTCGGCGCCGCCTGGCAGCGCACCGGCTCGCTGTTGTGCGTGGGCCTCGACCCTGAGCCCACGAAGTTTCCCGCCGCGCTGGCCGGCCGCAGCGACGCGATCTTCGAGTTTTGCCGCGAGATCGTCGACGCCACCGCGGCGTACGCGTGCTCGTTCAAGCCGCAGATCGCCTACTTCGCCGCGCACCGCGCCGAAGACCAACTCGAAGCGCTGATCGCGCACATCCACGAGAAGCACCCGGGCCTGCCCGTGATCCTCGACGCCAAGCGCGGCGACATCGGCAGCACCGCCGAGCAGTACGCGCGCGAAGCCTTCGAGCGTTTCAAGGCCGACGCCGTCACGGTCAATCCGTATATGGGCTTCGATTCGATCGAGCCGTGGCTCGCGCATAAGGGCAAGGGCGTGATCGTGCTGTGCCGTACGTCGAACCCCGGCGGCTCGGACCTGCAGTTCCTCGAAACCGGCGGCAAGCCGCTATATCAGGTGGTGGCGGACCTTGCTGCGAACCAATGGAACGCAAGCGGCGAACTCGGCCTCGTGGTGGGCGCGACGTTCCCGAAGGAAATCGAAACCGTGCGCGGCATCGTGGGCGACATGCCGCTGCTGATTCCCGGCATCGGGGCGCAGGGCGGCGACGTCGAGGCCACCGTGAAGGCGGGCCGCACGGCGAACGGTGCGGGCATGCTCATCAACTCGTCGCGCGCGATCATCTACGCGAGCAAGGGCGAGGACTACGCGCAGGCGGCTGCAACGGCCGCGAGAGAAACGCGCGACCGGATCAACGCGTATCGTTGAGACGGGTTTGCTCCATGGCAGGTAGACGTTCCTGAACGGGTTTCGCCCTTACCGTCACTGCCTTTTCCCGCGGGCGTCACGTTGACGACGCCCGCGCGGCTAACCCGAATGCGAGCGCAGCGCTTCGAGTTCCGCCGCCACGGCGGCCGCCAGCTCGCCGACTTCGCTAGTCCACTGGCCCGCTTCGCGCATCGTCGCGCGCAACTCGAGGCAGGCTTCATTGATCATCGAAGGACCCAGCACCGCCAGTCCGCCGGACACGCGGTGCGCCCACTCGCTCATCCGCGCGTAGTCGCGCTGCGAGGCGATCTGCGCGTAATCGGCGATATCGTGTTCCACCTGTGCGATGACAATATCGGCGAGCGCGGGCGGCAGCGGCGGGAAGCGGGGCAGCCCGGGTTGTGGATCTGATGCGAAGTCCTCTGTGAGTGTCACGTTTGACGCGGTTGCGCGTTCGCTTGGCGCAGCACTGATCTGCGCCGACACCGCGGCCAGCACGCGGGCGAGTTCCGCGAGCGGGACCGGTTTGGTGAGGTAGTCGGTAAAGCCCAACGCGCGCCCTTGTGCGATCTGCTCCGGCAGCGCGTCCGAACTTACCGCGTAAATCGGCAGATGAGGGCACTTGGCGCGCGCGGCGTCCAGCAGCGCGTAGCCGTTCATGGCCGGCATGTTCAGATCCGTGAGAACGAGGTCCATTGGCCGCTCGTCGAGTCGCGCCAGCGCCTCCTCGCCGTCCTTCGCCTCGATGACGGTGGCGCCGAGTATGCGCAACTGGTCGCGCAGCAGGGCGCGATTGAGCCGGTTGTCCTCGGCGATCAGCACAGTTAGCGATGCGAAACTCTCATCAGTCGCGCTCTGGTCCGCCGCGGGTTGCTGTGCATTGACGGCCGGCCCACGGCTGCGAACCCGCTTCTGCGTCGCGGCGCGTATGCCCGCGAGACTGTACAGGCTCACCACGACTGCGCCGCCGTCGAGTTCGAGCGGGACGAGTGGCCCGTCCTGGCGCAGCCATACGATTTTCTCGTTGTCGGGCCAGAGCGAAGCGATGTCGTCGCCGGCGAACTCGTCGGTCACGAGCAGGTAGTCGAACGTGCCGTCATGCAGCGGCGCGTCGAGGCTCAGGAAGGTCGGCGTGCTGCTGCGGCTGTCGAACAGGTTGGCCAGCCACTCGCGGTTCTCCGGCGCGCGGCACAGGATGGCGGGATGCGCATCGGGCAGCGTCCATTCATTGCCAGCCGTGGCCTCGCCCTCGGGGCGCAGCGGCAGCGTGACGGCCACGCGCGTCCCCACGCCGAGCGTGCTGTCGAGTTCGACGCGGCCGTGCATCAACTGGGCGAGCCGGGCGCAGATCGAAAGCCCGAGGCCGGTGCCGCGCGCTTGTGTGAACCGATGAGCGTCGCCTTGCGTGAAGGGCTGGAACAGGTGTGGCTTGAGGTCTTCGGCAATGCCGTCGCCGGAGTCACTCACGCTGATCTCCAGCGCACCTTCGCTCCAGCGCGCGCGCAGGACGATCTTCCCGGAGCGGGTGAACTTGAAGGCATTGCTGAGCAGGTTGTTGGCGATCTGCGCGACGCGCACGGCGTCGAAGCGAACCTGCGCCGGAATGGCTCGATCCATCACGAGATAGAACGGCAGGTGCTGACGCACGGCGAGCGGCGCATGGGCGAGCGCGATGCGGACAAGGAGTGCCGCAATCGAGCCAGGTTCTTCGACCAGCTTCATCTGACCCACGTCGATTTTCGAAAAATCGAGTACGTCGCTCACGATCTGCAGCAGTTCGGCCGAGGAGTTTTGCATGGCCTGCACGCGCGCGCCCTGTTCCGGCGCGAGCGGCCCGCGCGCGACGAGTTCGATATTGCCGACGAGCGAAGCGAGCGGCGTGCGGATCTCGTGGCTCATCGCCGCGAAGAAGCTCACCTTGGCGCGTGCAGCTTCGTCGCTCATGCGCTTGGCTTCACGCAGCAGGCGCTCCGCTTCGTAACGCTCCGACATGTCGGCGATCGCGCAGAACAGGACGGCTTCGTGGTTCATCGTGGCCGGCGCATAGGTGATGGCGAGATGGAGCGCTTCCTTGCCGGGCCGCTCCAGCGAGTACGGCAACTCATACACCGTGGTCTCGTCCTCGTGTTTCGCTGGGGCAGGCCACGGCCCGTGCTTCTCGAACTCGACGCACAACGCGCTCGGTAAATGCGTGGCGTGCTCGTCGATGCCGAGAACATTGCGCACGATCTGGTTCGCCACGACGATCTCGAAGTTGCTGCGCCTGACGATGCACAGGCCTACCGGCGTGGCGTGCACGAGCAGATGATTGAGCAACTCCCCTTCGAGCGCGCGAGTGGCTTCGTCGTAGATACGCGTCAGCATCCGGCGATTCCAGTAGCGCGACAGCACGGTGAGCATGGCAATGAGGGCGGCCGTCAGGATCAGGACGATGATGACGGGTGTGCGCGTGATCGCGAAGAGCTCGCCCCACGACAGCGCCACCATGAAGTGCCCAAAGCCATGCACGAGCGGCGCTTCGCGCAGCGCGACGCCGAAGCGGGGCAGTACGTGGAAGTTGCCGGGGGCAAGGTTCGCAAGGAGTCGGTCGAGATACTGCGCGCCAGCGGGGGGCAGCGGGCCGGCAAGCATGATGCCGTCAGCGCCGAACAGCGTGGGGGGGATCGACGGGACGCTGGTGCTGGGGGAGAGGAGGAGCGAGTCGAGATCGACGCTGGTGATCGTGAACGCGTAGAGCGTGCCGTTCCTGAGCACCGGCAACGCACCGAGCACGAGATCGGGCGGGAAGCCCAGCGCTTCGGGTGGGCGGAACCAGGCGACCTTGATACCTCTGGCTGCCGCGACCGGATCCAGGCCGTGCGTCGTGATCTGCAGGAGCGCGGCATCGGCCAGCGTGCGCGCGGCTTCGGCCGGCCGCAATTGCGATCCCTTGGGCGCCAT
Organism: Paraburkholderia sp. CNPSo 3076; assembly: GCF_026343935.1. Lineage (NCBI taxonomy): Bacteria > Pseudomonadati > Pseudomonadota > Betaproteobacteria > Burkholderiales > Burkholderiaceae > Paraburkholderia > Paraburkholderia sp. CNPSo 3076. The sequence goes on along the minus strand of NZ_JAPMAL010000016.1, from coordinate 47,698 downwards.
ACCTCGGCTATAGGCCGCGCTGCCGTCGGCGCGTAGCAACATGATGGGAACATCGGACGAGACGATGTCGAGCACCCCCGCCATGTGCTCGCACACTGCCCTCAGATCTGTCGACCCGTCCATGCCTTCGAAGGTCGTCGCGCAGCGTGAGGTTGGCTCGGCGTTCAACTGTGCCGTCGATGTCGAGGCGGTCTCGAGCACGAGGACGACGCCCGCACTGCCGAGCAGCGTGTACAGCCGGTCGAGCCGCGCGTTGGCCTTCGCACTGAGCGTGTTCGCCTCCAGCGCCTGCGCGCGCAGCGCGCTGAACCCGATGTCGCCGAGCGCGGCAGCGGCCATGCACAGCGCCGCAAAGATCAGCAGGCCGGTCAGCAGTGCGAAGACGCGCCGTTCACGCCTGAGGTTGCGCTGGAGCGCCTCGAGCGCTGCGAACGGCGAAGTGGGAGGGGCGGCATTGCGGCGGCCGAAGCTGGGCATCATGCGAATCCGCGCTCCTCGACGCCGCGCCCCTAATCTTTCTTCGCGGCTGCAGCCGCAACGGACGCCGGTTTGCCGAACAATTCGATGATCGATCGATGCAGCGGGTATTTTTCGGCGAGCGCGTTCGCATCGGCGATCTCGAACTCGCTGAACTCGAACCCAGGCGCCACCGTGCAGCCCACGAGCGCGTAGGTCGAAGGATCGCAGCAGCGCGCCGCGAACCAGTGTCCGGCCGGCACGACCGCCTGGAACACGGTGCCAGGATGGTCGAGCGCGTGGCCCAGCTTGCGCGTCGAGAGCACGCCACGTTCGTCGATCGAATGAATCTCGAGGGGCGAGCCCGCGTAGAAGTGCCAGAGCTCGTCGGAGCGGATGCGGTGCCATGCCGAATAGGCGCCTTCCGCCAGCAGGAAGTAGATGGCCGTCGAGGCTGCGCGCGTGCCCTCTGCGACGGCTGCGCCGTCGCGCCGCACAAGCTTGTCGGCTCGATAGGTTTCGCTGTAGTAGCCGCCTTCGGGGTGCGGTTCGAGCCCGAAACGGCGGATCAATTCTTCGACTGCGGTATTCGCGGCTGCCATGGCATGGGCCTCCTTGGTGGGCCCGGCCGGCGCTCCAGCGAGGCGCGGGCCGGTTTTAGCGTTCCTGTTCGTCGATGAAGGCGAGCAGCCCGCGCAACGCGTGCGCGGCGGCCTGCACGCGGATCTGTTCGCGGTCGCCCTTGAAGACCAGCGTCTCGACGCTCGTATGCAGCCGGTTGCTCCAGCCGAACGACACCATGCCAACCGGCTTTTCCGGCGTGCCGCCGCCCGGTCCAGCGACGCCGGTGATGGCGAGCGAAACTTGTGCCCGGCTGTTGCTGAGCGCGCCTTCGGCCATCGCGCGCGCGACCGGCTCGCTCACGGCGCCGTGCTTTTCGATGAGCTCGGGCGGAACGCCGATCATCTCGGTCTTCGCCTGGTTCGAGTAGGTGACGAAACCGCGTTCGAACCAGACGCTGCTGCCGGAAATGTCGGTGATGGCGGTGGCGACCATGCCGCCCGTGCAGGACTCGGCGGTCGCGAGCATGAGCCGCCCGTCGCGCAGCTTGTTGCCGACGCGGATGGCGAGTTGGTGAACGACGGAATCGGTAGACATTGCAGCAATCCGTTGGGTTGGCGGCGGCGAGGTGGGGTTACACCGACATGCGCCAGAGCGCGATGACGAGCAGCGTGAAGAAAGCGGCGACGATGTCGTCGAGCATGATGCCGAGGCCGCCCTTGAAGCGCCGGTCGAAATAGCGGATGGGCGGCGGCTTCACCATGTCGAAAAACCGGAAGACGACGAAGGCCCACAGCCGACCCTCGAAACCGACGGGCGTGATCATGAGCAGCACGAGCCAGAACGCGACGATCTCGTCCCAGACGATGGCCGAGGGATCCTCCGTGCGCAGCTTCTTTGCCGTGAATCCCGTGATCCAGATGCCCGCAAAGAAGCCAAAGAAGATCAGCAGTCCCCACTCGGTCACCGTGAGGTAGCGGTTGAGCACCTCGAAGGCCGCCCAGGCGAACAGCGTGCCGGCCGTACCGGGTGCGAGGCGCGAGAGCCCCGAGCCGAAGCCGAGCGAAACGATGTGCAGCGGATGGGTGAGCATGAACGGCGCGTCGGCGCGGCGCGGGCCGGCGGGCTGACCGCCCGTGCCGGGTGTGGCGGCGTTGCGTGCCGGGCCTACCGGAGGAGCCGGCTGACCGGCGGGCGAGGGCGTGGGGTCAGTCTGCATGGAAGTGATCGAAACCTTGCAACGTCAGATTGAGCGGCGTGCCACCCGCGTCGCGCCAGGCGATCTCGGGGGCGGCTTGCGGCGAAGTGCGGGAAGTCATTGTACCGATGCGCGTGACGCGCACACCCGCCTGTTGCGCCGCCGCCTCGACCGCGTCGCGTTGCGCGGGCGCCGCCGAGAAACACAGTTCGTAATCGTCGCCTCCCGCAAGCGCGCATTGCAGCTGCACATCGCGCGGCAGGCGCGCAAGCGCAGGCGAGAGCGGCAGGGCGTCGACGTCGATCGTCGCGGCGAGGCTCGAGCGTTCCAGAATGTGGCGCAGGTCGCCGGCCAGGCCGTCCGATACGTCGAGCGCCGCGCGCGCCACGCCGCGCAGCGCGAGGCCCAGCGCCACGCGCGGTTCAGGGTATTCGAGCGCCCGGCGCAAATGGGCGGCGTCGGGCTCGCTCACCTGCCATTCGCCGCGCATCATGCCGAGGCCCGCGCGCGCGTCGCCGGGCGTGCCGGAGACCCAGATGTCGTCGCCCGCCTGGGCCGCATCGCGCCGAAGTGCGGCATCCTGACGCACTGAGCCGAACACCGTCAGGCACAGGTTCAGCGGCCCTGCCGTGGTATCGCCGCCGATCAGTTCGCAGTCGAAGCGGTCGGCCAGCTCGAAGAGTCCCGCGCTGAACGCAGCTAGCCAGTCCTCGTCCGCCCTGGGGAGCGCGAACGCAAGCGTGAAGCCGAGCGGCTGGGCACCCATCGCGGCGAGGTCGGACAGATTCACGGCTAGCGCCTTGTGACCGAGCGCGTGCGGAGCGATGTCGGGGAAGAAGTGGCGGCCTTCCACCAGCATGTCGGTCGAGATGGCCAGCATTTCGCCCGCGGCGGGCGCGATGAGCGCGCAGTCGTCGCCAATGCCCAGCGTGGCGCGTTGCGTATTCGTGCGCGCTCGCCGCGCAAAATATCGGTCGATCAGGGAGAACTCGGAAAGCATGACGAAAGGGTTATGACAGTTGGGGTATGGCCGTCGCCGCATAGGGCGCCCTGGCATGGCTTTTCCCCCCATCGCGGTCGCGGCACTTGCGCCCGAACTGAAAGGAATGCTGTCAAGGATTGGCGCTACAATCGGTCAACTTAGCGTTCGAGTTGTCATTCTAATCCGCACTAACGTCCTGCCTCCCATGTCGAATCCCGCTACGAACAAGCTTCGCGAAGCCGCCCTCGATTATCACGAGTTCCCCACCCCCGGGAAAATCGCGATCGCGCCGACCAAGCAGATGATCAATCAGCGTGATCTGTCGCTCGCGTACTCGCCGGGCGTCGCGTTCGCGTGCGAGGCAATTGTCGAGAATCCGCTCAACGCCGCGCGCTTCACGGCGCGCAGCAACCTCGTGGGCGTTGTGTCGAACGGCACGGCCGTGCTCGGCCTCGGCAACATCGGGCCGCTCGCCTCGAAGCCGGTGATGGAAGGCAAGGCGGTGCTCTTCAAGAAGTTTGCCGGCATCGACGTGTTCGACATCGAACTCAACGAGACGGACCCGCACAAGCTCGTCGACGTGATCGCCGCGCTCGAACCCACGTTCGGCGGCATCAACCTCGAAGACATCAAGGCGCCCGAGTGCTTCATCGTGGAGCGCGAAGCGCGCAAGCGCATGAAGATTCCGGTCTTCCACGACGACCAGCACGGCACGGCCATCGTGGTGGCGGCCGCCTTCACGAACGGCCTGAAGGTCGTGGACAAGGACATCAAGGACGTGAAGCTGGTTGCCTCGGGCGCCGGCGCGGCCGCGCTGGCGTGTCTGGACCTGCTCGTCGACCTGGGCCTGCCGCTCGAAAACATCGTCGTCACCGACCTGGCGGGCGTGGTTTACAAGGGCCGCACCGAGCTGATGGACCCGGACAAGGAGCGATTCGCGCGCGAAACCCACGCGCGCACGCTTGCCGAAGTGATCGAAGGCGCCGACATTTTCCTCGGCCTCTCCGCGGGCGGCGTGCTCAAGCAGGAGATGGTCAAGCAGATGGCGGCCAAGCCGCTCATTCTCGCGCTCGCCAACCCGACCCCGGAAATCCTGCCGGAGCTCGCGCTCGAAGTGCGTCCGGACGCCGTGCTCGCCACGGGCCGCACGGACTACCCGAACCAGGTGAACAACGTCCTGTGCTTCCCGTTCATCTTCCGCGGCGCGCTCGACGCGGGCGCGACCACCATCACGCGCGAAATGGAAATCGCCGCGGTGAACGCGATCGCGGAACTGGCGCGCCAGGAACAAAGCGATGTCGTGGCCACGGCTTACGGCATCCAGGACCTGCAGTTCGGGCCTGAGTATCTGATTCCGAAGCCCTTCGACCCGCGCCTGATCGTCAAGATCGCGCCGGCTGTGGCCAAGGCGGCAATGGACTCGGGCGTCGCGTCCCGTCCGATCGAGGACATGGACGCCTACGAGCAGCACCTCCAGCAGTTCGTCTACCACAGCGGCACGACCATGAAGCCGATCTTCCAGCTCGCGCGCGCCGTGGAGCCGGAGAAGAAGCGCATCGTGTTCGCCGAGGGCGAAGAGGAGCGCATCCTGCGCGCGGTGCAGATCGTGGTCGACGAAAAGCTCGCGAAGCCCATCCTGATTGGCCGCCCTTCGGTGATCGAGCAGCGCATCGCGCGCTACGGCCTGCGCCTGCATGCCGGCCAGGACTACACGGTCGTCAACACCGACCACGACGAGCGCTACCGCGAGTTCTGGCAGAGCTACGCGAAGCTCATGGCGCGCAAGGGCATCACGCAGCAAATGGCGAAGCTCGAAATGCGCCGCCGCACCACGCTGATCGGCTCGATGCTCGTGGAAAAGGGCGAAGCCGACGGCATGATCTGCGGCACGGTCAGCACGACGCACCGCCACCTGCACTTCATCGATCAGGTGATCGGCAAGAAGGCGGGCTGCAACGTCTACGCAGCGATGAACGCGCTCGTGCTGCCGAACCGGCAGATTTTCATCGTCGACACGCACGTCAACGTCGACCCGACGCCGGAGCAGCTCGCGGAAATCACCATCATGGCGGCCGAGGAAGTGCGCCGCTTCGGCATCGAGCCGAAGATCGCGCTGTGCTCGCACTCGAACTTCGGTTCGAGCAACGCGCCTAGCGCGCAGAAGATGCGGGACCTGCTCGAAATCCTCCAGGAGCGCGCGCCGGACCTGCACGTGGACGGCGAAATGCACGGCGACGTGGCGATCGACGCGAACCTGCGCAAGGAGATCCTGCCCGAGTCGACGCTCGAAGGCGAAGCGAATCTGCTCGTCATGCCGAATATCGACGCGGCGAACATTTCCTACAACCTGCTCAAGACGGCGGCCGGCAACAACATCGCCATCGGGCCGATCCTGCTGGGCGCGGCCAAGCCGGTGCACGTGCTGACGGCTTCCGCGACGGTGCGCCGCATCGTCAATATGACGGCGCTGCTCGTCGCAGACGTGAACGCGGCACGTTAAGCTCGTTCGCGCAGGTTGCCGGCGGCGCCGGCGACGTGGTTCCAACAATCGGCGTGCTCCGATTAGCGCGCCGATTTTTTTGCCCGCGCAACCCGGCTCGATCGAGCAAAATCGCGCAAAATGAGATTGTAAAATTTACCAGTCTGGCCCTTGTGCGGAGTCAAGCGGTGGTCGTCCTCGCCTGACTAACGTTGCTTCCAGGCATCATTAGCGATACGCTTACACCTTTCATGGTCGTCGAACGCGTAACCAGGGAAGCGGGAACCAGGGGATGGCGCCTCGTCTAACTCATTGTTTCGGCGGCAGTTTGTCTGGCTTGCGGCGCGCCGCGGCGGTGGCGCTGGTCGCAACCGTAGCGCTCGCGGCAGGTGGCGCTCAGGCGCGCACGAGTCAGCCGGAAGATACGGGTAATTCGCCCGGCAGCATTTCGGTCAACGAACTTCCGCGTGAGGCGGTGGGCACGTTGAACCTGATTGCGGCAGGCGGCCCGTTTCCTTACGAGAAGGACGGCGTCGTATTCGGGAATTTTGAGCGGATATTGCCACCGCAGCGGCGGGGCTACTATCACGAGTACACGGTCCCGACGCCGGGCGCGCACAACCGCGGTGCCAAGCGCATCGTTTGCGGCGGCCCACGCAAGCGGACCGACAACTGTTACTACTCCGACGACCACTACGCCAGTTTCAGGCGAATTATTGATTGACACCGGGATGAGCGGCATGAGCGATAACGTTTACGCGCACGACCCCCGGGTCGCGAGCGATCTGTTCGCGTCCGGGGAAGGCAACCTGTTCCAGCGCGTCATGCAGTTGAAGCAAGACAGCGAGGCGCGCCAGGATGAGGCGGGGCTTTCATCGAACGAGGGGGCCATGAGCCTGTTTTCGACCGTGCAGCCGAATATTGTCCAGTCGATCCGGGCGTTTCGCATTCAGGATCTCTCGGACGAAGCCCAGCGGCTGCAGGAGCATTTCCTCTATGCGTTCTGTGCGAATGCGCAAACCAAGCAGGAAGTGCTCGAGACCATTGCCACGTCGTTTCTGTTTCCGAAGCATTTCGGCAAGAACTACGATGGCTTGTACGACTGCCTGACCGATCTGGTGCAGAAGGCCGGCGAGCAGCCGGGTTTCGTGATCGTGCTGGAAGGACTGCCGATTGCCCAGAAGTTCGACAAGGACGGGCGGGAGACGCTGCTCGACGTTTTTCGCGAGGCTTCGGAATACTGGGCCGAGCGCAAGGTGCCGTTCCGCGTTTTTTATTCGTTCGCCTGACCTTCGGCTCACGTTCCGTCGCGCGCATGCGACAGAAAATGACAAAGCCCGCCGAAAGGCGGGCTTTGTCATTTTTACCCGCCGCTCGATCCGCTCCTCTTACCAGCCACCCCAGCGCGCGGCGAGCGCAGCGAGCACGGCGATGCCCGCCGTTTCGGTGCGCAGCACGCGCGGCCCGAGCCCCACGGCGATGAAGCCGTGGCCGAGCGCCGCCTCCTCTTCCTGCTCCGAGAATCCCCCCTCAGGCCCAATCAGCACCGTCACTTCGCCCGAAGGCGGCTCGACCGGCAAGGTCGAGAACGCGACGTCGGCGCGCGGCGAGAGCAGCAGGCGCAGTTCGCCGTCGCCGGGGTGCTCGGGCAGGGAGCCGAGCCACGCGGCGATGTCACGCGTGGGCGCGACGTCGGGCAGGCGGTTGCGGCCGCATTGTTCGCACGAGGCCTGCACGATGCGCTGCCAGTGCGCCTGGCGGCGCACGGCGCGCTCGCCTGAAAGGCGCACGACGCTGCGCGAGGCGGTGAGCGGCACGAAGTTCGTCGCGCCCAGTTCGACGGCCTTTTCGATCAGCCAGTCCATCTTGTCGTTGCTGGCAACGCCCTGGGCGAGCGTGACACGATAAGGCGGCTCGGCTTCGAAATCGCGGTAAGGGCCAATGCGCACCTGCGTGTCGCGGCGCTCCATGCCGAGAATCTCGGCGCTGTACTCGCCGCCAACACCGTTGAACAGCACGATGGTGTCGCCGGGTCGCAGGCGCAGCACCTGGACATGGCGCGTGACTTCGTCGGGAAGGGTGACAACCTCGTCGGATTGCAGGGCGCTGCCGACGAAAAAGCGGGGCATAGAACTATTTCTCATTGAATCAGGACAAGTGCCGAGCAAGCGCCCACCGGTAACCGTCGAGGTCTTCGACCTGCGCGAAACGGTCCCCCCAGAACTGGTCCTGTGGCTCGCTCAGCGATTTCGCGCCGGCTTCGAGCGCCCGCGCATAAACCGCGTCGACATCGTCGACATACAGATAAAAAGATTGCGGTGCGACATTCTGTGCGCTTTTGGGCGTGCGCGCCGTCGAACCGAATGCGCCCTCCGGCGCAAACATGACAATCAGCTGATCGTGGTACGTCATTTCCACGTGCATGATCGCGCCGTCGTCCTCCACGCTGTCGCGTACCGCAAAACCGAGCGCTGCCCGATAGAAGTCCATCGACGCGCGTGCGTCGCGCACCGTCAGATACGGGGTCAGCCACGGCACGCCGGCGGGGCGGGGTGCGGTCATCGAGTCTCTCCAGATTCGCGGTTCGAATGAGGCGCCGTGCCGCTCCGGGCGAAGGCGCGCATGAAAAAGCGCTTGGGACTGGCCGTTATCCACGAGCAGGACCCTAAAGCTGCAGGACTTCGCCTAGTTTATCGCGGGCTGTGCATGAACTTTTTAGGAGCGCCGCGTGCAGTCGCGGGTCGTAGTAGCGCAGGCCCTCGAGCTGCCGCCCGGCTGCGCGCGCCCGCAACGTGCTCTCGTCGATGCCGGCGGGGTCGAGCGCGTCGCTCGCGATCGCCATGAGCCAGAGTGAGCCGTAGAGCGGCACGTAGGCGGCAAGCGGTCGCACGACGGCGAAGGCCGCGCGCAGTCCGCCGAGCAGCGCGCCCACGCGCTGCGCATGATGGAACGGCGAGCCCAGATGGAGCGAGACGAGAGCGTCGGCGCTCATCAGGCGCTTGAGCGCGGCATAGAACGCCGGCGTGTAGAGCCCGGCAGCCGGTGAATCCGGCGGGGTCAGATCGAATACGACAAGGTCGAAACGTTCCTGCGCCGAGGCGACAAACGCGGCCGCGTCGCCGATCACGAGTTCCACGCGCGGATCCTCGAAGGCGTTGCCGCGGACTTGGGGCAGATAGTCGCCCGTCAGGCGCACCACGTCCGGGTCCAGTTCGGCCACGACGATGCGCTCGATGGCCGGGTGGCGCAACAACTGGCGCGCCGCGCCGCCGTCGCCGCCGCCCAGCACGAGCGCCGCGCGCGGCGCGGGATGCGTGAGCGCGGCCGGGTGCGTCATGCACTCGTGATAGATGAACTCGTCGCCCGCGGAGGTCATCGGGCGGCCGTCCAGCGTGAACAGGCAGCCCAGTTGCGGCGTGTCCCAGACCTCGATGCGCTGCCACGGCGTATCGGCCGCGGCGAGGCGGCGCGCGCCAGGAAAGCCGTAGAGCGCATCTGCCGCAGGATGGAAGAGGAGGGAGTCGGTCACGGAGGTCGAGAGGCGCTGCCGGTGCGCCGGAGTGCGCGAAAATCGCCCAGAAATAGGGCCAACAGAGACATTATAGGGGGTGTGAACCGCACCTCGAACGCGGCAAAGGCCAACGAGAGGACAACGGCGGGGTGACGGCGCGCACGGCGCATACCCCTCGCCCAATGGCCAGGGATAATCCCCACGATCTGCTAGAATATTCCGCTTTGCAGCCCTCTCCGTTTGCTCCGGCCGTTTCGCGTCTCCTGGCGCCGCATGTGCGCCTGAGCGGGCGATTTGCCGAGCTTCCGGACTCCCGCGCTGCTGTGTGTGCCGCAGTTTGCCCTCGCAATTTGCGCTGTTCGCGACCTGCGCCGCCCACGCCGCTTTTTGCACACTTCCGGACTCGACATGACGACCTCGTCCTCCGCCTCCCCCGCTACCACCCAATTGATGGCCAACGCTATTCGTGCGCTGTCCATGGACGCCGTTCAGCAAGCGAACTCCGGTCACCCCGGCATGCCCATGGGCATGGCCGAGATCGCCGTTGCGCTGTGGTCGCGCCATCTGCGCCATAACCCGACGAACCCGCTCTGGAGCGACCGCGATCGCTTCGTGCTGTCGAACGGCCACGGCTCGATGCTGCTGTACTCGCTGCTGCACCTGACGGGCTACGACCTGCCGATGGCGGAACTGAAGAACTTCCGTCAACTGCACTCGAAGACGCCGGGTCACCCCGAGTTCGGCATCACGCCGGGTGTCGAGACGACCACGGGCCCGCTCGGCCAGGGTCTGGCGAACTCGGTCGGCATGGCGCTGGCCGAAGCGCTGCTCGCAGCGGAGTTCAACAAGGCCGACGCGAAGATCGTCGATCACCACACGTATGTGTTCCTGGGCGACGGCTGCCTGATGGAAGGCATCTCGCACGAAGCCTGCTCGCTCGCCGGCACGCTCAAGCTGAACAAGCTGATCGCGCTGTACGACGACAACGGCATCTCGATCGACGGCGACGTGGTCAACTGGTTCCACGACAACACGCCGGAGCGCTTCGAAGCCTATGGCTGGAACGTGATCCCGCACGTGGACGGCCATGACGTGGACGCGGTCGACGCGGCCATCCAGAAGGCCAAGGCCTCGGACAAGCCCACGCTGATCTGCTGCAAGACCATCATCGGCAAGGGTGCGCCCACCAAGCAAGGCGGCCACGACGTGCACGGCGCGGCGCTCGGCGCCGAAGAAATTGCCAAGTGGCGCGAAGCCGCGGGCTGGAAGTGGGAGCCGTTCACGCTGCCGCAAGAAGTCTACGCAGACTGGGACGCGAAGGACGCCGGTGCGAAGTTCGAAGCCGCATGGAACGAGCAGTTCGCCGCGTACAAGTCGAAGTACCCGAGCGAAGCCGCCGAGTTCGAGCGCCGCATGGCCCACAAGCTGCCCGCCGACTGGGCGCAGAAGGCCGCCGCGATCGTCGCCGGCGCGGATTCGCGCAAGGAAACGGTCGCCACGCGCAAGGCTTCGCAGCAGGCCATCGAAGGCCTCGCCGCGGCACTGCCCGAACTGCTCGGCGGCTCGGCCGACCTGACCGGCTCGAACCTCACCAACTGGAAGGCCTCGAAGCCCGTGCGCGCCGCCAAGGCAGGCGAGACCGGCATCCAGTGGGGCAACCACATCAACTACGGCGTGCGCGAGTTCGGCATGAGCGCGGCGCTCAACGGCCTGAACCTGCACGGCGGCTACAAGGCGTTCGGCGGCACGTTCCTCACGTTCTCGGACTACAGCCGCAACGCGCTGCGCGTGGCCGCGCTGATGAAGTGCCCGTCGATCTTCGTGTTCACGCACGACTCGATCGGCCTCGGCGAAGACGGCCCGACGCACCAGTCGATCGAACAGGTCGCAAGCCTGCGCCTGATCCCGAACATGACGCTCTGGCGTCCGGCCGACACCGTGGAAACCGCGGTGGCCTGGACCGAGTCGATCTCGCATCACGGTCCGTCGAGCCTCATTTTCAGCCGCCAGAACCTGCAGTTCAACGAGCGCACGGATGCCCAGATCGCGAACATCGCCAAGGGCGGTTACGTCCTCAAGGACTGGAACGACGACATCCCGAGCCGCAAGATCATCCTGATCGCCACGGGCTCTGAAGTCGAACTGGCGATGAAGGCCGTCGAAGCGCTGCAGCGCGAAGGCATCGGCGCCCGCGTGGTGTCCATGCCGTCGACCAACGTGTTCGACAGGCAGGACGCCGAATACCGCGAGCGCGTGCTGCCCAAGGGCGTGCGCCGCGTCGCGATCGAAGCCGGTGTGACCGACTTCTGGCGCAAGTACGTGGGCCTCGAAGGCGCCGTGGTCGGCATCGACACGTTCGGCGAATCGGCCCCGGCTGGCGTGCTGTTCAAGCACTTCGGCTTCACGGTCGATCATGTCGTCGCGACGGCCAAGGCCGCGCTCGACAACTAAGCATGCGTAACGGGCCCGCCTGATCGGCAAGATCTGGCGGGCCCGCTGCCTTGAGCGCCCCGCCAGGCCGCCCCAGCCAGGCGTCGACGCCAGCGCAGCACTGGTTTCAGAATTTTTCAGCCCTTAGGAGATAAACCATGACGATTCGCGTCGCTATCAATGGCTATGGCCGCATCGGCCGTAACACGCTTCGCGCCTTCTACGAGAACGGCAAGAAGCACGACATCCAGATCGTTGCGATCAACGACCTGGGTGACGCGAAGACCAACGCGCATCTGACGCAATACGACACGGCACACGGCAAGTTCCCCGGTGAAGTGACGGTGGACGGCGACTACCTCGTCGTGAACGGCGACAAGATCCGCGTGCTGGCCAACCGCAACCCGGCCGAACTGCCGTGGGGCGAGCTGGGCGTCGACGTCGTGATGGAGTGCACCGGCTTCTTCACGACCAAGGAAAAGGCGAGCGCGCACCTGAAGGGCGGCGCAAAGAAGGTCATCATCTCGGCGCCGGGCGGTAAGGACGTCGACGCGACCATCGTCTACGGCGTGAACCACAACGTGCTGAAGGCCGAACACACGGTCATCTCGAATGCATCGTGCACGACCAACTGCCTGGCACCGCTCGTCAAGCCGCTGAACGACAAGATCGGCCTCGAAACCGGCCTGATGACGACGATCCACGCGTACACGAACGACCAGGTTCTGACCGACGTGTACCACGAAGACCTGCGCCGCGCGCGCTCGGCCACGCACAGCCAGATCCCGACGAAGACGGGCGCGGCTTCGGCTGTCGGCCTCGTGCTGCCGGAACTGAACGGCAAGCTGGACGGCTACGCGATCCGCGTCCCGACCATCAACGTGTCGATCGTCGACCTGTCGTTCATCGCCAAGCGCGACACGACGGTCGAAGAAGTCAATGCCATCATGAAGGAAGCTTCGGAAGGCGCGCTCAAGGGCATCCTGGGCTACAACGACGCACCGCTGGTGTCGATCGACTTCAACCACAACCCGGCATCGTCGACCTTCGACGCCACGCTCACGAAGGTCTCGGGCCGTCTCGTGAAGGTGTCGAGCTGGTACGACAACGAGTGGGGCTTCTCGAACCGCATGCTGGACACGGCTGTGGCTTTCGCGAACGCGAAGTAAGCACGCTCTACGCTGCTTGAAAAACCGCCCATCGGGCGGTTTTTTTTTCGTCCTTATTTTTCGATGGCGCTTGGGGAGGCGGCGGCGAACGCGGGCGGCGTAGGGAAGTACACGCCCGCGCGCTGCGCGGCATTGGCGATGTGCGCCTCGATCGCCTCGCCGGCCGCTGCCGAGTCGCGCGCCTTCAGCGCCACCACGATCAGGCCGTGCTCGCGATGCGTGGAGAGCACGCGCTCGCGCCGGTAGAACGGCATGCGCTGGCTCTCTTTCATGATGTCGGCGCTGCTGCGCAGGATCGATTCGATCGCCCCATTGCCCGCGAGATTCACGATACGCATGTGGAACTCGAAGTCGAGCTGCGCGGCTTCGTCGAGTTCGTCGCAGGCGAGGGCCTCGTGCAGCGCCTCGGTGTTCGCTTCGAGCCACGTGACGTCGGCGTCGCCAATGGCGAGCGCCGCCATGCGCGCGGCGAAGCCTTCGAGCGCGTAGCGCATCTGGTAGGTGTCGGGCAGCGACGACTGATCGGCGAAACGCCACGGGTGAGCGGTCGTGGCCTGCGCGCTCGTCACGTACACACCCTTGCCCGCGCGGATCGACAGCATGCCGAGCGCTTCGAGCGTCGAGAGCGCTTCGCGCAGCGACGCGCGGCTGATCGCCAGTTCCCCGGAAAGCTGTCGCTGGGCGGGCAGCAGGCTGCCGACCGGATACAGGCCGCCCTCGATCCGTTCGCGGATCGTGGCGATGGCGGCGTCGGTGACGGTGTGCGGAACGTTCTTCATCGGATGGCGCGGGCAGTATTCGCGTGGTCTGACCGGTATTGTAGTCCCGTCCGGCGCACACCCATGGTGCATCGCGTCAACGCCCGCGCGCCGCGGGATAAGGCATCGCGCTCCGGCCCGCAAACTGGTCAGACCGCGCAAGGGTAAACACCGCGCTTCCCAACCTTGACTCCGGTATATCGGCTTCCTACTATCCGCCATAACGGTGCTGGTCAGACCAGTCAGAACAGTTGGTTGCTCCCCCCCTGCTCAGTAGGAGACAGTCGTGACGAAGTTCTTCAATTCGCTGTTTGGCCGCGTAGTGATCGCCCTCGTACTGGGCATCGTGGTAGGCGCGGTGTTTCCCCATTTCGCCCAGTCGCTGCGCCCGCTCGGCGACGGCTTTCTCAAGCTCATCAAGATGGTGATCGGGCCTATCGTGTTCTGCGTGGTCGTGAGCGGCATGGCGCACGCGGGCGACCTGAAGAAGGTGGGCCGCGTAGGCCTCAAGTCGGTGGTGTACTTCGAGGCGATGACGACCGTCGCGCTCCTGATCGGCGCGGTGCTCGCGTACGTCACGCGTCCGGGCGCCGGCATGAACGTCGATCTGCACTCGCTCGACGCCGCCTCGCTCGCGACCTACACCGAGCACGCCAAGAGCCTGAAGGACACTGCGGGCTTCCTGCTGAAGATCATTCCCGACACCGCCTTCGACGCCTTTGCGAAGGGCGACATCCTGCAGATCCTCGTGTTCTCGGTGTTGTTCGGCAGCGCGCTCTCGCTGCTCGGCCCGAAGGCGCAGCGCGTGAACAGCCTGATCGACGAACTCGCGCAGGTCTTCTTCCGGGTGATGGGCTTCATCATCAAGCTCGCACCGCTCGGCGTGCTCGGCGCAATCGCGTTCACGACCGGTACGTACGGCGTCGCTTCGCTCAAGCAGCTCGGGCTGCTCGTGATCGTGTTCTACGCCAGTTGCATCGTATTCGTCGCGGTGGTGCTCGGCATCGTCATGCGGCTGGCGGGCTTCAACGTGTTCAAGCTGATCCGCTACCTGCGCGAAGAACTCTCGATCGTGCTCGGCACCGCTTCGTCCGACGCCGTGCTCCCGCAGATCATGCGCAAGCTCGAATGGATGGGCGTGAAGGATTCCACGGTGGGTCTTGTGATCCCGACGGGCTACTCATTCAATCTCGACGGCTTTTCGATCTACCTCACGCTCGCGGTGATCTTCATCGCGCAGGCGACCAACACGCCGCTGTCGATGCACGATCTCATCGTGGTCGTGCTGGTGTCGCTCATCACCTCGAAGGGCGCGCACGGCATTCCCGGTTCAGCGATCGTAATTCTCGCCGCCACGCTTTCCGCCATTCCCGCGATTCCGGTGCTCGGCCTCGTGCTGATCCTGCCGGTGGACTGGTTCGTCGGCATCGCCCGCGCGCTCACCAACCTGATCGGCAACTGCGTGGCGACGGTCGTGGTCGCGGTGTGGGAGCACGACATCGACAAGGCGCGCGCCAGGCGCGTGCTGAACCTCGACGAAGGCTTTCTCTACGTGCCGGCAGGCGACACCGATGCAGACACGGCGCATGGCGAAGACGGTGCGCTCGGCGGCAAGCACGCGCACGCCTGAACTTCCACACCGCATCTGCTGACATTTTCCTTCGATCAACTGAGCAACCCCAGCGAACGACACCATCATGGCCATTCCGACTCTCGACCCCAACGCCCCCGCCTTCACGCGCCGCTACATGAACCTCGCCGATCCGCGTCTGGGTGCTCGCGCGCTCCACGCGAGCGACGAGTTCTTCGCGCCGAAGGAGCGCATGCTCGAACCGCAGCCCGCGGTCTTCATCCCCGGCAAGTACGACGACCACGGCAAGTGGATGGACGGCTGGGAAACGCGCCGCAAGCGCACGACGGGCCACGACTTCTGCATCGTGCGCCTCGCGCGCCCGGGCGTGATTTACGGCCTGGACCTCGACACGAGCCATTTCACGGGCAACTTCCCGCCGGCGGCTTCGATCGAGGCGTGCTACGCGCAGTTGGGCGACGACGCAACGCCCGGTGACAACGCCGACTGGCAGGCCATCGTCCCGGCGACGACCTTGCAGGGCAACCAGCACCACTACGTCGAAGTCAGCGATACGCGCGCGTTCACGCATTTGCGCGTGAATCTCTATCCCGACGGCGGCCTCGCGCGTCTGCGCGTGTACGGTCAGCCCCGGCGCGACTGGAGCACGGTGGAGCGTGGCAGCCTCGTCGATCTCGCGGCGATCGAAAACGGCGCGTATCTCGTCGCGGCCAACAACCAGCACTTCGGGCTCGCTTCCACGATCCTCATGCCGGGCCGCGGCGTGAACATGGGCGACGGCTGGGAAACGCGCCGCCGTCGCGAACCTGGCAACGACTGGGCGATCGTGGCGCTCGCGCGGCCCGGCGTCATCCACAAGATCGAAGTCGACACGGCGCACTTCAAGGGCAACTACCCGGACCGCTGCTCGCTGCAGGCGGCCAGCGTGACGGGCGGCACCGACGATTCGCTCGTCACCCAGGCGATGTTCTGGCCGGAACTGCTCGGCGAGCAGAAGCTCGAAATGGACAAGCAGCACGTGTTCGAGAGCGGGATCACCGCGCTCGGCCCGGTCACGCACGTGCGTTTCAACATCTTCCCGGACGGCGGCGTCTCGCGCCTGCGCCTGTGGGGCGAACCTGTCTGAGCGAGGAGCCGCGATGCAGATCCTGCACATGGAACCCTTGACGCGCAAGGCGTTCGCGCCGTTCGGCGACGTCATCGAACTCGAAGGCGCGCGCCATTTTCCGATCAACGGCGGCACGACCGAGCGCTTTCACGATCTCGCCGCCATCGAGGTGAACGAGGCGGGCGGCCGGCCCATCGTCAGCGTGTTTCGCGCCCAGCCGCGTGCGTGGCCCGTCGAGATCGCGATGATGGAGCGGCATCCGCTAGGCAGCCAGGCGTTCGTGCCGCTCGGCGACGCGGGCTACGCGGTGGTGGTCGCGCCCGCGGGCGAGTTCGAGCCGGCCTGGCTGCGGGCGTTCTGGGCCGGGCGCGGGCAGGGCGTCAACTACGCCAAAGGCGTCTGGCATCACCCGTTGCTCGCGTTCGGGCGCGTGAGCGACTTCGTGGTGATCGACCGCGGCGGCACGCAGCCGAACTGCGACGAGATCGCGCTCGCGCGGCCCTGGCGGCTTGCGCAAGCCGACACGGCGCTCGTGCCCGCCTGAGGTCCGGCCAGCTTTTCCCGAAGACTGGCTCACCCACGCGAAAACGCCACGGCAGATCTGCCGTGGCGTTTCCATTTCCGCAGCCTGCAAGCCGCAAGCGGTCAGTGCTTGCGGTGCGGGCAGTTTTCCTTCGTACAGGCGCCGTACAGGGCGAGGGCGTGCTCCTGGAGCTTGAAGCCGCGCTCCGTGGCGATCATCTGCTGGCGCTTTTCGATTTCGGGGTCGAAGAATTCTTCAACGATGCCGCAGTCGAGACACACGAGGTGGTCGTGGTGGCTACCCTCGTTCAGCTCGAACACCGCCTTGCCCGATTCGAAGTTGCTGCGCGTGAGCAACCCGGCCTGCTCGAACTGCGTGAGGACCCGGTAGACCGTGGCGAGGCCGATGTCGAGCTCCTCGTTCAGCAGGTTGCGGTAGACGTCTTCGGCGGTCAGATGGCGCACTGGGCTATGCTGAAAAATCTCCAGGATCTTGAGGCGAGGCAGTGTCGCCTTGAGGCCGATGTTCTTGAGATCGGTTGGATTGGTCATGACGATAAGTCCCTGGAGTACAATGCTAGGTTGTTATGTTAATGCGTTTTTGCCGTTCCGGGCATTTTCGCCAGAACTTCGAACGATCTTCTACAGAATACGCGCGGCTTCGCGAAAAGCCCGCACGGTGAGGGAAATGATTCCAGAATTCACAACGATCGGCCGGCGCATGCACGGCGGCCGCCTGGCGTGCACCCTGCTGGCTGCGGCCGCGTTCGCCGCGCTCGCCGGCTGTAAAACGTACGACAGCGTGACGCAGCGCGTCGCCCAGAGCATTACGCCTTACCGCATTACCATCGTGCAAGGCAACTTCGTCTCGGCGGAAGCCGCGGCGCAGATGAAGGTGGGCATGTCGCGCGCCGAGGTCAAGCAGTTGCTCGGCACGCCGCTCCTCACCGACATGTTCCATGCGAACCGCTGGGACTACATCTTCTACTTCAAGCGCGGCTCGACCGCCGTGGTCCAGCAGCGTGACTTTGTCGTGCTGTTCGAAGGCGATCGCGTAGCGAGCTGGTCGGGCGGTGAAGACCTGCCTTCGAACCTCGAGCTGCTCGCTGAAATCGACGGCGACCGCTCCGGCAAGAAGCGGGCCGTCGCGGCTGCGCCGGCGTCCGGTGCTTCGGCGCCGGTGGCGGCTGCAGCGGGCGCGCCAGACCAGGCTTCGGGCGCGACCGGCCCGACGGTTGGCGACACGGCGCGCTCGCCGTCGTCCGAACTCGGCACCGCAACCAACGCGCTGCCGCAGGACGCCAACGCGCAGGCGGCCGCCGCCGCGAACCGCGCCACGGAAGCCGTGCAAACGCCAAACGGCCTCACGCCGTCGGTGCGCGTGGGCAATCCGCAGTCGTCGGCGCTGCCGCAGAACGTCGGCACGATGCCCTCTCAGGTTCAGCTGCATCGTAAGCCGCAGCCGCAAATCCAGGGCGTGCCGCCGAGCAACCCGGTCGGCCCGACCGCTGGCGCGCAAGGCACCGGCGACACGAACACGGCGCCGTCGGGCCCCGCACGGGATTCGGCGCTCGCCGCGCCGCCCACGGTGCCGGCCTCGGGGGCTGCTGCCGCTCCGAGCAACTGACCCGGCTGATCCAGCCGGTAAATCAAACAGGGCGTGGCGCGCGAGGCGCGCTACGCTTCGATCCGGCGGCCGGGGTGTCACTACCGGCCGCCGCGTTTTTTTGGCGGCGGCGCTTCGTGGCGCCTGGTGGCATCCGGCACCGCGGCCAGCGACACATTGGCAGGAAGACTCATGAAAATCGCAATCGCCGGGGCATCCGGCCGCATGGGCCGCATGCTCATCGAAACTGTCCTGAATTCGCCCGACGTCACGCTCTCGGGCGCGCTCGTGCGCAAGGGGTCGGCTGCCATCGGCCAGGACGCTGGCGCGTTCCTCGGCAAGGACACCGGCGTGCGCATCACCGACGACATCGAGCAGGTCTTCGGGCAAAGCGACTGCCTGATCGACTTCACGCGCCCCGAAGGCACGCTCGTGCACCTCGAGGCGGCGCAGCGCCACGGCGTGAAGATGGTGATCGGCACGACCGGCTTCGACGCCCAGCAAAAGGCGCAGCTCGGCGCGGCCGCGCAAAATGTCGGGGTCGTGTTCGCGGCCAACATGAGCGTGGGCGTGAACGTCACGCTCAAGTTGCTCGAATATGCGGCGCGCTTTTTCGAGACGGGTTACGACATCGAGATCATCGAGGCGCACCATCGCCACAAGGTCGACGCGCCCTCGGGCACCGCGCTTGCGATGGGCGAGGCCGTGGCGCACGCACTCGGCCGCAATCTCGACGAATGCGCCGTGTATGGCCGCGAAGGCGTGACGGGCGAGCGCGACCCCTCGACGATCGGGTTTTCGGCGATTCGCGGCGGCGATATCGTCGGCGATCATACGGTGCTGTTCGCGGGCATTGGCGAGCGCATCGAGATCACGCACAAGTCCTCGAGCCGCCTTTCCTATGCGCAGGGCAGCGTGCGCGCCGCGCGCTTTCTGCAGGACAAGGCCCATGGCCTGTACGATATGCAGGACGTGCTCGGCCTGCGCTGAGCGTTTCCCCTACGGTCCGGCGCCTGCGCCGGACCGACAGTGAGCGAGGTCCGATGGCAGCGAGTTCCGGAGTCATTCACTATCTGCAGACGGGCGACGCGGTGACCCACGCGGTTGCGTGGGTATTGCTCGCCATGTCGGTCGCGAGCTGGTGTTTCCTCATCATCAAGAGCTGGATCCTCCTGCGCGCGAAGCGCCAGGGGCCGCGCGCCATTGCGCGCTTCTGGCAGGCGCGCACGCTCGCAGACGGCGTTGCCGCCATGCGTCCGGTCGACCGCGAGCGCGTATTCCTGCCGCTGGCGCAGGCGGCGCTCGCCGCCGAGGAAGCCGACGCGCCCGGCATGATGCTCGCGCGCGTGGATCGCGGCGAGCGCGTGCTGCGGGCGCTGCGCGGCGCGCTTCAGGCGTCGCAGCGGCGCCTCGAGTTCGGGCAGGTCCTGCTCGCCTCGGTGGGCAGCACGGCGCCGTTCGTCGGTCTGCTCGGCACCGTCTGGGGCATCTACCACGCGCTCGGCAGCATCGCCGCGAGCGGCCAGGCGATGATCGAGAATGTGGCCGGCCCGGTGGGCGAGGCGCTCATCATGACGGCCTTCGGTCTCGTCGTCGCGATTCCGGCGGTGCTCGCCTACAACGTGCTGGGCCGCCTCGTGCGCCAGCTCTGCGACGATCTCGACGGCTTCGCCCACGACCTGCACGCCTATGCCTGCGCGCCCGAAGGCGCGCCGCTGCGCCGCGAAGGTGCGCAGGGCGCGATGCGCGAAGGCGCGCGCGCCGAGTCGTAGGAGGCAACGCCAATGGCATTCGGCGGACTCGAAAAGAAGCGCGATGCGGCACCGATGTCGGAGATCAACATGACGCCGCTCATCGACGTCATGCTCGTGCTGCTCGTCATCTTCATCATTACCGCGCCGCTCTTCACGCACGCGATCCGGCTCGATTTGCCGAAGGTCGCCGCCGAGCCCGCGCAGCAAACGGCGCAGACCGTCACGCTCTCCATCGACGCCGCCGGCAAGCTCTACTGGAACGCCCAGCCCATCACGCTGGACGAACTGCGCGCGCGCTTTACGGCAGCGGGCAAACAGCCCGAGTCGCAGCAGCCCGAGCTGCAGCTGCGCGCCGCGCGCGAGACGCGCTACGACGTGATCGCCCAGGTGATGGGCGCCGCACAGCAGGCCGGCCTCACGCGCCTCGGCTTCGTGACCGAGCCGCCCGCCGGCGCTCATTGAGCACGCCACTGAGCGCGCGCCAGTCAACGGTATAATCAACGTTTCCTTTAAAAACGGGCCCAGCGAAACCGCCGCAATCTGCCGGTATCGTGAACGGCCGGCCCGGTGCATCCGGCACCGAAACCGCCCGTTTCCAGCGTTCACCACCCACACCATGCTCGAAAAATACGTTCCCTCCGACGTCGAATCCGCCGCGCAAGGCGAATGGCGCGCCACCGACGCTTACCGGACGGCCGAGAAGGCCGACAAGCCCAAGTTCTACTGCGTCTCGATGCTGCCGTATCCGTCGGGCAAGCTGCACATGGGCCACGTGCGGAACTACACGATCAACGACGTGATGTACCGTTACCTGCGCATGAACGGCTACAACACGTTGATGCCGATGGGCTGGGACGCGTTCGGCATGCCCGCCGAAAACGCCGCGATGGCCAATAACGTGCCGCCGGCCAAGTGGACGTACGACAACATCGAGTACATGAAGGGCCAGATGCAGTCGATGGGTCTTGCCATCGACTGGTCGCGCGAAATCGCCACCTGCAAGCCCGACTACTACAAGTGGAACCAGTGGTTCTTCCTGAAGATGCTCGAGAAGGGCATCGCCTACAAGAAGACCGGCACGGTGAACTGGGACCCGGTCGACCAGACCGTGCTTGCCAACGAGCAGGTGATCGACGGGCGCGGCTGGCGCTCGGGCGCGCTCGTGGAAAAGCGCGAAATCCCGATGTACTACCTGCGCATCACGCAGTACGCCGACGAACTGCTGAACGACCTCGAAGGCCTTGGCTGGCCCGAGCGCGTGAAGATCATGCAGCAGAACTGGATCGGCAAGAGCTTCGGCGTGAACTTCGGCTTCCCGTACGAGCTCGATGGCGAGAAGAAGCTGCTGCGCGTGTTCACCACGCGCGCCGACACGATCATGGGCGTGACCTTTGCGGCGATCGCGGCCGAGCATCCGCT
The DNA here is from genome assembly GCF_026343935.1 of Paraburkholderia sp. CNPSo 3076. Classification (NCBI taxonomy): domain Bacteria; kingdom Pseudomonadati; phylum Pseudomonadota; class Betaproteobacteria; order Burkholderiales; family Burkholderiaceae; genus Paraburkholderia; species Paraburkholderia sp. CNPSo 3076. Next base: position 26,154 of record NZ_JAPMAL010000016.1, on the reverse strand, counting down.
CGCCACGCGTCTCGCTCTGGCTAAGCCGGAGCTGCAGGCGTTCATCGACGAATGCAAGCGCGGCGGCGTGGCGGAAGCCGACATGGCGACGATGGAAAAGAAGGGCATGCCTACGGGCTTCTTCGTCACGCATCCGCTGACGCAAGAAAAGGTCGAGGTGTGGATCGGCAACTACGTGCTGATGAGCTATGGCGAAGGCGCCGTGATGGGCGTGCCGGGCCACGACGAGCGCGATTTCGCGTTCGCGCAGAAGTACAGCCTGCCGATCAAGCAGGTCATCGCCGCAGAAGGCGAGACGTACTCGCTCGACGGCTGGCAGGAATGGTACGGCGACAAGGACCGCGCCGTGTGCGTGAACAGCGGCAAGTACGACGGCCTCGCCTACACGGCAGCCGTGGATGCCGTCGCGGCCGACCTCAAGGCCCTCGACCTCGGCGACAAGCAGGTCACGTGGCGCCTGCGCGACTGGGGCATTTCGCGCCAGCGCTACTGGGGCACGCCGATCCCGATCATCCATTGCCCGAGTTGCGGCGATGTGCCGGTGCCCGAGAAGGATCTGCCGGTCGTGCTGCCGGAAGACCTCGTGCCGGACGGCACGGGCAACCCGCTCGCGAAGTCGGAAGCCTTCCTGAACTGCAAGTGCCCGACGTGCGGCGCGGCTGCGAAGCGCGAAACCGACACGATGGACACCTTCGTCGACTCGTCGTGGTACTTCTACCGTTACGCCGCGCCGGATGCTGTGAACATGGTCGACGAGCGCACCGACTACTGGATGCCGATGGACCAGTACATCGGCGGTATCGAGCACGCCATTCTTCACCTCTTGTACTCGCGCTTCTGGGCGAAGGTCTCCCGCGACCTCGGTCTCGTGAAGTTCGGCGAGCCGGCGAAGAACCTGCTCACGCAGGGCATGGTGCTCAACGAAACGTTCTACCGCGAAGGCGCGGCGGGCAAGAAGACCTGGTACAACCCGGCCGACGTGACCGTCACGCACGACGACAAAGGCCGCCCGATTGGCGCGACGCTCAACAGCGACGGCCAGAGCGTGGTGCTGGGCGGCGTGGAGAAGATGTCGAAGTCGAAGAACAACGGCGTCGACCCGCAGGTGCTGATCGACCAGTACGGCGCAGACACGGCGCGACTCTTCACGATGTTCGCGGCGCCCCCCGAGCAGCAGCTCGAATGGTCGGGCGCCGGTGTGGAAGGCGCGAGCCGCTTCCTGCGCCGCGTGTGGGCCTTCGGCCACGCGAACGCCGAAGCGATCCAGTCGCGCGCCTTGTTCGACGCGGCGGCGCTCACGGACGTCGAAAAGGCGCTGCGCCGCGAAGTCTACAGCGTGCTCAAGCAGGCCGACTTCGACTATCAGCGCCTGCAGTACAACACCGTCGTTTCGGCGGCGATGAAGATGCTCAACGCCATCGACGGCGCCAAAGGTGCCGGTGCTGGCGTGCAGCGCGAAACGTTCGGCGTGCTGCTGCGCGTGCTGTACCCGGTCGTGCCGCACATCGCGTTCGAACTCTGGAAGGCGCTCGGCTACGGCGACGAATACGGCACGCTGCTCGACGCACCGTGGCCGAAGGTCGACGAAAAGGCGCTGGAGCAGGCCGAGATCGAACTCGTGCTGCAGGTGAACGGCAAGGTGCGCGGCGCCGTGACGGTGGCAAAGGACGCACCGAAGGACGCGATCGAGGCGGCCGCACTCGCGCACGAGATGTTCGTCAAGTTCGCGGAAGGCCGTGCACCGAAGAAGATCATCGTTGTGCCGGGCCGCCTCGTGAACGTCGTGGTCTAACGAGGCAAACCAAGGCCATGTTGAGCGGCGTAGTGCGCGAAGCACCGCGCGGCGCCGCTCAGCCGACACCGGCGACTCTGTCGCGAACCCAGGGAGTCCATGTGATTCGCAGATCGTTTCTCAGGTTGTTCCCGCTCGTGGCGGGCAGCGCGTTGGCCCTCTCGGCGTGCGGCTTCCAGCTGCGCGGCGAGGAGAACTTCGCCTTCAAGCGCCTCGCCGTCGTCGGCGCGCCGCCGCCGCTCGTCGGGCGCCTCTCGCGTATGGTCGAAGGCGGCAGCGATTCGGTGGTGGTCGACTCGGTGGCCAATGCCGACGCCGTGCTGCGCGTTTCCGAAGGGCGTGGCTTCAGCACGCTCACGCTCAATTCGCTCGGCGCAGTGGTGGAATATCAGGTCAACTACTCGCTGAACTATGTGCTAATGAAACCGGACGGCACCGTGCTGATCCAGCCGAGCGTGATTTCGCTGAACCGCGCGATGACCTACAGCGATCAGTTCGCGACCGCCAAGACGCAGGAAGCCGATCTGCTATTCACCGACATGCAGAACGACGCTGTCGACCAGCTCATGCGGCGCCTTGCCGTGCTGAAATCGATCAGCCCGACGCCCGATCAGGTCGTGCCGGGTGTCGCGCCGCGCGCACCGCTGCCGCCGCCGCCGCTGTGATGCGCGCCGTTTCCCTCTACTGAGCGATCTTCGACCGAGCGCCATGCAACTGCGACCCGACGCACTCGAACCGCACCTCGCGAAAGGGCCGGCCGGCCTGTACGTCGTCTACGGCGACGAACACCTGCTCGCCCAGGAGGCGTGCGACCGCATCCGCGCGGCTGCGCGCGCGGCGGGCTTTACCGACCGCTCGGTGTTTACCGTCGAGCGCGGCTTCGACTGGAGCTCGCTGCTCGGCGCGAGCCAGTCGATGTCGCTGTTCGGCGATCGCCAGCTGGTGGAATTGCGCATTCCGTCGGGCAAGCCCGGCAAGGAAGGCGCGGACGCGCTCAAGACGCTCGCCGCCGCCTCGAATCCCGATGTGCTGATGCTCGTCACGCTGCCGCGCCTCGACGCCGCCACGCAGAAGTCTGCGTGGTTCACGGCTCTGGCTGAGAGCGGCGTCGCGCTGAAGATCGACCCTGTCGAGCGCGCGGCGCTGCCGAACTGGATCGGCCAGCGTCTGGCGCTGCAAGGCCAGCGCGTGGCGCCCGGCGAGGACGGCCGGCGCGCGCTGCAATTCGTGTCGGAGCGTGTGGAAGGCAACCTGCTGGCGGCGCACCAGGAAATTCAGAAGCTCGGGCTGCTGTATCCGCAAGGCGTGCTGAGCTTCGAGCAGATTCACGACGCCGTGCTCAACGTCGCGCGCTACGACGTATTCAAGCTCAACGAAGCGATGCTCACAGGCGACGTTGGCCGCCTTGCGCGCATGCTCGACGGGCTGCAGGGCGAAGGCGAGGCTTCAGTGCTGGTGCTGTGGGCCGTGGTCGAGGAAATCCGCACGCTGTTGCGCATCAAGCGGGGCGTGGCGGCGGGCAAGCCGCTCGCGATGCTGCTGCGCGAGAACCGCGTGTGGGGGCCGCGCGAGCGGCTCATCGGGCCGGCGCTGTCGCGCCTGAGCGAACCGACGCTTGAGCGCGGTCTCGCGCTCGCGGCGCGCCTCGACCGCCAGGTCAAGGGGCTTTCGGGTCAATCGCGCGCCGACTGGCGCAATGCGCTGCCGCCCGATGCCTGGGATGGCCTTTTCGAACTTGCCATGACCGTGGCCTCGCCGCGCGACGGTGCACCGCAGGCGCGCGCCGGCGCCGGTGCGCGTGGTGCTGCGGCGCCAGGGCGCGCGCAGCCGGGTGCTCAGCCAACTGGCCCAGCCGCGGCGGCAGCCGCCGCAGCGGCCGCGGCCCGACCGCGCACCGCAGGACCGTCGCGCTGGCAAGGCTAAAGCGTTCCGCGCTTGCCTGAGCCGGCACTTCGGCGCGTGCTTTACGCCCGCCGCGCGGCCGGTGCACCTGCCACGCCGCCCGGCCACGTCCAGCAAACCTTGGCGGCTGGCCTTAAAATCGGGCTGAACCGCTTTGAATCAAACCGCGCTTGGCGCTCATCCGACTGCACCTCACGCGCCGCATGACGAAAGACACCATGGATATCGACCAGTACATGACCGACCTCGGCCGCCGCGCCCGCAACGCTTCGCGCGCGATGGCACGGGCGTCGACGGCCGCGAAGAACGCGGCGCTCGAAGCGGTGGCGCAAGCCATCGAGCGCGACGCGCAGCAATTGAAGGATGCGAACGCGCGCGACCTCGCGCGCGCGCAGGAAAAGGGCCACGACGCGGCGTTCATCGACCGCCTGACACTTTCGGACAAGGCGCTCAAGACGATGGTCGAGGGGCTGCGCCAGGTCGCGGCGCTGGCGGACCCCATCGGCGAGATCAGCAACCTCAAGTTCCGCCCGAGCGGCATTCAGGTGGGGCAGATGCGTGTGCCGCTGGGCGTGATCGGCATCATCTACGAATCGCGGCCGAACGTGACGATCGACGCGGCCGCGTTGTGCCTGAAGTCGGGCAACGCCACGATTCTGCGCGGCGGCTCCGAGGCGCTCGAATGCAATACGGCGCTCGCGAAGCTGATTGGCGAAGGGCTCGTGGCGGCCGGCCTGCCGCAGGACGCGGTGCAGGTGGTCGCGACTGCCGACCGCGCGGCCGTGGGCAAGCTCATCACGATGACGGAATGCGTGGACGTGATCGTGCCGCGCGGCGGCAAGAGCCTGATCGAGCGCCTGATGGCAGAGGCGCGCGTGCCGATGATCAAGCACCTGGACGGCATCTGCCATGTGTACGTGGACGACCGCGCCGATCTCGCCAAAGCCCTGACCGTGTGCGACAACGCCAAGACGCACCGCTACGGCACCTGCAACACGATGGAGACGCTGCTCGTGGCGCGCGGCATTGCGCACGACGTGCTGCCGCCGCTTGGGCGCCTGTATCGCGAGAAGGAAGTGGAGCTGCGCGTGGATGCTGCGGCCCGCTCGATTCTCGCCGACGCGGGCGTAGGTCCGCTGGTGGATGCGACCGAGGAGGATTGGCGTACCGAGTACCTCGCGCCCGTGCTGGCGGTGAAGGTGGTGGATACGCTCGACGACGCGATCGAGCACATCAACGCCTACGGCTCGCACCACACGGATGCAATCGTCACCGAAGATCACGACCGCGCCATGCGCTTCCTGCGCGAAGTCGACTCGGCGAGCGTGATGGTGAACGCCTCGACGCGCTTTGCCGACGGTTTCGAGTTCGGCCTCGGTGCCGAGATCGGCATTTCGAACGACAAGCTGCATGCGCGCGGCCCGGTCGGCCTCGAAGGGCTGACCTCGTTGAAGTACGTGGTGCTCGGCCACGGCGAAGGCCGTCAATAATCGCGCATCGCACGAGGCGGAGCACGGCGTAGCGCGCCGCCTCGTTGGACAATCGCTCACGAAAAAGAAAAAATAATGTCGATGCTCTGGGTCAAGACGTTTCACATCGTACTGATCGCCTCGTGGTTCGCGGGCCTGTTCTACCTGCCGCGCATCTTCGTGAATCTCGCGATGGAAACCGAGCCTGCGGCCGTCAAGCGTCTGCTCATCATGGCGCGCAAACTCTACCGCTTCATGACGATGATCGCCGTGCCCGCGCTGCTGTGCGGGCTGTGGCTGTGGCTCGTGGTGGGCATCGGACGCGGTCAAGGGTGGATCCACGCGAAAGTGGGCGTGGTGATGCTGCTCATCGTCTATCACGCGTACTGCGGACGTTTGCTCAAGACCTTCGAGCGCGGCGAAAACCGCCGCTCCGACAAGTGGTATCGCATGTTCAACGAGCTTCCCGTGCTCGGCATGCTGGCTGCGGTGGCGCTCGCCGTCATCAAGCCTTTCTGACGCTCGATATCCTTCGTCCTCTCCCATTCCTTTCCTGACGGGCGGCATTAGACGCTGCCTGACATTACGCCTCGGTGACGGTGCAACGGTCGGCCGCGGTATGTCGTACCCGTGGTAGCCGTCTGAGGCTCAACCGTTCTCGTCCAGTCTTCTTCGCGCGATGATCTCCTTCGCATCGGCGAGCTTCTCCGCGAGCTCTGGGCCGCGCTGCAGCGCCACACCTACCGCGAGTATGTCGCCGATCGCGAGATGCGAAGTCCGCGAAGTCATCGGCGAGAAGACGTCGGTGTCCTCGTCGACATTCGCGTGCAGGCCGACGCTCGCCAGGCGCGCGAGCGGCGAAGTGCCATGCGTGATCGCGATCACCTTCGCGCCACGATCGAGCGCCGTGCGCGCGGCGTCCACGATGTCGCGCGTACGCCCCGTGTTCGAGATCGCCACCACGACATCGCCGGGGCCGAGCAGCGCCGCCGACATCAGGAACGTATGTGGATCCGAATACGCCACGCTCGGCATGCCGAGCCGGAAGAACTTGTGCTGCATGTCCTGCGCGGCGATGCCCGAGCCACCCGCGCCATAGAACTCGATACGCGCCGCATGCGCGAGCAGGCCGATCGCCGCGGCGAGCGAATCGGTGGAGAGGTTGTTGCGCACCTGCACGAGCGCGCCGATGGTGCGCTCGAGCACCTTGGCCGCGACGCCCGGCACGGGCTCGTCCGGTCTCACGTCGCGGTAGACGGCCGGGTGCTCGCTCGGCAGATCGGCGGCAACGGCCTGCGCGAGGCGAATCTTGAACTCCCGGAATCCCGAGAACCCCAACGCATGGCAAAACCGCGCGATGGTCGGCTGGCTCACGCCCGCACGCTCGGCGACCTCGGTCATCGACAGATCGAGCACCTCGCGCGGCGCCTGAATCACGTAATCGGCGAGCTTGCGCTCCGAAGGGCGCAATTGCTCGCGCATGGCTTTCACCTGGGACAGCAGCATCAGGAAACTCGCACTATGCTGAAAGATCCGTGGACTATAACGGATCGGACGTTATGTACAAAAACTACAGGATCGCCGGTTGCATCTTTTCAGTCCAGACGCGAATCAACGCGAAAGGCCCATAAATAATGAGACTAGGCGTTCGTTTAACGTCGCGCTCCCAGGGTCTTACCGGGATTGTCGTCTTGTAGTTTTTCTACTAACATCGCGCCATCGTTGTCTGGTGGCGCTGCAAGCGCCCCTGATCTGGCCCCGAGCGTCCCCGCCGTGACAAGAAGGAAGGAGATTCGATGGTTTCCCCGCATTCTCAGTTGATGAAGGTCACGCAGCGCGTGATCGAGCGCAGCAAGCCCACGCGCGAGGCCTATCTGGCGCGTATTGCGGCGGCTCAGGACCGGTTCCCGGCACGCGGCGCGCTCTCCTGCGCGAATCTTGCCCACGGCTTCGCCGGCCTCGAAGGCCGCGACAAGATCTCGATCAAGTCGATTCGCGAGCCGAATATCGGCATCGTCTCGGCGTACAACGAGATGCTCTCGGCGCACGCGCCCTACAAGGATTTCCCCGACATCATCAAGAAGGCGGCCCGCGAAGGCGGCGGCGTCGCGCAGTTCGCGGGCGGCGTGCCGGCGATGTGCGATGGCGTGACGCAAGGCAACGCCGGCATGGAGCTGTCGCTCTTTTCGCGTGAAGTGATCGCGATGAGCACGGCCGTCGCGCTCACGCACAACATGTTCGATGCGGCGCTCTGCCTCGGCGTGTGCGACAAGATCGTGCCGGGCCTCTTGATCGGCGCGCTGCAATTCGGCCACCTGCCGACCATTTTCGTGCCCGCCGGCCCGATGACGAGCGGCATCACGAACGACGACAAGGCCAAGGTGCGCCAGCAGTTCGCCACGGGCCAGTGCGATCGCGCGGCGCTGCTCGAATCGGAGGCCGCTGCGTATCACGGCCACGGCACCTGCACGTTCTACGGCACGGCCAACAGCAACCAGATGCTCATGGAGATCATGGGCCTGCATCTGCCAGGTTCGGCCTTCATCCATCCGCATACGCCGTTGCGCGACGAACTCACCGCCGCTGCGGCGCGCCGCGTGCTCGAGCTTACCGTCGAGCGCGGCAACTACACGCCGATCGGCCATGTGGTCGACGAGAAGGCCGTGATCAACGGCATCGTCGCGCTGATGGCGACGGGCGGCTCGACCAACCACACGCTGCACCTCGTGGCGATGGCGCGGGCGGCGGGCATCATCATCGACTGGAACGACTTCGACGTGCTGTCGGACACCGTGCCACTGCTCGCGCGCGTCTATCCGAACGGCAAGGCCGACGTGAATCACTTCCACGCGGCGGGCGGCATCGCCTTCCTCGTGCGCGAGCTGCTCGACGGCGGCCTGCTGCACGAAGACGTGAATACCGTTGCCGGCCATGGCCTGCGTCATTACACCGAGGAGCCGAAGCTCATCGACGGCAAGCTCACCTGGGTGCCGGCGGTCGAGAAGAGCGCCGACGAAACCGTGCTGCGTCCGCTGCCGACGCCGTTCCAGCCGGACGGCGGCCTGCGCCTGATGCAGGGGCGTCTGGGCCGGGGCGTCATTAAGGTTTCCGCTGTCGCGCCGGAGCGCCGCAAGGTGCGTGCGCCCGCCATCGTGTTCGATTCGCAGGAAGCCGTGCAGGAAGCGTTCGACCGCGGCGAACTCGAGCGCGATTTTGTGGCCGTCGTGCGCTTCCAGGGCGCGCGCGCGAATGGCATGCCGGAGCTGCACCGCCTCACGCCGTTGCTCGGCGTGCTGCAGGACAAGGGCTTTCACGTGGCGCTCGTGACTGACGGGCGCATGTCGGGCGCGTCGGGCAAGGTGCCCGCGGTCATCCACGTTTCGCCGGAAACGCTGCTGCACGGCCCGATCGGCAAGGTGCGCGACGGCGATACGATCGTGATCGACGCGGTGGAAGGTGTGCTTGACATTGAAGTGGATGCCGCCGAGTGGGACGCGCGCCCGGTCGCGCAGCCTGCGCATCAGGAACTCAATGAAGTGGGCTTTGGCCGCGAGCTGTTCGGCGTGTTCCGCGCCACCGCCGCGCCGGCGGAGCTGGGCGCCACGGTGTTCGGTCCGCTCGTGGGCGAGCAGGCCGCGCCCGCACCGGCCGCTGCGGCCGCCGCCCACGCGCCGGCCCACGCCGCGAACTCAATTCATCATCAAGGAGCCTGAACATGGCAAATAGCACAGTCGCCGACATCGTTCGCCTCGGTCCCGTCATCCCGGTGCTCGCATTCGACACGCCGGAGCAGGGCGAGCACGTTTCCCGCGCACTCCACGCGGGCGGCGTGAAGGTGCTCGAAATCACGCTGCGCACGAAGGCCGGCCTCGAAGCGATCGAGCGCGCCGCGAAGATCGCGCCGGACATCGTCGTGGGCGTGGGCACGATCACGAAGCCCGAGCACTGCGCGCTCGCGAAGCAGGCCGGCGCACAGTTCGGCGTTTCGCCGGGCCTCACGCGCGAGATTCATCAGGCTTCGCTCGACGCGGGCCTGCCGCTGCTACCGGGTGTGATGACGCCGACCGACATCATCGTCGCGATGGAACTGGGCTACGAGATCGTCAAGTTCTTCCCGGCGGTTCCGGCCGGTGGCCTGAACATGCTGCAGGCCTTCCACGGCCCGTTCCCGACGCTCAAGTTCTGCCCGACGGGCGGTATCAGCGCCGAATCCGCGCCGACCTTCCTCGCGCTGCCCAACGTGGTGTGCGTGGGCGGCTCGTGGCTCACGCCGAAGGCGGCCATCGCCGCGCAGAACTGGGACGAAGTCTCGCGCCTTGCGCACGCCGCGAGCGAGCTGTCGCGCCCGGTGCGCTAATGGAGCGCGTCTGCTTGTTGCTCTGACGCGCGCGCTGCATGTTGCGGCGCAACGAAGACCGGAATGCCGCGCCCCGCATGTACGGAGGGCGTGCAGCGAGCCGCGCAAACGGCGCCTTTCGGGCGCGCGCTTGCGCGGCTCGCGCGTCTTTTAAGTACGCTGCACCAAAAGTCGTTATAAGCTCTACAATCCCCGGCCCGGCGACGGCCGGTTTTTGTCCCGCGTGGGCCGCCGCTGCGCCCATGCGTCGCCGCACAGGGCAAAAGGACTTCGAACAACTACCTGGAGAGGAGCCTCATGGGAGTGGCCCACGGCAGCATGCTGCTGATTTACGCGCTCGTCGCGATCGCCGCGCTGATCCTGCTGATCACGCGCTTCAAGGTTTATCCGTTTCTCGTCCTGATCATCGTTTCGCTGCTGCTCGGCCTCGCCGTCGGCATGCCGATGGATCAGATCGTCAAGTCGTTCGAGACCGGCAACGGCAACACGCTCGGCCACATCGCCATCGTGGTGGGCCTCGGCACGATGCTCGGCAAGATGATGGCGGAGTCGGGCGGCGCCGAGCGCGTTGCCACGACGCTCATTCGCTGGTTCGGCGAGAAGAACATTCACTGGGCCATGATGGTCGTCGCGATCATCGTCGGCTTGCCGGTGTTCTTCGAAGTCGGCTTCGTGCTGCTCATCCCGATCGCGTTCAACGTCGCGAAGCGCACCGGCAAGTCGCTGCTGCTGATCGGCCTGCCGATGGTGGCGGGCCTTTCGGTCGTGCACGGGCTGATTCCGCCGCACCCGGCCGCGCTTCTGGCCGTGCAGGCGTATCACGCCGACATCGGCAGGACCATCGCTTACGGCCTGATCGTGGGCGTGCCCACGGCGATCATCGCCGGGCCGCTTTTCGCGCTCTTCATTCACCGCTACATCAAGCTGCCGGAGAGCAATCCGCTTGCCGACCAGTTCGTGAGCAAGGCCGATCCCAAGCCCGATAGCGAACTGCCGAGCTTCGGCGTCACGCTCTTCACGATCCTGCTGCCCGTGATCCTCATGCTGATCGGCAGCTGGGCCGATCTCGTGTTCGCGCCCAAGACGCTGCCGAACAATCTGTTGCACTTTATCGGCACCTCGGACGTCGCGCTGCTGATCGCCGTGCTGGTAAGCTTCTGGACCTTCGGCGCGCAACGCGGCTTCACGCGCGAGCAGATCCAGAAGTTCTGCGGTGACTGTCTCGCGCCGATCGCGGGCATCACGCTGATCGTGGGCGCGGGCGGCGGCTTTGGCCGCGTGCTGATGGACAGCGGCGTGTCGAAGCAGATCGTCGAGCTGGCGCAGAACGAGCATCTGTCGCCGCTCTTGCTCGGCTGGCTCGTCGCCGCGCTGATCCGTCTCGCAACGGGCTCGGCCACGGTCGCCATGACCACGGCCTGCGGCATCGTCGCGCCGATCGCATCGGCCAGCGCCATGACCGTGAAGCCGGAGCTGCTCGTGCTCGCCACGGGCTCGGGCTCGCTGATCTTCTCGCACGTCAACGACGGCGGTTTCTGGCTGATCAAGGAGTATTTCGGCATGAGCGTCGTGCAGACGTTTAAGACATGGTCATTGCTGGAGACCATTATTTCGCTGCTGGGCCTTGGCTTGACTTTCGCCCTTGCAGCGGTGGTGTAACGCGCAACTATGTTGCAGTCATGTTGCATGGGACCGGAGTCAGCGCTAAAGCGCTAACTCCGTTCGACAGGAGCAGTAAATGATTTTGATAGCGATGGGCGTGTCGGGCGCAGGCAAGACACGCATCGGCGAATTGCTCGCCGAGCGCCTCAAGTGCACCTTCACCGACGGCGATGCCTTCCACAGCGAAGCCAACAAGAAGAAGATGCACGACGGCATTCCCCTCACCGACGACGACCGCTGGCCCTGGCTGCGTACGATTCGCGCGGCGATCGAGGAGAAGCAGCGCGCCCACGAAACGGCCGTGTTCACCTGCTCGTCGCTCAAGCGCTCGTATCGCGACATCCTGCGCGGCAACGATCGCGACGTGTGCTTCGTCTACCTGAAGGGCTCGTTCGAAGTGCTGCACGAGCGCCTCGCATCGCGCACCGGCCACTTCTTCGACCCGTCGCTGCTGCAAAGCCAGCTCGACACGCTCGAAGCGCCGGGCGCGGACGAGGCGATCGAGGTGAGCATCGAGCTTACGCCCGAGCAGATCGTCGACGAGGTGATGAAGCAGATGGAAACGCGCCGCAATCAGGCCTCCTGATCTCGCGGCCAGGCACGATCACGCGATCGTGCGGCGGTAAACGAAAAAGCGCTCGATTCAATCGAGCGCTTTTTTTATGCCTTGCGGTATCGCGATTACGAAATCCGCTTCGCCAGCTCGACCGCGAGGCCGACGTACGACGCAGGCGTCATTTCCAGCAGACGCTTCTTCGCGTCTTCAGGAATCGCCAGGCCGCTAACGAACGTCTGCAGCGCTTCGCGCGTAATGCCCTTGCCGCGCGTGAGTTCCTTCAGTTGCTCGTACGGATTCTCGATGCCGTAGCGGCGCATGACCGTCTGCACCGGCTCGGCCAGCACTTCCCACGTGGCGTCGAGGTCGTCGTTCAGGCGCTGCGGGTTCACTTCGAGCTTGTCCAGACCGCGGATCAGCGCGTCGTACGCGAGCAGCGAGTAGCCGAGCGCGACGCCGATGTTGCGCAGCACCGTCGAGTCGGTGAGGTCGCGCTGCCAGCGCGAAACGGGCAGCTTGTCGGCGAGGTGGCGCAGCGTGGCGTTCGCGAGGCCCAGGTTGCCTTCCGAGTTTTCGAAGTCGATCGGGTTGACCTTGTGCGGCATGGTCGACGAGCCGATTTCGCCGGCCTTCGTCTTCTGCTTGAAGTAGCCGAGCGAGATATAGCCCCAGACGTCGCGGTCGAGGTCGAGCAGGATTGTGTTCGCGCGCGCGACGGCGTCGAACAGTTCCGCCATGTAGTCGTGCGGCTCGATCTGGATCGTGTACGGGTTGAACGTGAGCTTCAGACGCTGCTCGACGACTTCCTTCGAAAAGGCTTCCCAGTCGAATTCCGGATACGCCGAGAGATGCGCGTTGAAGTTGCCGACTGCGCCATTCATCTTGCCGAGCAGTTCGACCTTCTCGATGCGCTGGATCGCACGCGCGAGACGCGCCGCGACGTTGGCGATTTCCTTGCCGAGCGTCGTGGGGCTGGCCGGCTGGCCGTGCGTGCGCGAGAGCATCGGCTGCTCGGCGTGCGTGTGCGCGAGCGCGACGAGACGTTGATGCACCGAGCGCAGCGCCGGCAGGATCACGTGCTCGCGTGCGCCCGCGAGCATCAGGCCGTGCGACGTGTTGTTGATGTCTTCCGAGGTGCAGGCGAAGTGGATGAACTCGCTTGCGCGCTCCAGTTCCGGCTGACCCTTCACCGACTCCTTGAGCCAGTACTCCACGGCCTTCACGTCATGGTTCGTCACGCGCTCGATGTCCTTGATGCGCGCGGCGTCGTGCGCCGTGAAGTTCTCGGCGAGCTTGAGCAGGAATTGCTCCGAGGCTGCCGAAAAGCGCGGCACTTCCGCGAATCCGGCCTGCGAGAGCGCGATCAGCCAGTGGATTTCCACGGTCACGCGGTTGCGCATGAACGCGGCTTCCGAGAGCCAGTCGCGCAGCGCTTCGGTTTTCGAGGCGTAGCGGCCGTCGAGCGGGGAGAGCGCGTTGAGCGCGAAGAGGGTATCGGGACGAGTGTCGGACATGATGGGGACGTAACGTGGCGCGTTACGCTCAGTTGGCAGTCGGTTGCAGTCAGATTCGAGACGGCGGGAACCCGAGATTTTATCACCTTGCCGACAGGGGCCGAGGCCGGCGCTTTCAGCACGCTGAGCGTGCGGTCCGACACTTGCCCTCAGCGATTTCGTCGCGCCAGCCTCACCTCGCCGGCGCTCTGGGCAAACCGGTATGGGTGGTGCTCGCCGCGCAGCGCCGACTGGCGCGGCGTGGTCGCCGAACTGGAAGCCGCGCTTTCCGGGGGCCCTCAGGCATGCGGCCGGCGCGCCGCGCGATATTCGCCGCACCAGCGCCCAGGTGCGCGCCCGCGGGCCTAGAATGCGGTCTTCTCATCCGCTCGCTGGCCCCGCATGGAACTCAAATGGCTCGAAGACTTCGTTTCGCTTGCAGAGACGCATAGTTTCAGTCGCTCGGCTGAGCTGCGTCACGTGACGCAGCCGGCTTTCTCGCGCCGCATCCAGGCGCTCGAAGCGTGGCTCGGCACCGAACTGATCGATCGTTCGGTTTATCCGACGCGCCTCACGGCGGCGGGCCAGGTCTTCTACGAGCAGGCGCTCGCGATGCTTTCTCAGTTTCACGAGGCGCGCACCCTGTTGCGCGGCCACACGGCCACGCCCGCCGCGACGATCGAGTTCGCGGTGCCGCACACCCTTTCGCTCACGTACTTTCCGCGCTGGCTGCAGCGCATCGAGGCGAAGCTCGGCCGCATCCACACGCGGCTGCGCGCGCTGAACGTGCACGACGCCGTGCTCTCGCTGGTGGAGGGCGGCTGCGACCTCGTGATGGGCTATCACCACCCGAGTCACCCCGTGACGCTCGACCCCGCGCGTTACGACACGTTGACGCTCGGCATCGAGTCGATCAGCCCGTATTCGGCGCCGCAGCGCGCGGGTCGTGCGCGTTACACGCTGCCCGGCACGCCCGATGCGCCCGCACCGTATCTCTCGTATACGCCGAACGCGTATCTCGGCCGCATGACCGAGGTGATCGTTGCCAATGCACCGGTGCGGCTCTATCTGGACCGCGTGTACGAAACGGACATGGCAGAAGGCCTCAAGGCGATGACGCTGGCCGGTCACGGCATCGCTTTCTTGCCGCACAGCGCGGTGGAAGACGCCGTGGCCCAGGGCGAGCTGATTCGCCTCGATCGCGGCACGCGCGGCGTGCCGGAGGGCCAGTTCACGCTCGACATGGAAATCCGCCTCTATCGCGACAAGCTCGCGACGCAGGGCGACGACGCGCGCCAGGCGCTCGTGCGCGAGCTGTGGGAGGCGGTCAGCGAGGAACTTGCGCAGGGCAGGCGCTGACGAAGCGGCAAGCTGCACTCACAACAGCGGCGCAAACAGTCAGGCTATTTCAGTCTGTAAGGCTTGGCACGCGGCGCCCGCGACATGTTTTTTCGACTTCGGGGACGTTATGCACGAAAAGCATAACGGGATGATCAAACGGCATTGGATTTCAGATGGGCGTTTTCTGACAATGGCACCACTTGTTCGATCGGAGCGTTCATGTCATCCCAACTGCAGTCGGTTCCTTCCTATCTCCACGCCGATGATCTCGGCCCCTGGGGCAACTATCTTCGTCAGGTCGACCGCGTGGCGCCGTATCTCGGCTCGCTCTCGCGCTGGCTCGAAACGCTCAAGCGTCCGAAGCGTATCCTGATCGTGGACTGCCCCATCGAACTCGATAACGGCACCGTTGCGCACTTCGAAGGCTATCGTGTCCAGCACAACGTGTCGCGTGGTCCCGGCAAGGGCGGCGTGCGTTATCACCAGGACGTTACGCTCTCCGAAGTAATGGCGCTGTCCGCGTGGATGTCGGTGAAGAACGCTGCAGTGAACGTGCCGTACGGCGGCGCGAAGGGCGGTATCCGCGTCGATCCGCGCACGCTGTCGCGTGGTGAGCTCGAGCGCGTGACGCGTCGCTACACCAGCGAAATCGGCATCATCATCGGACCGAACACGGACATTCCTGCGCCGGACGTGAACACGAACGAGCAGATCATGGCGTGGATGATGGACACCTACTCGATGAACCAGGGCCAGACGGCCACGGGCGTTGTGACGGGCAAGCCCATCTCGCTCGGCGGCTCGCTCGGCCGCCGCGAAGCCACGGGCCGCGGCGTGTTCGTGGTCGGCTGCGAGGCCGCGCGCCGCACGGGTCTTTCGATCGACGGCGCACGCGTTGCGGTGCAGGGCTTCGGCAACGTGGGCGGCATTGCTGCGCGCCTGTTCCAGGAAGCCGGCTCGAAGATCGTCGCCGTGCAAGACCATACCGGCTCGCTCTACAACTCGAGCGGCATGAGCGCGGAAGCGCTGCTCGAGCACGTGGCGAAGACGGGCGGCGTGGCGGGCTTTGCGGGCGCTGAAGTCATGGCGAACGACGAATTCTGGAGCGTCGAAACCGACATCCTCATTCCGGCCGCGCTCGAAAACCAGATCACCGAGAAGAACGCGGGCAAGATCCGCACGAAGATCATCGTGGAAGGCGCCAACGGCCCGACCACGACGGCAGCCGACGACATCCTGCACGACAAGGGCGTGCTCGTGATCCCCGACGTGGTGGCGAACGCGGGCGGCGTAACCGTTTCGTACTTCGAGTGGGTGCAGGACTTCTCGAGCTTCTTCTGGACCGAGCACGAAATTAACGAACGCCTCGAACGCGTGATGCGCGAAGCCTTTACGGCGGTGTGGCAAGTGTCGAGCGAGCAGAAGGTCTCGATGCGTACCGCAGCGTTCATCGTGGCATGTAAGCGCATCCTGATGGCGCGCGAAATGCGCGGTCTGTATCCCTGATTGCGCCCGGTTGGCAGGCGTGACGACGTTGCACGCCATGCCAGGCAAGGCGCGCCGCGAAGTGACGAAACAATGACTGCGCGGTGACAGGTTTTTGCGCTGCACATCAAGGCGCATAGAAAGCGGACGTCCTCCACAAGGGGGCGTCCGCTTTCGCACATTCAGGCGTTGTGCCAGGGTCACTCTTAATGCTTTCAGAATAATTACTTTGATAAACTGGCGGCGGTTCTTGTACCGGAGAAAACAATGCAAATCAAAAAGACCGCCGCACTGCTCGCACTCCTTGGTTTCGTCGCCACCAGCGCTTTCGCGCAGGACGCGGGCACCCTCAAGAAGATCAAGGACACGGGCGTCATCTCGCTGGGGCACCGCGAGTCGTCCATTCCTTTTTCGTATTACGACGACAAGCAGAATGTGATCGGCTACTCGCAGGACTACGCGATGAAAATCGTCGAGGCAGTCAAGCAGAAGCTGAACATGCCTAACCTGAAGGTCAAGATGGTGCCCATCACGTCGCAGAACCGTATTCCGCTTGTGCAGAACGGCACGGTGGACATCGAATGCGGCTCGACCACGAATAATGCCGAACGTCAGCAGCAGGCCGCCTTCACGAACACGATCTTCGTGATCGGCACGCGCCTCATGACGAAGAAGGATTCGGGCGTCAAGGACTTCGCCGACCTCAAGGGCAAGACCGTCGTGACGACGGCGGGCACGACGTCCGAGCGCCTGCTGCGCAAGATGAACCAGGACAAGAGCATGGGCATGAACATCATCAGCGCGAAGGACCACGGCGAGTCGTTCATGACGCTCTCCACGGGCCGCGCAGTGGCGTTCATGATGGACGACGCGCTGCTCGCGGGCGAGCGTGCCAAGTCGAACAATCCGGGCGACTTCGTGATCGTCGGCCAGCCGCAGTCGCGTGAGGCGTACGGCTGCATGATGCGCAAGAACGACCCCGAGTTCAAGAAGGTCGCTGACGACGCCATCGCCAAGGTCCAGACCTCGGGCGAAGGCGAAACGATCTACAAGAAGTGGTTCGAGTCGCCGATTCCGCCGAAGGGTCTCAACCTGAACTTCCCGATGAGCGAAGACATGAAAGCGCTGTTCAAGAATCCGAACGACAAGGCGATCGATTAATACGGCCCCGGCCGGTCGGCCCGCATTTAGCGTTTAGCACGGAACGGAAGAAGCGCCGCTTCTTCCGTTCTTTTTCTTGGAGTCTCTGATGTCCTATCACTGGAACTGGGGCATTCTGCTCAGCCCGGTATCGACGGGCGAACCCACCACGTACCTCGGCTGGATCCTCTCCGGCCTCTGGGTGACGGTCTCGGTGTCGCTGTGCGCGTGGGTGATCGCGCTCATCGTCGGGTCGTTCTTTGGTGTGCTGCGCACGGTGCCAAACAGGTTTCTCGCGGGCGTCGGCACAGTTTATGTGGCGATCTTCCGCAATATTCCGCTTATCGCGCAGTTCTTCATCTGGTATTTCGTGCTGCCGGAAATCCTGCCGCAAGCGCTCGGCAATGCGTTCAAGCAGTCGCCGCCGGGCCTGCAGTTCTTCACGGCGTCGGTCGTGTGTCTTGGGCTCTTTACCGCGGCGCGCGTGTGCGAGCAGGTGCGCTCGGGCATCAACGCGCTGCCGCGCGGCCAGCGCGCAGCCGGCCTCGCCATGGGCTTCACGCAGTGGCAGACGTACCGCTACGTGCTGCTGCCGGTGGCGTATCGCATCATCGTGCCGCCGCTCACCTCCGAGTTCCTCAACATCTTCAAGAACTCGGCGGTCGCCTCGACGATCGGCCTGCTCGATTTGTCGGCCCAGGCGCGTCAGCTCGTCGACTACACGGCGCAGACCTATGAGTCGTTCATCGCCGTCACGCTCGCTTATGTGCTCATCAACCTCGTCGTCATGACGCTCATGCGCTGGGTCGAGGCGAAGTCGCGTCTGCCCGGCTACATCGGAGGCAAGTGATGCATCACTTCGACTGGAGCGGCATTCCGGGCGCGCTGCCCACGCTGTGGACGGGCGCGATCATCACGTTCAAGATCACGTTGTGCGCGATCGTGGTCGGCATTCTCTGGGGCACGCTGCTCGCGCTCATGCGCCTTTCCAGCGTGAAGCCGCTCGAATGGTTCGCCAAGGGTTACGTCACGATCTTCCGCTCGATCCCGCTCGTGATGGTCCTGCTGTGGTTCTTCCTGATCGTGCCGCAGGTGCTGCAAAACGTGCTGGGTCTCTCCCCCGACATCGACATTCGCCTCGCTTCCGCGATGATCGCGTTCTCGCTGTTCGAGGCCGCGTATTATTCGGAGATCATTCGTGCGGGCATTCAGGCGGTGCCGCGCGGGCAGGTGAACGCTGCGTTCGCGCTCGGCATGCGCTACGGCCAGGCCATGCAATACGTGGTGCTGCCGCAGGCGTTCCGCGCGATGGTGCCGCTGTTGCTCACGCAGGCCATCGTGCTGTTTCAGGACACCTCGCTCGTGTACGTGATCAGCCTCGCCGACTTCTTCCGCACGTCCACCAATATCGGCGACCGTGACGGGACGATGGTCGAAATGGTACTGTTCGCGGGCGCGTGTTATTTCGTGATTTGTGTGATCGCGTCGAGCCTTGTGAAAGGTCTTCAGAAAAAGGTCGCAAGATGATTTCAATTAAGAACGTTTCGAAGTGGTACGGTCAGTTCCAGGTGCTGTCCGACTGCACGACGGAAGTGAAGAAGGGTGAGGTGGTGGTGGTGTGCGGGCCTTCGGGCTCGGGCAAGTCCACGCTCATCAAGACCGTCAACGGGCTCGAGCCGTTCCAGCAGGGCGAGATTCTCGTGAACGGCGAGTCGGTGGGCGACAAGCGCACCAATCTCTCGAAGCTGCGCTCGAAGGTGGGCATGGTGTTTCAGCACTTCGAACTGTTCCCGCATCTGTCGATTACCGAGAATCTCACGCTCGCGCAGATCAAGGTGCTCGGCCGCAGCAAGGACGAGGCCACGCAAAAGGGCCTGAAACTGCTCGACCGCGTGGGCCTGCGCGCGCATGCCGACAAGTTCCCGGGGCAGCTCTCGGGCGGCCAGCAGCAGCGCGTGGCGATTGCACGCGCGCTGTCGATGGACCCCATCGCCATGCTGTTCGACGAGCCGACCTCGGCGCTCGACCCGGAGATGATCAACGAGGTGCTCGACGTGATGGTGGAGCTTGCCCAGGAAGGCATGACCATGATGTGCGTGACGCACGAAATGGGCTTTGCGAAGAAGGTCGCGCACCGCGTGATCTTCATGGACAAGGGCGCCATTGTGGAAGACGACCAGAAGGAAGCCTTCTTTGCGAGCCCGAAGTCGGATCGCGCGAAGGACTTTCTGGCGAAGATCCTGCACTGAGGCTTCGCACGATTCGAAAAGAAGCCGCGCTCAATGCGCGGCTTTTTCGTTTTGGGCGTTGCCCGGCTTACTCGCCCCAGGTCTGCAGGGCGGCCAAGGCTTCCGGGTCGATCTCGCCCGGCAGGCCGGCGCACGGTGAGCTGGCCGAAGCGTCGAGCGAGGGGTTGGCGAGCTTGTCGAGCACCTTCTGCGGCACGGGTACGCTCGCCTGGGCGATCACGTCGCCGTGCTGGAACATCAGCAGGTCGCCGGGGGCGAAGCGCGTCCAGACCTCATTGTCGGTGAGCGGCGCGGTGGCAATCACGGCCACGCGGTCCTCGGGCGTCGTGTACTTGGCGAAGTCGATGGAGACATCGGCGTCGACGAGATGGGCTGTCGAAAACGGCCAGCGTCGCACGAGATAGTAGAGGTGCGTCGAGCAATGCGCGAACAGCGCCTGGCCGTTCGACATCAGGAAGTTGAAGACGCCGAACTGCGTGACTTCGCGCGTGAGCGACTCCAGCGCGGCGAACAGCTCGGCGAGCGGCGGCTGCGCACCGGGGAACGCCTTGCGCAAGCCTTGTAGCAGCTGGCAGAACGCGCGCTCGCTATCGGTCGTGCCAACCGGCTGGTAGACGCCCGACATCACCGGATTGAAGTCCTGAAGGTCGCCGTTGTGCGCGAAGATCCAGTGCCGGCCCCACAATTCGCGCTGGAACGGATGACTGTTCTCGAGCGCGCAGTTGCCTTGCGTGGCCTTGCGGATGTGGGCGATGGTGTTGCGCGACTTGATGGGGTAGTGCTTGACCATCTCGGCGATCGGCGAACGCGCCGAGGCCTCGTTGTCGATGAAGAGGCGGCAGGCCTTGTCCTCGAAGAACGCGATACCCCAGCCGTCGGCGTGGTGATCGGTGGCGCCGCCGCGCGCCGCGAATCCTGTGAAGGAGAACGTGACGTCCGTCGGCGCGGCGCAATTCATTCCGAGAAGTTGGCACATGGTGCTGATGGTGCGTAACGCGACTGGGACAGCGGCTGCAGTGGTAGGCGGGACCCGCCGTCGACCCGTTACAATAATGACTTTCCAAGCATATCACCGGCCAGCGGGTCGCCAATACGAAATTTGTCGGATGCATTGCAGGCTTGCGTAGAAGGGCGCGTGCCGGGGTCGATGCAGCGCGGATTGTCGTGTGCACGCGACGGTGCGGGCAATGCGTGCGCGTGGGCTAGCATCGACCAGCATCGATCGACGCCGCGCTTTTTCCCGTGATATGCCCGGAATTTCCGGCAGCCTGAGCGCGTTCTAAGCGAACTTGCCGCCGTTCATTCATACCGCTGTTGGTTCACTACCGCGCCTGACTCTTGCCATGAACGCCTCTTCCCTCACGACTCTCACGCTCGCCCGCCCCGACGACTGGCACCTGCACGTGCGCGACGGCGCGATGCTCGCGGCCGTGCTGCCGCATACGGCGCGCCAGTTCGGCCGCGCGATCATCATGCCGAACCTCAAGCCGCCGGTCACGACGACAGAGCAGGCCGCCGCCTACCGCGAGCGTATTCTCGCTGCGCTGCCGGCGGGCTCGACGTTTGAGCCGCTGATGACGCTCTATCTCACCGACAACACGCCGCCCGAGGAAATCCGCCGCGCGAAGGCGAGCGGCTTCGTGCACGGCGTGAAGCTGTATCCGGCGGGCGCGACGACGAATTCGGACGCCGGCGTGACCGACATCCGCAAGTGTGCGAAGACGCTTGAGGCCATGCAAGAAGTGGGCATGCCGTTGCTCGTGCACGGTGAAGTAACGAGCGCCGACATCGACCTGTTCGACCGCGAGAAGGTCTTCATCGACCGCGTGATGATTCCGACGCGCCGCGATTTTCCGGGTCTCAAGGTGGTGTTCGAGCACATCACGACGAAGGACGCCGTCGACTACATCCGCGCCGATCACGCCGCGCCCGGCCTGCTCGGCGCGACGATCACCGCGCATCACCTGCTCTACAACCGCAACGCGATCTTCCAGGGCGGCATTCGTCCGCACTACTACTGCCTGCCCGTACTCAAGCGCGAGACGCATCGCGTGGCGCTCGTGGACGCGGCGACCTCGGGCGATCATCGCTTCTTCCTCGGTACCGACAGCGCGCCGCACCCGAAGGGCCTGAAGGAGCACGCGTGCGGCTGCGCGGGCTGCTATACGGCGCTGCACGCGCTCGAGCTCTACGCCGAAGCGTTCGACAACGCCGGCGCGCTCGACAAGCTCGAGGGCTTCGCGAGCTTCTATGGTGCGGACTTCTACGGCCTGCCGCGTGCGACCGAAACGGTCACGCTGCGCCGTGAGAGCTGGACGCTGCCCGCCGAAGTCGAGGCAGGCGGTACGCCCGTCGTGCCGCTGCGCGGCGGCGAGACGATCGGCTGGAAACTCGCTTGAACGAGGCGGGGCCGGGTGTGGCTGCGGGCGCAACGGTCGGCCCGGCCGGCGCAGTCGATGCGCCCGCACCGATGCCCGCGAGCGCCCCGCGCCGGACCATGCCGCTGGGCAGTTTCACCGACATCGACTGGGCCCGCCCGTGGTTCGCGCAACACGAAACGCGCGGCCGGCGCTGGCAGCGGGCCGCGCTGGCGGGATACGCGGCGTATCTGGCCGAACTGAACGCCGATGCGCTGGCTGCCGCCCAAAGCACGGGCCGCGGCCAGCCGCTGCGCTTCATCGCCCAGGACGACCTGCCTGAGGGCTCGGCCTACGAGACGCATATCGCGGCGACGGGCTGCGTGCCGACGCGCCACAACCTCCACGACTTCTTCAACGCGCTCGCCTGGTTCGCGTTCCCGCGCATCAAGGCGACGCTGAACGCGCGCCAGGCCGCGGCGATCGACGTACTTGGCGTGGGCCCCAAGCGCGGCGGCGTGCGCGACGCGCTCACGCTGTTCGACGAGAACGCGGTGCTCTTTGCCTCATCGGACGCAACGCTGGTAGCGGCGTTGCGCGGCTTCGACTGGCGCACGCTGTTCGTGGCGCAGCGCGCGGGATGGGAAGCGGCTGTCGGGGAGGCGATCGGCGAGGCGCGCTGCGAAGTCCGCGTATTCGGCCATGCGCTGCTCGAAAAGATGATCTCGCCGTATGCGGCGTGCACGGCGCACGCATGGGTGGTCGAGGTGCCGCACGCATATTTCACGTGGCCGCGCGCGCGACGCGACGCGTATCTGGACGAGACGGTGAGCGTCACGCTCGACGCCGACGCCACGCCTGATGCGCTCAACGGGCGCAGCTTCGCGCCGCTGCCGGTGCTCGGCATTCCGGGCTGGTGGGCGCAAAACGAGGACCCGACGTTCTACGACGACGCCACAGTCTTTCGCACTGGCCGTCGAGCGCGCTAAAAGCCAGGCGGGCGGCAATCGATCCGGCCCCCGGCGCGGTGCGCGCGCACGTGCTAAGATCGCGCCTCGCAAAGCAGGCCAGGCAGTCGCGGCTCCGAGGTTTCGGCCAAAGAGGCGAGGAAAGTCCGGACTCCACAGGGCAGGGTGATGGCTAACGGCCATCCGTGGCGACACGCGGAACAGGGCAACAGAGAACAGACCGCCGATGGCCCGATTTCGGTCGGGATCAGGTAAGGGTGAAACGGTGCGGTAAGAGCGCACCGCGTCTGCGGTGACGTAGACGGCACGGTAACCTCCACCCGGAGCAATTCCAAGTAGGCAGGCGCGCATCTTCGGGATGCAGGATGGGGCCCCCATTCCGTCTGCGGGTAGGAAGCTTGAGCGCGTCAGCAATGGCGCGCCTAGAGGAATGGCTGCCACGCGCGGCGCGTCTTCGGATGCGGCGCGTGCACAGAATCCGGCTTATCGGCCTGCTTTGCAGCCTCATTCATGCAAAAAGCCGGCGCGGTTCTGCGAAGAACCGCGCCGGCTTTTTCTTTTGCCGCAGGCCTTAGGCCGCGACGATCTCGAACGTATGCGTGATCTCGGCAGTCTTGCCGATCATGATCGACGCCGAGCAGTACTTGTCGTGCGAGAGGTTGATCGCGCGCTCCACGGTGGCCGGGTTCAGGTTCTTGCCGGTCACGGTGAAGTGGAAGTGGATCTTCGTGAAGACCTTGGGGTCTTCGCTCGCGCGCTCGGCCTTGAGCGTCACGCTGCAGCCGCTCACTTCCTGACGGCTCTTCTTGAGGATCAGCACCACGTCGTAGGCCGTGCAGCCGCCCGTGCCGAGCAGCACCATTTCCATCGGCCGCGGTGCGAGGTTGTGGCCGCCGCCTTCCGGTGCGCCGTCCATGTTGACGAGATGGCCGCTGCCCGTTTCGGCTGCGAACGCCATGCCGTCCTGACCCATCCAGCTAACTTTGCATTCCATATGCGTATGCCCCTGCGCGGTTTCTTGATTCAGACGGCATTGTAGCCCGCGCCTTACTGGTATGTCCGGGGGGACACGGCGGCGCGCGCCTTATGCCACGTGCTTGAATGTTGCGTCGCGACATCCTGTGAACAAGCCGGATTTCCGTTGTGCAATTAGGGGTTTCGCTCTAGTTGTCCCGCACGCTCTTCGCATATCGGATTTCCAATGCGCTGATTTTTAAGAAATTTTCTACCGATGCGCTGATTTCATTGAATTTCACATTATGGTGTCAGATTTCGCAATGCAAATCCCCTTGCGCCGCACAAGGCCCATCTGTATAATCGGTCTCACTGGTGGTCGTGCTTCACGATACCTCAGCATGTCTCCTCCACCCTCCTCCAAAGAGTGGATTAAGCCCGAACAAACGCGTTCGGGCTTTTTTTCGTCTGCCGGCCTCGTTTTGCCCCGCCTCTGCCCTCGCCGCAAGCAAGTTTTTGACTCACGGTCAAATTTCCCTTTATAATCGTAGGTTCTCCGCATCCATGCCTGCGCGGAGTCGGGGAAACTCGAACCAGGGAGAGCCTGCGCCGACGTCAACGAGCGTCACCATACAAGCAGGACCAAAACAGGGCACAGCATTTTTTTTGGATCGATCATGAAGACTTTTTCCGCCAAGGCACATGAAGTGCAGCGCGAATGGTACGTGATTGACGCGACGGATAAGGTTCTCGGCCGTGTCGCCAGCGAAGTGGCACGCCGTCTTCGCGGCAAGCACAAGCCTGAGTTCACCCCGCACGTCGACACTGGTGATTTCATCATCATCATCAACGCCGGCAAGCTGAAGGTCACGGGCAACAAGACCACCGACAAGAAGTACTACCGTCACTCGGGTTACCCGGGCGGTATCTACGAAACGACGTTCGGCAAGATGCAGGAACGCTTCCCGGGCCGCGCGCTCGAGAAGGCCGTGAAGGGCATGCTGCCGAAGGGCCCGCTCGGTTACGCGATGATCAAGAAGCTGAAGGTCTACGCAGAAGCAACGCACCCGCACTCGGCGCAACAGCCGAAGGCGCTCGAGATCTAAGGGGAGCCCATATGATCGGTAACTGGAATTACGGTACGGGCCGCCGCAAGAGCGCCGTCGCTCGTGTCTTCATCAAGTCGGGCAAGGGCGAGATCGTCGTCAACGGCAAGCCCATCGCCGACTACTTCTCGCGCGAAACGTCGCTCATGATCGTGCGTCAGCCGCTGGAACTCACGAACCACGGCACGACGTTCGACATCAAGGTGAACGTGACGGGCGGCGGCGAAACCGGCCAGGCCGGCGCAGTTCGCCACGGCATCACGCGCGCGCTGATGGACTACGACGCAACGCTCAAGCCGGCACTGTCGCAAGCTGGCTTCGTCACCCGTGACGCACGTGAAGTGGAACGTAAGAAGGTCGGTTTCCACAAGGCACGTCGCCGCAAGCAGTTCTCGAAGCGTTAATTTCACATTGGCGCTTTGCGCCTGCGCCCCTCGCGGGGCGCAGCGCTGCTGCAAAAGCCGTCCGCGCTTCGTGCGCCGGGCGGCTTTTTTCGTTTTTTGTCGGCGTGTCCCACGTGTGGCGCGCAAGCTGCGACAGTCTGGAGAAACCCTTGAATTCGCGGGCTTAAGCACGATATCGGGAAGAGCCCTACAATAGCGGCTAGAAGTTTTTTTGGAGAGTTCGAATGAGCGCTGTCACCGAAACTACCGCGACCGAAATGCCCGGTCCCTTCGTTTTCACCGAAGCAGCGGCTGACAAGGTCAAGCAACTGATCGACGAGGAAGGCAACCCGGAGCTGAAGCTGCGCGTATTCGTGCAGGGCGGCGGCTGCTCGGGCTTCCAGTACGGATTCACGTTTGACGAAACGGTCAACGAAGACGACACCGTGATGAACCGCAACGGCGTCCAGCTTCTGATCGACTCGATGAGCTATCAGTACCTCGTCGGCGCCGAGATCGACTACAAGGACGATCTGAACGGTGCGCAATTCGTCATCAAGAACCCGAACGCGAGCACTACGTGCGGTTGCGGCTCGTCGTTCTCGGTTTGATCGATTTGCTGCAATAAAAAACGGGGCTTCGGCCCTAATGCCGTTCAGTTAAGCAACTGAACGGCATTTTTGTTTGTGGCGAGCGCCTGTTGTAAACAGGGCGCGACGGTGTTAACTTTCGTCGCCATGCTGGTTGACGACCTTCCTCTTCTTGTCGATGCGCACCCGCCGTTCGAATGGGATCGGCTGGGCCAGCATCTGCCATATGAATGGATTGAACAGGCAGTTCAGGCCAGCGGCAGCGCCAGCATCCGGCGGCGCCGCCTGCCAGCGCAGCAGGTGGTGTGGCTGGTGATCGCGCTGGCGCTGTACCGGCATCAGTCGGTCAG
>NZ_JAPMAL010000150.1:0-598 GCF_026343935.1 Paraburkholderia sp. CNPSo 3076 | reverse complement strand
TGTGCATCATTCGACGATCTTCGAGCTCAACGTCCAAAGCTACCGCCGCCGCAAGGCCGGCGACAAACAGAACGCACGGCGGCGTCAATTACACGCCGACAACCCGGCCAACCCGTTTAGCGGCCAGTTGCCTGACGATGGCAACGCTACACAGTAGCGGTGAGCGTCAACTATGCGATCACGCAACGACAACTACGAAGGAGCAACGTCAAATATGACCTGATAACCGACGACAACTACCCCGTTGACCGGCCAAAATAGTTGTCGATGACCGGCCACGCTGCTTGACGCTCTCTACCCTGTCGCTATGCACGATTACGCCGGCGTCAGGGCGACGCCGGAACCACGCCATTCGCAATGCGTCCGTGACCAGTTCAGCTTTCATGTGCGGCTGCATCGACCAGCCCACCACATGCCTGCTGAACAGGTCGACGATAACCGCGAGGTAGACCCAGCGAGCTCGAATGCCATGCTGCGCCATCAGTTTGCGAACCCGTTCTTTACCCACGCGCACGCCTTGTGTGAGCAACTCCTTCCACATGCGGGGCCAGCCGCATTCGCCTTTAACCTGCGTGTGAATCGCCTTGACTTGCGCGAG
>NZ_JAPMAL010000149.1:0-598 GCF_026343935.1 Paraburkholderia sp. CNPSo 3076 | reverse complement strand
CATATGAAGCTTAACCTTTCCGTCTTTTGGAAGCATGGAAGCTGAGTGTTTGCCTTTCACATTTTCACCAAAATCAAAATCTCCAGAGTTTGTTCGGTCAACAAATAATCGCTGCTTGTTTACGTTATAGCTGACTTTTGTATTTTCACTGCCTTCTTTTTGAATTTGAAAACCAAATTCTTGTGCATCTGTATTAGAAATATCGAATTCTGCCATAATTTCATATTTTTTTTCCTGTATGCCTGAAAGAAGATTTTTATTTTCAACGACCATCAGATTCTTCAACACCTTTTTTTCTTGCTTATTGCGAATTGAATCAATTGAAACAGGTATTTGTTTTAAACGAAGTCCTTTTGCTGTGTTGGTGAGTTCTATTTTTCTTGGAATTGACATAGAGCTTCTCCAAGTAGTAGTTGGGGTATTGTTGGCATATTGCCAGTTGCTCATCCAGCCTAGCCAATACTTTTCTCCGTTATCTCCTTCAACTCCGCTCCAATCTACAGCAGCATAAAAGTCGGCACCATAATCTGTCCAAAGCACTTCCTCTGGCGGGTTTTCATTTTTAAATGTTTTTCCGTCAAAATCACCAACAAAGTAC
>NZ_JAPMAL010000148.1:0-604 GCF_026343935.1 Paraburkholderia sp. CNPSo 3076 | reverse complement strand
GCAAATTCGGCGGTTCGCTCGCGAAGGTGGCGGCGCCCGACCTGGGCGCGATCGTCATCAAGGCCGCGCTCGAGCGCGCGGGCGTTACGCCCGAGCAGGTGAGCGACGTGATCATGGGTCAGGTGCTCACGGCCGGTTCGGGCCAGAACGTGGCGCGCCAGGCATCGATCAAGGCGGGCCTGCCCACGGCCGTTCCCGCCATGACGATCAACAAGGTGTGCGGCTCGGGCCTGAAGGCGGTGATGCTCGCGGCCAACGCGATCATCGCGGGCGATTCGGACATCGTCGTGGCCGGCGGCCAGGAGAACATGAGCGCCGCGCCGCACGTGCTGCCGGGCTCGCGCGACGGTTTCCGCATGGGTGATGCGAAGCTCATCGACAGCATGATCGTCGACGGCCTGTGGGACGTGTACAACCAGTATCACATGGGCGTGACGGCGGAAAACGTCGCGAAGGAATACGGCATCACGCGCGAGGAGCAGGACGCGTTTGCGGCGCTGTCGCAGAACAAGGCGGAAGCCGCGCAGAAGGCCGGCCGCTTCGACGCGGAAATCGTGCCGGTGGCGATTCCGCAGCGCAAGGGCGAGCCGCTGCAGTTCGCGAC
>NZ_JAPMAL010000147.1:0-613 GCF_026343935.1 Paraburkholderia sp. CNPSo 3076 | reverse complement strand
CGGGTGCGCCGCCGCAGCGACTTGATCGAGTCGGCACCCACGCTCTCCAGGCCCGAATCACGACGATACGGCACCGTACGCTGCTTGCGCGAGTACGCATCCAGATCGTCGCCGAACACCATCACCGCGTAATCCTTTTTCTGCTCCCAGCGAAACCAGATGCCTTCTTCCGCACAGATGCGCTGGATAAACGCGAACGTCGTCTCGTGGTACTGGGTGATGTATTCGTGCCGCCTGTACTGGCCGCGCAGGTTGAACCTGAAGTCGACACCGGCCCGGTAACCGTCGTGCCGTAGCGTGTCGGTAATGATCTCTTCGACCGACTGCTTCTGGAACAGCCGGCTTGTCCTGCCCCGGTTGAGATCCGCGATCGCAGGCTCGAGCCTCACGCGGTAACGCGTCTCGTCGGCGGAGGTCTCGTGCTCATCGAACTTCGTGATGATGCCGTGGACGGTCTGTGCGGGCGGCTTCTTGCTGAACTTCGCAGCGTTCTCGCCAAACATACGCTGCAGGTGACCCATGTTCGGGTCGACTGGATCGACGATGAACCGGGCCGGCCGCCCGAGCACCTGATCCATCGCAATACCCGCTATCGGGCTTGTGAATTCGATCT
>NZ_JAPMAL010000146.1:0-621 GCF_026343935.1 Paraburkholderia sp. CNPSo 3076 | reverse complement strand
GCGAACCTGTGGCACCTGGTTGCGCTTCGGCGGATAAGAGAACCCCCTTCGCCCCCCGGACTGCCACGTGCCCGTCGGTCCGCAGTTCGGCGCCCTGTCCCCGCTCCTTGCGCTGGCCGTCGACCATATGCCCAAGGTTGAACTCGCTGGTCTGGAACGGCGTCGTCAGGTGAATATGCTCGACGCCTTCCTTGTCCTCCATGCGCATCTCATTCTGCGCCGCCGTTCGAATGAGATTGCGCGTATTGTTCAGGTTGTTGACGAGATCCGGATGCAGGCTGTCATGCATCGCTCCGATGATGACGGGCCGGTTTGGATCGGCGGCCGTAAATTCGAGCGCCACTTCGGCGGAATCGATCAACGGGAAGTGGTGACCGTAGTTGTCGCCGCTGTAGGGCTTGGCAAACCGCACCGGCCGGCTCGTGCCACCCGGGCTCCATTCGTCCAGATCGAACGGCAGCTTGATGACGTACCAGCCTTCTTCCGTCAGATAGGCATACTTGTAATTACCGGGTGACGTAATCCGGGCCGGCAGGACGCCCCTGATTTCCGGTTTCGGGATCGTGTCCATGGATGTTCGCCAGACCCGATCCGACGGAATCCCCTCGAACGTCACGCGGT
>NZ_JAPMAL010000145.1:0-624 GCF_026343935.1 Paraburkholderia sp. CNPSo 3076 | reverse complement strand
GGCTCTGGTGCAAATAGCGCGGGGGCGAATCGGTTAAGGTGTCGGGCTGAACTATTGAGAACCGACGATGAGCAAGCTGAAGAGCCTGGACGAACTGTTTGCAGGCCGTCACTTTGACCGCGATGTGATCATTCTGTGTGTTCGCGGGTACCTGCGCTACAAGCTTAGCTTGCGCGATCTGGTCGAAATGATGGCGGAACGGGGTCTGGCGCTGGCCCACACGACGATCCTGCGCTGGGTGCGGCGCTTTGCGCCGGAGTTCGTCAAACGGTGGAATCGCTTCGGCAGGCCCACCGGCCAGTCCTGGCGTGTTGACGAGACTTATGTCAAGCTGCGCGGCAAGTGGGTCTATCTTTATCGGGCGGTGGATCGGGTGGGCCAGACGGTTGACTTCATGCTCCGTGCAAAGCGCGACGTGGAGGCGGCAAAAGCCTTTTTCAGGAAGGCGATCAGACATCAGGGCCAGCCACCGAAGACCATCACGCTTGACGGCTATGCGGCCTCGCACCGCGCCGTGCGCGAGATGAAGGCCGATGGCTTGCTGCCTGAGGACACGAAGGTCCGATCCTCGAAATATCTCAATAATCTGGTCGAGCAGGACCACCGCAACATCAAGTCCCGGAC
>NZ_JAPMAL010000144.1:0-642 GCF_026343935.1 Paraburkholderia sp. CNPSo 3076 | reverse complement strand
AGCTATTGTCTTCACCCAAAAGTCCTTTCTCTTTGTATTCTTGAATAGGTTCTCCAAATACATCTTTTAATTCTCGATTGAATTTTTTCTTAAACTCCTCTTTTGAGACTCCTTTCGTTTTACGAAGGCCCAAAAACATTTCTTCTTCCATTTTTTCAGCCTCGGTCACCCTCACTTCATTGAGATATGCATTTCCGTTTTGCTCGACCGAATCAATGTACTTTTTTAATGGTCCAATATTTGCTCGTCTTATTCCGTCTATATAGCTATGTGCGCCTGCGCCAATTCCGTAATAATCGTCGTTGTTCCAATATGTTAAATTATGAATACTCTCGTAGCCTGGCTTTGCGAAATTACTGATTTCGTATTGATGAAAACCTTGTTTGTCTATTTCTTTCATAAGCAGCTCATACATAGCTGCTTCTTCTGCTTGAGCAGGCAGCGGCAGCTTCCCCTTGTTCATTAGATTATAAAATACCGTTTTAGGTTCAATAATCAACGAATAGGCAGACATATGCTCTACCTCTAATGAAAAAGCCGTTTGAAGCGTCGAAGAGAAATCAGCTACTGTTTGTTCCGGCAGGCTATAAATTAAGTCTAAGCTTATATTCGACATTCCAATCTTTCTCGCTTGCTTAACAC
>NZ_JAPMAL010000143.1:0-643 GCF_026343935.1 Paraburkholderia sp. CNPSo 3076 | reverse complement strand
CTGCGTGATATTGGCGAGATGCTGTTAACCTTTGCCTATCCCGATACCCCTTTGTTTATTGCGAATGCTTTATTGATTCTTGTTATTATTTATACAGTTCGCAAAGGTATCGAAGTAATAGCCCGATCAGGAGAAATCTTTTTTATCATCATGTATATCCTAGCCATCACTGGCTTTATTCTGATTGTATGTTCGGGATTAATCGATATTACAAACTTACAACCAGTACTTGAAGAAGGGATATTTCCACCTTTGAAAGCTGTTTTTACTCAAATCTTGTATTTTCCTTTTAGTGAAGCCATTGTGTTTACCATGATTTTACCGTATTTAAAAAACCAAAAGAAGGCCAAAGTGACCATGTTATGTGCATCAGGATTAGCTGGCATTAACTTGACTATTACCATGCTTATTAACATTAGTGTACTAGGGGTTGATTTGACGGAACGTTCCCAATTCCCTCTTCTTAGTACCATACAAAGCATCCAAGTAGCTAACTTTTTAGAACGGCTTGACGTCTTTTTTATGATTGCTTTAGTTACCGGTGGTTTCTTTAAGATAAGCGTGTTACTTTATGCGGCTGTCATAGGAACGGCTAACTTGTTTAAGATTAAATCATCTTTACGACTGTCATATCCTATAGGGC
>NZ_JAPMAL010000142.1:0-647 GCF_026343935.1 Paraburkholderia sp. CNPSo 3076 | reverse complement strand
CGCTTCGACCTCATCGCGCTAGACGACCTGTCGTATGCCCGCAAGGATCAGGCCGAGACCAGCGTGCTGTTCGAACTGATTGCCGAGAGGTATGAGCGTAAAAGTCTTCTGATAACGGCCAATCAACCGTTCTCGGGCTGGAATGACGTGTTCCCCGACCCCGGCATGACGGTCGCCGCCATCGACCGGCTTGTGCATCATTCGACGATCTTCGAGCTCAACGTCCAAAGCTACCGCCGCCGCAAGGCCGGCGACAAACAGAACGCACGGCGGCGTCAATTACACGCCGACAACCCGGACAGCACGCGGTAGCCGGCATCGATCAGGGCGTGTCCGATGGCCGAACCCAGGCGCACTGCTTGAGCACGAACTGGCTGAGCGTGCCAAACGACGCATCGAGCGGCATCGGACCGAGTCGCATCTGGATCCGACCAAGACGCTCGCCACCTTCGACTTCAGCGCTGTGCCAATGGTCTCGAAGGCTCATGTGACGGCGCTGGCCACCGGCGAGTCATGGCTGGAGAAAGGCGCCACGGTCCTCCTGTTCGGCCCACCTGGAGTCGGGAAAAGTCATCTGGGTTCGGCCATCGGACACGCCCTGATCGATGCCGGCTACCGCGTGCTGTTCACGCGCACCAGCGAGCTCG
>NZ_JAPMAL010000141.1:0-650 GCF_026343935.1 Paraburkholderia sp. CNPSo 3076 | reverse complement strand
TTGCTCTTTCCATATTGGAAGGTTCCTCTTGCTTCTGGAATCCATTCTTTAACTGCAAGCCCTAGTTCTTCTGCTTGTTTGGTATACGATAAAACCAAACGGTTTAACATCAATTGGTGTTGGTACCAGGCGGGCACATCCGTTGTCCATTTCTTTTGCCATTTTGAAAAGCCCTGCAATTCTTCTACGATTTCAACACCAAAAGCATCTAGCGTATATAAATTACCCGGCTTTTCATAACCCCGCATTGGAACGGTAAAACTCTTAATATACTTAGACTCTTCTAGCAGACGCAAACGATTCATCGCATATTTACGATCAGCGTAATTCGTTAAAATATGTTCAACAATGAAATTAGAGTCAATGTAAATAAAGTCATGTAGTTTGATCAATAAGTCTGTATCCTGTTCATTCAGCGTGATATATTTTTTCATTCTGTTTCGCCTCTCCCTTGTCTATAAGAGGAACGTTACCTTCGTGAGTGTGTAAAAAGTCTTCCCCTTCTCACATAAAACGTTGATTTTCCCTCTTTTCCTTCTGTCTCTACTCATTCTTTTTCTGAAGGTTTTTTCTTTCGTAATGACACAATAGGTTGTGGTTCTTTTGGTAACTCTTCTGTTTTTTTCTTTAAAGTGACAGCAGGTTCAATA
>NZ_JAPMAL010000015.1:0-195648 GCF_026343935.1 Paraburkholderia sp. CNPSo 3076 | reverse complement strand
CTACTGGACACCACGCAGGCCTCCCGAGGTAAGCTCAACCGCCTTCACCGCACACCTGCCAGATCTACCTCCCCGGTCCTTGATGGTTGTGGACTTCGCGATCATTTGCTCGCTCGTCCGACCTGGTGGGCCTCATATCTGGTTTCTGTTCGTCAGGTCGCGGCTTTGCTACACGCTTCCTTCAGACCCCGCCTCGCGACGACGCCCTTGCGTTTCACTAGCCCTTCGCCCCATCTGGCTGGGCAGGGGACTCGCACCCCCAAGCTGTTGCGCATGCTCGGCGCACAAAAAAAACCCGCCAGGGGCGGGTGTCAACTTAAAGCGGCAATGCCTTAGCGCTTGTTGACGGCGTCCTTGAACGCCTTGCCAGCCGTGAACTTGACGGTCTTGGCAGCGGGAATCTTGATGGTTTCGCCGGTCTTCGGGTTACGGCCCGTACGGGCTGCGCGCTTGCCCGAACCGAAGCTGCCGAAGCCGATCAGCTGAACCGCGTCACCCTTCGACACAGCCTTCTTGACCACTTCGAGGAGCGTGTCCAGCGTCTCGCCGGTTTGTGCCTTGCTAGCGCCCGTCTGTGCTGCGACGGCGTCGATCAGTTCCTGTTTATTCATTGAGAAGTTCCTTTCTGTGTTTAGGTTGACACGAACAGCGCGAACGCGCCGATTATACGGACGCGTGCCGCGCCGTCGAGCAGCGACGGACCCGGAGCACCCCGGCGTTTTCGCGTTGCGGCGACTAGCGTGTGTCTGATGCCGCAACGTCCGTGCTGCCGCTTCCCTGGGCGGCGCTTGCTATGATAGCGCAGCGCAAACCCAATAACGACAAGGGTTTCGAAGATTTCGCGCGGGAATTACGGGTTTTTTGGAGCTTGCAGACGTTTTTGGGGTGTCCACCCCCGCAAATCCCCCCGCCTGCGACGTTTTTCCCGCCGCACGCGTTGCGCCGCGCCAACGCAGCATGCGCGCAAACGCCGGTCCGGCAAGCGTTTGCGGCGACGCGATCGGCCTTCGCCAGACGCTTTTTCGAGCCGCGCTGCTCGCCCGTTTTCTCCTCACCTCTGGCTTCGCGTTCCTCATGACCGCCACCCTGATACCCGCCACGCTCGCCTTTCGGGAAGACGGCACACCGTTTTCGCCCATCTATGGCGACGTTTATCACAGCACTGCAGGCGCATTCGCACAGGCCCAAGCCGTCTTTCTGAACGGCAACGCGTTGCCGCAGCGCTGGCAAGACCGGCGGATCTTCACCGTGGTCGAAACCGGCTTCGGCATGGGCGTGAACTTTCTCGCCACGTGGTCGGCATGGCGCGACGACCCGGCGCGCTGCGCACGCCTGCATTTCGTTTCGGTGGAAAAGCATCCGTTCGCGCGCAACGACCTGCAAAGCGCACTCGACCCAGTCGTTGCGCACACACGCGAAGCGCCGCTCGCGCGCGAACTCGTGAACGCCTGGCCGATGCTCGTCCCGGGCACCCACCGCCTGGAATTCGAGGGCGGACGCGTCACGCTCACGCTCGTTTTCGGCGACGCGATCGAGGTATTTCCCAAAATGTGGATGCGCGCCGATGCGATCTACCTCGACGGCTTCGCCCCGGCGAAGAATCCCGACCTCTGGTCGCCTGCCATTTTCAAGGCGCTTGCGCGCATTGCCGGTGAGGACGCCACCGTCGCGACCTGGAGCAGTTCGGGGGACGTCAAGCGCGCGCTGCAGCAAAACGGCTTCGAATACCACAAGGTGGAAGGCTTCAACGGCAAGTGGGCGATGCTGGTCGGACGCTTCGCGCCGCGCTGGCGCGTGCGCCGCTACGAGCCGCCGCTGCCGCTTGCGCTGCGCGAGCGGCACGCCGTCGTCGTGGGAGCGGGACTCGCCGGCTGTGCGCTCGTCGAACGGCTGGCCGTGCGCGGTTGGCGCGTGACGCTGATCGAACGCAACGCCGCGCCCGCGCTCGAGGCATCGGGCAATCCGGCCGGCGTGTTTCATCCGTTGATTTCGCGCGACGACAGCAGCGCGTCACGCATCACGCGCGCGGGGTTTTTCTACGCGCTGCAACGCTGGGCCGCGCTCGAAGCCGCCGGCCATGCGCCCAGGCGCTCGCACGCCGGCTTGCTCCATCTCGCCACCGATGACGAATCGCGCGCCGTCGCCGCCGCGCTGGAATCGTTCGGCTATCCCGAAGAATTCGTGCGCGCCGTCACGCGCGAGCAAGCGCAGGCGCTGGCCGGCGTCGCGCTCAATCAGGGTGGCTGGTTCTATCCGCAGGGCGGCGCCATCGACCCGGCGACGCTCTGCCGCGCCCAATGCGTCTTCGCCGCCGCGCTGCCCGGCGCGCAGGTCGAGACACGTTTCGGTGTGCGTATCGGTCACATTGCGCGCGCCGGCGAACAGGAATCCGACGAATGGCAGGTGTTCGACGAAGCCGGACGGCCCGTCGCCCAGGCAGCCGCGGTGATCTTCGCCAATGCCCAGGACGCCTCGCGCGCCGCC
Source organism: Paraburkholderia sp. CNPSo 3076 (assembly GCF_026343935.1). Lineage (NCBI taxonomy): Bacteria > Pseudomonadati > Pseudomonadota > Betaproteobacteria > Burkholderiales > Burkholderiaceae > Paraburkholderia > Paraburkholderia sp. CNPSo 3076. Next base: position 193,164 of record NZ_JAPMAL010000015.1, on the reverse strand, counting down.
GCGCTCGCACATGCGCCCACCCGCATCGTGCGCGGCCAGCTCACGCTCGTCGATCCCAGCCCGCTCGCGAACCTGCACGTGCCCGTGATCGGCGAGGGCTATGCGGTGCCGCTCGACGGCGGCGTCACGCTCGCGGGCGCCACCTACGAAGTCGACGACGCCGACGACGCGCTGCGCGCCGCCGGCCATACCGAGAACATCGAACGCGTCGCGCACATGCTCCCTGAGCTTGCCGCGGCCCGAAGCGAGAGCGAATTCGCGGGCCGCGTGGCGTTCCGCTGCGTCACCAGCGACCGCATGCCGATGCTCGGCCCGCTCGCCGACGAAGACGCCGCCCGCCGCGACGCCCAGCGTCTGGCCGGCGCATGGCCGCTCGACCTGCCGCGCGCAAGCGGCCTCTACGGCGCGTATGCGTTTGGTTCGCGCGGGCTCGTGTGGGCAGGGCTGGGAGCCGAGTTGATCGCGTCGCAGCTGGAGGGCGAGCCGTGGCCGCTCGAGCGGGAACTCGCTGACCAGCTGGATCCGGCGCGCTTCCTGCAGCGCGCCTTGCGCCAGCGCAGTCTTTGAGCACGGTGCGCGGAAAATGGCCACCCAGGTTATCCACGCCAATCTGTGGATAACCGCGCGAATTGCCAGCGAATCGAGTGTGGACGCGGTGTGGACGTAAACGGGGTAACTCAGCACACCCCGTTCCAGGCCCAAAAGTTACTCTTCGAAGTGCGCATGGACCGCACATGCTTTGCGCGTGGTTGTGCGAGCGCCAACTCGCGGATTCCTTTCGGTAAACCCCAGTTATCCACAGGAAATCCAGGCCCTTGTTAACTTCTACTACGTATACATACGGTAAACAGTAAACCCCAAGCTAGCGCCATCGCTGCCGGCAAGCATGGTCCAGCCGGAGCTTGAAACCCCAGACGAAAGCCGGGCCGCAGATGCGGTCATTTTTTCCACATACATCGTCAAAAGTGCACAATACGGACGCTATTACCGTCTTTGTCGATGCTTTCGAAGAGGCGGGGACAATTGCAAAAAAGCTATGGCACAATCGCCGTTCTTTCCGCGTCACATGCCGCATCAGACGGTCGACGCATCCAAGGAACGGTTGCCCCTCATCCTGAATCTGAGTGCTCAGGGTAGAGGGCAGCGTTCGTTCATCCAACGCGGGCGCAGCTACACCACACGCAAAGCGCCCGTACCGGCTGTTCGCCGCACCGTCATGTGCCGGCGCACTGCTTTGCCGCAGCGTTTTGCCGCACTGTTTGCACGCACTCGCCGCAGGAAGCGCATATTCGCGCCAGCTCGCCCAATCGTCATATCGTCGGCCAGCCGGCTGCATGGGTTGGTGCGCCAGGCAGGCAGACAACTGACGGGGAATAGAGGTGTCGTTCGCCTCGTGCGGCACGCGGCTTGCCTGTCAGCCAGTCGTATGTCGATCTAACGTCGGACAGCCGGATTCGATCCCACGCAAGATTTCGTTGCCAAGGAGAAGCCACCACGATGAAGTCGGCGTTTTCGTTTTTTCCCGCCTGGCCGTTGCCGCTCGACGGTATTTTCTGGGCCGGGCTCGCGCTGCTCGCCGCCGGTTTGTGCGGCGAGCTTTGTTATCGGGCGTGGCGCTTGCCGCGGATCTCGGGCTATGGGGTGATCGGGCTCATTGCCGGATCGGCCGGGTTCGGCGTGATCGACGCCGATGTCGGCACGTCCGCGCGGCCGCTGCTCGACGTCGCGCTCGGCCTGCTGCTGTTCGAACTGGGCAGCCGTCTCGACCTGCGCTGGATCCGCCGAAATCCCTGGCTCATCCTTTCGAGTCTTGCCGAGTCCTCGCTCACCTTCGTGCTCGTGCTCGCGGTGCTCCTGTTCCTTTCCGTGCCGACGATGATCGCGCTCGTCGTGTCCGCGATCGCCATGGCGACGTCGCCGGCGATGGTGATCCAGCTCAAGACCGAGCTGCGCGCAGAAGGCCAGGTCACGCAGCGCCTGCTCACGCTCACGGCGCTCAACAGCATGTATGCGGTGATCGTGGAAAAGCTCGCCTCGACCTGGCTGCACCAGGAAATGTACGGCAACGTGTTCGCGACGATCCTGCAGCCGCTGTATCTGCTGATCGGCTCGCTGATTCTCGCGTTCGTGCTCGCCCGCGCGTGCACGCTGTTTTACCGTCGGCTGAGCCCGCAGGACGAGCACTCGTTCGTCGCACTTTTCGGCCTCGTGCTGCTGGCGATCGCCATTGCGCATCTGCTCAAGCTCTCGACGATCCTGAGCCTGCTTGCCGCGGGCATCATCGTGAAGAATCTGGAGCCGCGCCCGCAACTGTGGCCGCAGCATTTCGGCACGGCTGGATGGCTGCTCACGGTAATTCTGTTCGTGCTCACGCTCACCAGCTTCGAGTGGCACGACATTCTCGTGGGCGGCGTGGCGGCGGCGGGGCTGATCGTCGCCCGTCTCGTGGCCAAGCTCGTCGGCGTGCTGATCTTCGCCAAGCCGAGCGGGCTGCACTGGAAGCAGGGTGTGGCGCTCGGCCTCGCCTTGACGCCCATGTCGGCGCTCGCGCTGCTGCTCGTCGAGGACACCTACGAACTCTATCCGACGTTCGATCCGCGTCTGCGCGCGATCATTCTTTGCTCGATCGTCGTGCTGCAGCTCTTCGGACCCTGGCTGGTCTATCGCGCGCTTGCGCTCGTCGGCGAACGCGGCGAAAAATGAATCTCGCGGCGCGCGCGGCCGGCGGCTTGCGCGCGACGCCCCGACAGGAAACGCCATGTCACTTGAAACGTTTGTCGATTCGAAGCCGTTCACGTTCGGCGTCGAACTCGAAATGCAGATCGTCAACACGCACGACTACGATCTGACCAAGGCGGGTAGCGACCTCATGCGCCTCGTCAAAGATCAGGAGATTCCGGGCAATATCACGCCCGAAATCACCGAAAGCATGATCGAACTCTCCACCGGCATCTGCACGAATCACGAGCAGGCCGTGGCCGATCTGCGCAAGATTCGCGACGTGCTCGTCGCCGCGGCCGATCGTCTCAACGTCGGTCTGTGCGGCGGCGGTACGCACGCGTTCCAGCAATGGAGCGACCGGCGCATCGTCGATACGCCGCGCTTTCAGTATCTGTCCGAGCTGTACGGCTACCTGGCGAAGCAGTTCACGGTGTTCGGCCAGCACGTGCATATCGGCTGCCCGGATGCGGACAGCGCGCTCTTCCTGCTGCACTCGCTTTCGCGCTTCATCCCGCATTTCATCGCGCTGTCGGCGTCGTCGCCCTATGTCCAGGGTGTGGACACTGGATTTCATTCGGCACGACTGAATTCCGTGTTCGCGTTTCCGCTGTCGGGCCGCGCGCCGTTCGTGCTGAGCTGGGAGGAGTTCAAGGAGTACTTCTCGAAGATGGTGCACACGGGCGTTGTCAACAGCATGAAAGACTTCTACTGGGACATCCGCCCGAAACCCGGCTTCGGCACGATCGAGGTGCGCGTGATGGACACGCCGCTTTCGGTGGAGCGCGCCGCCGCGATCGCCTGCTATATCCAGACGCTCGCGCGCCATCTGCTCACCGACCGACCGATCGCGCCGCTCGAGGACGACTACCTCGTGTACACGTTCAACCGCTTCCAGGCGTGCCGCTTTGGCCTGGCCGGCACCTGCGTGAATCCGCAAACGGGCGAGCGCCGCACGATTTCCGAAGATATTCTGGAAACGCTGGACCGGATCGCGCCGCACGGCGAGGTGCTCGGCTCGACGCGCGCGCTCACCGAAATCGGCACGATCGCCCGTGCGCAGAACAACGACGCCACGTGGCTGCGCAGCGTGGTGGCCGAGGAGAAATCGCTGCACGAAGCGGTGCGCCAGCAGTGCCTGCGCTGGCGCGCCTGACGGGAATCGGAAGGGGGAGCCGGCGGACACACAGGACCACTGACCGATTTTCGTGGGGTGCCGGAGGTGTCAGAAGTGCGCCCCGCGCCGGCAAGACAGGATGCAAGGGCAGCTTTCGGGCTGCCCTTCGTGCTTTCCGGGACCGGAAAACGGGTAGGAAGCATGCTAAAAGCGGGCCAAATACGGGGCGCGTTGGTTCCGCACGCCACTTTTTTCGAGGTGGACGAAATTTTTTTGCCGGCTTCGAGGTACCTGGGGGTTCTTATTTTTTTGACCTGGGTCCCGACATGGTCCATATTCATGGACAGATGGCCCGCGACTTTGTGGGTAACCTTCGTTTTCCCTGCAAACTCAATGGACTACGTAATGATTGGTTAGGCACAATCGGGCAGATTCCAGTTGCGTTCGAGACAGAAATCCGCGATAACCTGCATGGGTCGCGGGGCGACGATGGCGAGCAGCCAGGAACCTGTACACAAGGCAATGGCGTGCTTATCAACGGGTTATCCACAATTCACGTTGGATAACTTAGCTGTGCGATTTGCCGCTCTCGCATAGAATGTCGGTTTGCTGCACTGGCGTCGGGACTTGAAGGATGTTTCCGGGGCCTGCGGCAAGAAACATGACAATGCAACGCGTACGCGTGGCGTACGCGAAGCAGGAATTTTTGTGATGGTGCGGCGCTCGGGGAACCGGGCGCCAGCGTTCCCACAGGCCGTCGGTCAAAGCGGCGGCTGACGATGCAGCGCAAGCTGCCAATAACCAGCGAAAGACTATGAGCGAAGGCGTATACGGAGAGCAGGCAGCCGGGCGGGTGACCCATAGCCTGCTGCGACTTAGCACGGCAATGCGGAGCCAGGCGTGGGACTGGGCCGAAGGGGCAGGACTCACGCCTACCCAGGGCGAAATTCTCGTGCTGCTGATGCAGCGTAAGGGGCCGATGCGCCTCGGCGAGATCGCGCGTGAAACGGCCCTCACGGCCGCGACCACCAGCGATGCGGTGAGCACGCTCGAAACCAAGGGGCTGGTCGAAAAGCGCCGCGCGCTCGACGACGGCCGCGCACTCGCGGTGCGCCTCACCTCGCGCGGCCGCACGGCGGCGAAAAAGGCCTCGCAGTGGCCCGACTTCCTGTCGAAGGCGGTCGGCACGCTGAAGGCGGATGAGCAGTCCACGCTTTATCGCACACTGCTCAAGACGGTTTATCTGCTCGAATCGCAGGAAACCAGCCCGCAACACCGCATGTGCCTGACCTGCTCGCATTTCGAGCCGAGCAAGAACCCGAAGAAGACGCCGCATCACTGCCAGCTTCTGAACATCAACATGGCTGACACGGATCTGCGTCTCGATTGCTCGGTCTACGAACAGGCCGACGTGACGACCCAGAAGAAAAACTGGAAGATCTTCGCGGTTTAAGGCCGAAGTTGCGCCGCCGCCCCCATGCGGGCGGCGCGCATCATGCGTGTAATGCACGGTAGTGCAAAGCATCGCGCGGTCGTTGGCGTGCCGACGTTGCGTGCTGACTTTACGTGCATCAAACGCATACATGGCAATTTGTGTAGTTCTCGCAAGTATTGGCCACACGTTTTTGTCACGACCGTTGGCGCAAACGTTCGCACGCGCCGTGAAAAAGCGGTGACGTGCAGGCCGCCCACAGCCGACCCGGGAATTTGCCGATGAATCGCGAAGTATTGGCTGTGCGCCATGTCTATTTCGAGGACCTCGGCAGCTTCGAGCGCGTGCTCGGCGACCGTGGACGCCCCGTGCGCTACGTCGATGTCGGCTTCGCCCGGGTTGGCGCGCTCAATCCCTTGTCGGCGTCGCTCATGGTCGTGCTCGGCGGCCCGATCAACGCGTGCGACGATGCGCGCTATCCCACACTCGTTCCCCTTGCCGCGATGATCGAAAAGCGCATCGCGGCGGGTCTGCCTACGCTTGGCATCTGCCTCGGCGCGCAACTCATTGCGCGCGTGCTCGGTGCTCGCGTGTATGCGGGACCCCAGGCCGAGATCGGCTGGACGCCGCTCACGCTCACCGACGCCGGCCACGCCTCGCCGCTGCAGCACCTCGACGGCGCGGCGACCTCCATGCTGCACTGGCATGGCGATACCTTCGATTTGCCGCAGGGCGCGACGCGCCTCGCTTCCACGCCGCTATGCGAGAACCAGGCGTTTTCGTGGGGCGACTACGTGCTCGGCCTGCAGTGCCATCCCGAAGTGCGCGCCGACCGTTTCGAGCCCTGGCTGATCGGTCATGCCGCTGAGATCGCTGGCGCGGGCGTGGACGTGAACGCGCTGCGCGACGACACGGCGCGCCACGGGCCGCTCCTCGAAGCGCAGGCGAGCCGCATGTTCGGCGAATGGCTCGACGCCGTCGACGCACAGATAGCCGCGCGCCAACCCTGACCCGCGCCTGACCCCAGCTTGATCGACCTCGCGCGGGCGCACACCGTGCGGGCGTGGTGTGCCTTGTCGAACGCGTGAAAAAAGCGCGTGCTATTCTCGGACGCTTCTGCCAACCGTCCGTGGACCTCCCATGAGCAAGCTCTTCACTCCGCTCGAACTGCGTGGCGTGACGCTCGCCAATCGCATCGTCGTTTCGCCGATGTGCCAGTACTCCGCCGAGCGCGGCGAAGCCAACGACTGGCACATGATCCATCTCGGCCACTTGGCGCTTTCGGGCGCCGCGATGCTCTGCATCGAAGCGACGGCCGTCGAGCCTGACGGGCGCATCACGCCGGGCTGTCTTGGCCTGTGGGACGACGCGACCGAAGCCGCGCTCGAGCCGGTGATCGCCGCCATCCGCCGCCATTCGCCTGTCCGCATCGCCATGCAGATCTCGCACGCGGGGCGCAAGGCGTCGAGTCACGTGCCCTGGGAGGGCGGCCAGCTGATTTCGGTTGCCGACGGCGGGTGGCTGCCGCACGCGCCTTCGGCGCTCGCACACAAGGAGGGGGAGGCGCCGCCGCTCGCGCTCGACGTGGCGGGTCTGAATCGCGTGCGCGATGCGTTCGTGGCCACGGCGCGCCGCGCTGCGCGTCTTGGCATCGAGGCGCTCGAAATCCACGCGGCGCACGGCTATTTGCTGCACCAATTTCTCTCGCCGATCGCGAACCAGCGCAGCGACGAGTACGGCGGCTCGCGCGAAAACCGCATGCGCTTTCCGCTCGAAGTGTTCGACGCCGTGCGGGCCGAGTTTCCCGCCGATCGCCCGATTGGCGTGCGCGTTTCGGCAACGGATTGGGTCGAGGGCGGCTGGACGCCTGATGACACCGTCGTCCTCGCGCAGGCGCTCAAGGCGCGCGGCGCGGACTGGATCGACGTGTCCTCGGGCGGCGTGTCGCCGCTGCAAAAGATTCCGCTCGAGCCCGGCTATCAAGTGCCGTTCGCGCGCAAGGTGAAGGCCGAAACCGGCATGACGACGATTGCGGTGGGCCTCATCACCGACGCCTTGCAGGCCAACCAGATCGTCGAAGACGGCGAAGCCGACATGATCGCGATGGCGCGCGCCATGCTCTACGATCCGCGCTGGCCGTGGCACGCCGCGGCGCAACTCGGCGCGAGCGTGAGCGCGCCGCCGCAATACTGGCGCTCGCAACCGCGCGAGTTGAAGAAGCTGTTCGGCGAGACGACGCTCGGGCAGCGCTGAAGCACGCTGCGCGTCGCGGTTTCTCACGGCGCATATGGGTTGAACGAAAGAGGCGCGAGCGTGTACGATGCCGTCTGTGGCGCGCCGGGCGTCGCATGAGCGCGGCGCCCAATCGGCGCCGCGTTTGCGTACGGAGCGCGACGAGGCAGGACGCGAGGTTTGATGCAAGGGCCGATGCAAGGCCAGGCAGACCGTCGGGCACGGCTTCATGAGAGAGCCGCAGGCGGCGCGCGAGGACATGTTGCACGCCGCCTGTCATGACCGGAACAGTCTCCCCCAGTACTTCACAAGGATTCATTCAATGAGTGAACGCAGGATCGTCGTGCGCCAGTCGGGCGTGCACGGCAAGGGCGTGTTTGCGGCGGTCTCCATTGCGACCGGCGAACGACTGATCGAATACAAGGGCGAGCGCATCTCGTGGAAGGAAGCGCTGCGGCGTCATCCGCACAATCCTGACGAACCGAATCACACGTTCTATTTCGCGCTCGACGATGGCGACGTAATCGACGGCAAGGTGAAGGGCAACAGTGCGCGCTGGATCAATCACTCGTGCGCGCCGAACTGCGAAGCCGAGGAAATCGAAGGGCACGTCTATATTCACGCGCTGCGCGATATCGCCGAGGGCGAGGAGCTCTTTTACGACTACGGCCTCGTGATCGACGCGAAGCAGACGAAGAAGCTCAAGCGCGAATACGAATGCCGTTGCGGCGCCCGCAAGTGCCGCGGCACGATGCTCGCACCGCCCGACGACGACAAGTCTGCGAAGGGCGCGAAAGCGTCGAAAGGCAAGAGCAAAAAGAAGAAGTAAGCGGCGCCACGCGCGTCGCACCGCATCAAGCACAAGGGCCGCATGAGCGGCCCTTGTCGTTTTTCTGGCACTTGCAGCGTCAGAGATCGATGCTCGCCTGGTGGGTCGGTTTCTTCTCACGCGGCGGCTCGTCGGCCTCGACCGTGCGCAGATGCGCGGTCTCGGAGGCGGTGGCCTCCTTGCTGTCTTTTCTGTCGCTGGCGTCCTTGCCGCCAGGCGCGCTGCGACGCGCGAGCGGCACGCGCACGATGAAGCGCGCGCCGCCTTCCGGCGTATCTTCGTAATGTACGCTGCCCCGATGCAGCGTCATGATGTCGTGAACGATCGCGAGGCCGAGGCCCGCGCCGCTATCCACACCGCTTTCGCTCTGACCGTCGCCGCGGAAGAAGCGCTTGAAGAGATCCGCCTGCTGCGAAGCGGGCACGCCGCTGCCGTTGTCTTCCACGACGATCTCGGCCATCGGCAGGCCCTCCACGGAGGACTGCGAAACGGTTACGGTGATGCGCGCGCCTTCGAAACGCGCGGGGGGCAAATATTTGAGCGCGTTGTCGAGCAGATTCGCGATGACCTCGTGCAGCAGCACGGGGTTGCCGCGCACCATTAACGGCGTGTCGTTTTCGGGATCGTCGAGGCGCTGAAAGCCGAGATCGACGTGGCTCGCCAGCGCCCGCGGCACCCACTCGGCGCCTGTCTCGAAGGCGAGCGCGGCCATGTCGATATCGACGAAGCGCGCGGCCTGTTCACCCGGCTCCGCGCGAGCGAGCGAGAGCAACTGATTGGACAGACGCACCGCGCGATCGGCGGCCGCACGTAGCTCGCGCACCGCGTCGTTGACCTTTTGCGGCTCGCGCGCGTTCACGGCCTGCTCGGCGTGCAGCTTCACCGCGGTGAGCGGCGTACGCAGCTGGTGGGCGGCGTCGGCGATGAACTTGCGCTGCGCGTCGAGCGCGGTCTTCAGGCGGCCGAGCAGTGCGTTCAGCGCGCCCGTGAGCGGACGGATCTCTACCGGCACGTAGGTCTCGTCCACGGGTTCGAGGGACGTGTGCGTCTGGCGGTTGAGCGAGTCGGCGAGCGCGGTGAGCGGGTTGAGCTGCTGGTTGACCACGCGCCACACGATGACCCAGCCGGCGAGCAGCAGGAGCAGCAACGGCATCATGATCGCGACGAGAAATTCAGCGGCGATGCGAAAGCGATGATGTACCGGCTGACCGACTTCCACGACGATCGGATTGCCATGCGTCTGCGGCACGCGCACCTGGGCGACACGGACGGTCACGCCCTGATAGATCGTTTCGAACACGTACGCGTAGTGCATGCGGCGCACGTTAGTGCCCTGCAGCGGCAAGTCGTGGTCGCCCGCGATTTCCGTTTCACCGGTGCTGATGCGATAGACGAGGGCCTCAACGGGGTCGGAAAACATCGCCTGCGCGAGCGGCGGGACGGTATTGGCGGCATCGTCGCCGGCGATCTGGATCTGCCGGGAAATGGCCGTGGCGAGGTCGGCGAGCGAGCGGTCGACCACGTGCTGCGTGTACTGCCAGGCGAGCCAATAGGCGATCAGGCCGCTCATCAGCGCGAGCAGCGAAAGCGGGGCGGCGAGGCGCCGTAGCAGCGTGCGCCGCAGGCTCGTTGCGGCAGGTGAGGACATGATGGCTTCGCGGCGAATGATGAATCGTGGGTGCGGCGGCGCGCGCTGCACGGGACCGATCCATTGTACGCGGGCCGCGGGCGTGGCGGCTCAAGTGCCGGTGAGGCGCCAGAAGCCGGTGCCATCAAGCACAAACGGCGGCGGAGTGCTCCGCCGCCGCTAGCTGGCTCGGAAAACGAGGCGGATCAGGCCGCCTGGCGGATTTCCTGCAGCAGATAGCCGAAGCCGCGCACCGTGACGATCTCGACACGGCAGTTCTCGAGCTTCTTGCGCACGCGGTGCACGTAGACTTCGATCGCGGTGTCGCCGAGGTCGCCGCCGAAGTGCGTGAGGTGGTCCTGCAGTTGCGCCTTGCTCACTACGCGGCCGTGACGCAGCAGCAGCATTTCGAGCACGGCGAACTCGCGCGGCGAGAGTTCGAGCGGCTTGTCGTCGTTGAAGATGCGGCGATCGACGCCCGACAGGCGCACGCCGCCGAGCGACACTTCGGGGCGCGGCACGTCGCCGTGCGGGCCGCTGCGGCGCATCACGGCGCGAATGCGCGCTTCGAGCTCGGCCGGTTCGAACGGCTTGAGCATATAGTCGTCGGCGCCGGAATTCAGGCCCTGGACGCGGTCGTTCAGTTCGTCGCGCGCGGTAAGCACGATGACGGGCGTATGCCGGTTGCTTTGGCGAAAGCGCGAAAGCAGCGTCATGCCGTCGATGCCCGGCAGCCCGAGATCGAGGATCACGAGCTCATGGCGATTTTGCGTGAGGGCCTGTTCGGCGAAAATGCCGTCGTGGACCATGTCGACCGTGAAGCCGGCTTGTTCGAGGCTGGACTGGATGCCGCGTGCGATAGGGCGGTCGTCTTCGATCAGAAGGAGTCGCATGGGATTCGCTCAAGTACAATGGGTTTTAGCGTTCAGGCACGCAGTTCGCAAAGCGTCGCTTGCTGGCCACGAGGCACAGCCCGACGGTTGCGCGATCACGATCCACATGTCCGATATTTCAATCACCGAACTCGAAGCCGCGATCAACTTCTGGCGCAACCGCTCGCCTTCGATTGGCGATGAGCTCGCGTTGTGCCAGGAGGCGAGTGCGCTCTCCAAGCCTTATGCGCTGCTGATTGTACAGCGTCAGAACGCCATATCACCGGAACGTTTAGACCCGATTGCCCGCGCTGCCTGGGAGTCTTACGTATCCATCAAGAATAGCCTTCAAAGCTGAAGGTTTGAAGGCCCGACACCCTGCATTATGCTTTCATGGCGCGCTGTGCGCTCGTTGTGTGCGCTCGCCGTGCGCACAGCGTACCCATGCTTAGTACCGCTGCTTATGCGCTGAGCGGTCCCGGCGCGATCGAATCGATGAAGCGCGCGAGTTCGATATCGCGCGAGGTGAGGCCGTCGGCTTCGTGAGTGGAAAGCGTGATCTCCACGCGGTTGTACACGTTGAACCACTCGGGGTGATGGTTCATTTCCTGCGCCTTGATGGCGACGCGCGTCATGAAGCCGAAGGCTTCGTTGAAGTCGGCGAAGCGGAAATGGCGCTGGATCGCATCGCGGCCGGCGACGGCCTGCCAGCCGCGCAGGTCGGCGAGTTGCGATGCGCGCTCTTCGGATGTGAGTCGGTTGATCATCATTGCACCTGTATTGAGCTTGAGGCCTGGCGTGCGCCATTAGCCGATCAGCCATTTTTTCACGTATAGGGCACGCGTGCGAGCGCTCGAATCCGGGATCGCGCGCTTGCTGCGGCGCAAAGCCCGCGTGTCGTTCAGACGTCGCCGTCGTTGAGCCAGCCCTCGCGCGTGCCGCGCGTGATGATCGTGTCGCTGTGCAGCACGTCGCCTGCCGCGTGAGGCTGCGCCACGATGAGCGCCGCCGGATCGGTCAGGCGCGAAGCAATGCCCGCGCCCAGCGCGTCGAAAAGCTGGGCGAACGAGTCGACCACGAAGTAGGTCTTCTGGAACGTGTCGATGCGATAGCGCGTGCGCAGCACGCGGTCGAGGTCGAACGCGAGCCGGTTGGGGGCCGCGCTCTCCACGCTGTATAGCGTCTCGCCCTTGCTCGAGACGATGCCGGCGCCGTAGATTTTCACGCCGTTGGGCGCGCTCGCATCGCGCATCAAGCCGAACTCCACCGTGTACCAGTAGAGCCGCGCGAGCAACGGCAATGCGCGCTCCTCGACGGCGAGCGCGGCGCGGCCATAGGCGTGAATCGCATCGGCGAAAGTGGGGTCGGTGAGCAGCGGCACATGGCCGAACAGGTCGTGAAAACAGTCGGGTTCCTCCAGATAGTCGAGCTGATCGGGACGGCGCATCCACCAGGTGACCGGAAAGCGCCGGTTCGCAAGGTGCTCGAAGAAAGTGCGCTCGGGCACGAGGCCCGGCACGGCCACGATGCGCCAGCCGGTTGCGGCCATCAGGCGCTCGCTCACCTGCGCGAAGGAGGGAACGTGGGAAACATTCAGGCCGATGCGCAATGCACCCTTCATGAAGGCATCGCAGGCGCGGCCTTCGAGCAGGGCGCGCTGGCGCCGGTAGAGCTGGTCCCAGACGGCGTGATCGGCCGCGCCGTAGCGTGCGAGCGGCTGGTCGATCGTGAAATCGGGACGGGTGGTGAGACCCGCGTCGAACTGCTCCTGCAGTTTCGCGGTGGCGGCCATGTTCGTAACGCTCCACTAAAAAGGCTTGCTGTCATGCAAGTCTAGAGCGGTTGCCGCGCGGCATGTGCGCGTACTCCATGGGACGCGGCCAGCATATGCAATAATCGAGCGTGACATCGTCAATTAATGCGGATTTCATTCATGCTTGAACTCGACCATTTCGATCTGGCGCTGCTCGACGTGCTGCAGCGCTTTGGCCGCGCCACGCATCAGCAGCTTGGCGAGCAGGTGCCGCTCTCGCCTTCGCAGATCGGCAGGCGGCTGCAGCGCCTCGAGGCGTCAGGGGTGATCGACGGCTATCGCGTGGTGCTGCGGCCCGAAAAACTCGGGCTGGGCGTGACCGCGTTCACGAGCCTGAAGCTCAAGCATCATGGGGATTCGATCATCGAGCAGTTCCAGCAGCAGATCGACGTGCTGCCCGAAGTGCTCGAATGCCATGCCGTGGTGGGGGACGCCGATTATTTGCTGCGCATCGTCGCGCCCGATCTGAACGCGCTCTCGACCTTCGTCATGAAGAAGCTCATGCGCGTGCCCGGCGTGGACAGCGTGCGCTCGAACATCGTGCTCACCACGTTCAAGCGCAACGGGCCGCTGCCGCTCGGGCATCTGGAGCCGGGCGCGCCGGCGGCGTGAGCTGTGAGGGGCCAGGGCGGGCCGGAAGGGCCCGCCTGGCCGTTTTACCGATGTCAGGCCGCGTTGGCCGTATTGAGCAGATCCACGTAAGCCACCGCGACGAGATCGCTTTCGTCCACGCCGAGCTTCGCGAACACCGCGTGCGCTTCGGCTTCGCCGCCTTGCTCGTCGTCCTCGGGGCCGAGCACCACTTCCAGTTCGACGAAGTCACCCAGACCATCCACGCGGTCCAGATGGATGCGCGTGCGGCCCGCCAGATACACGTGGCGCTCCTTCGAGACGATGCCGCGCGTGGTGAGCGCCGTGGCGAGCAGCGAGTGCATGGCCTCGGCATTGGTGACGGGGCTGCGCGTGTAGTACGAGGCCTTCGGGCCGTCGCGGTCGTCGCGCTGATAGAAGATCAGCTCGGGCGGCGTGCCGTCGTCGAACTGTCGCAGCTTCAGGCGGCCGCGCGGTACGTCGTAGAAGAAGTCCTGCTGGCGAAAGATCAGCGGAGCGTCGGTGGCGAGCTGGGAAGCGCGATCGCGCAGGACGTCAAATTGACGGGCGCGGGCTTTGATTTCGATGTTGCGGGCCATGCAAGGCTCCTGTCGAACGAAGAGAACAAGGGGGGAACGATGGGAGAGGCTGGAAACGCGCCGCGCAGGGTGAGCACACCGGTGGGCGTGCCGAAAACGCGGAGCGAATTCCCAATCTATCAAAACTTGTGTGACAGCGCTGTTACGCGACCAGGCCCGCACTTACGTCAGACATAAATGGCGCATGCGCATCTTCATGAGCGCGGCTCATATCGCCCACTGCGTTTCGATCGATTTGAGCGCCGCCGCGATGGTGGGCTCGTCGCGCCGCGCGGCGAGCGTGATGAAGGTGAGTTCCGTGGGCACCGTCACGCCTTCGACGATGGTGAGCCCGTGCGCGTGCGCTTCGGCGAGGGCCGTGGAATCGCGTGCGAGCGTGAGGCCCACGCCCGACTTCACGAGATCGAGCATCGACGGCTCCTGGTCCACCTCGGCCACCTTCACGGGCCTCGCCTGTGCGGCCTCGAACAGCGTGGTGAGCAGGCGATTGTGCGCGGAAGCGGGCGGTGTCCAGATCCACGGCAGTGCGGCGAGTGCGCGCCAGTCGCGCGCGTCCTTGACGCGGTCTTTCCAGCCCGCGGGCGCGAGCACACGGTACTGGAAGTGCGTGAGCGTGATGGCGTGGAACATATCGGGGTCGGGTGTCGGCTGGCCAATGTAGTAGCCCACGTCGAGCTCGCGCGAGCGCACCTGGTCGAGCACCCAGCCCGACATGCCGTGGCGCAGCGCCGTTTCGATCTGCGGCCAGGTTTCGACGAGCTGGCGCAGAAAGCCGCCGAGGCGCAGGAACGCCGGATCGAGAATGGTCCCGATGCGCAAGCGCCCGCGGACCTCGTGTCGCAGTGCAGCAGCGGCGCGCAGCACGTCGCCGGCGGCGGCGAGCGCGCGTTCGGCATGCGGCAGCAGCGCCTGGCCGTCGCGCGTGAGCGCGAGGCCGTGCGAAGTACGCGTGAAGAGGGCGACGCCCAGCGCCTCCTGCAAATGCTTGATCTGCAGGCTCACGGCCGGCTGCGTGAGATGCAAATGGGTCGCCGCGCGCGTGAGGTTGCCCTCGCGCGCGACGGTGACAAACGCTCGGAGCAAGGTCAGGTCCATATCCTGATATTAAACCGCCTTATATCGCTGTTGAGCATTAATCATTGGATCGCGCCCAGGCCTCGCGATTACGCTGATTAGATCGAGGCTTCACGACAAAAGAGGCACATCCATGGGCGAGACACATCAGAACGAAGCCGGCGTACGCATGCTGACCCACTTCGTCAACGGCAAGCCGCTGGCTGGAACGAGCGAGCGTCGTGGCGACGTCTTCAATCCTGCGTTCGGCAAAGTGAGCGCGCGCGTGCCGCTCGCCACCGTGGCGGAGGTCGACGCCGCGGTGGCCGCCGCGCAGGCCGCGTTTCCCGCCTGGGCGGAGATGGCGCCCATCAAGCGCGCGCGCATTCTCTTCAAGTTCAAGGATCTGCTCGACCAGCATCACGACGAACTCGCCGAACTCATTACGCGCGAACACGGCAAGGTGTTCTCCGACGCGAAGGGCGAGGTGATGCGCGGCATCGAGGTGGTCGAGTTCGCGTGCGGCATTCCCAATCTGCTGAAGACCGATTTCACCGACCAGATCGGCGGTGGCATCGACAACTGGAATCTGCGTCAGCCGCTGGGCGTCGTGGCGGGCATCACGCCGTTCAACTTCCCGATGATGGTGCCGTGCTGGATGTTCCCGATCGCGCTCGCGTGCGGCAACACGTTCGTGCTGAAGCCTTCGGAGCGTGATCCTTCCGCTTCGGTGCGGCTTGCCGAACTGCTCAAGGAAGCCGGGCTGCCCGACGGCGTGTTCAACGTCGTGCACGGCGACAAGGTGGCCGTGGACGCGCTGCTGGCGCATCCCGACGTCACCGCGCTGTCGTTCGTCGGTTCGACGCCGATCGCCGAGTACATCTACACGGAAGGCACGAAGCACGGCAAGCGTGTGCAGGCGCTGGGCGGCGCCAAGAATCACCTCGTCGTGATGCCCGACGCGGACCTCGACCAGGCCGTCGATGCGCTGATCGGCGCGGCCTACGGCTCGGCCGGCGAGCGCTGCATGGCGATCTCGGTGGCGGTGGCCGTGGGCCATATCGCCGACGAACTCGTCGAGCGCCTCACGCCGCGCGTGAAGTCGCTGCAGATCGGCAGCGGCATGGACGGCGCCTCGGAAATGGGGCCGCTCGTCACAGGCGTGCATCGCGCGAAAGTGCAGGGCTATATCGAGGCGGGCGTGGCGGCGGGCGCGAAGCTTGTCGTGGATGGGCGCGGCCACAAGGTGGACGGTCATGAGGACGGCTTCTTCCTCGGCGGCACCCTGTTCGACGACGTGAAGACCGACATGACGATCTACCGGGAAGAGATATTCGGTCCGGTGCTGTCGGTCGTGCGCGTGCCCGATTTCGCGAGCGCCGTCGAGTTGATCAACGCGCACGAATTCGCCAACGGCGTGTCGTGCTACACCTCGGACGGCGGCGTCGCGCGCGCCTTCTCGCGCCAGATCAAGGTAGGGATGGTCGGCATCAACGTGCCGATTCCGGTGCCGATGGCGTGGCACTCGTTTGGCGGCTGGAAGCGCTCTCTGTTCGGCGATCATCATGCCTACGGCGAGGAAGGCGTGCGCTTCTACACGCGTTACAAGAGCATCATGCAACGCTGGCCCGACAGCATTGCCAAGGGCGCGGAGTTCACCATGCCGGTGGCGAAGTAGGCGCTCGGGAGCCGGGCGGTTCGAAAGGAATCCGAAGCGTTCGATCTCGCCCGGCGCAGTAATCGCAATTCAAAAAATACAACATGAAGAGAGTAGTCATCGCTGGAGACACATCATGCCTGCACCGAGTGAAGCTCAGGCCGCGCGCCGCCTCGAAGGCGAATTCGACTATGTGATCGTTGGCGCGGGTACCGCGGGCTGCGTGCTCGCCAATCGCCTGACCGAAGACGCGGACGTCTCCGTGCTGCTCATCGAGGCGGGCGGCGCGGACGACTATCACTGGATCCACATTCCCGTGGGCTACCTGTACTGCATCGGCAATCCACGCACGGACTGGCTCTACAAGACCGCCGCCGAAAAAGGCCTCAACGGCCGCTCGCTCTCCTATCCGCGCGGGCGCGTGCTGGGCGGTTCGTCGTCGATCAACGGCATGATCTACATGCGCGGCCAGCGCGAAGACTACGACAACTGGGCGCGCGAGACCGGCGATTCCGGCTGGTCGTGGGACAGCGTGCTGCCCGTGTTCCGCCGCAGCGAAGACCATCACGGCGGCGCGAGCGAGTTTCACGGCGCGGGCGGCCAATGGCGCGTGGAGAAGCAGCGCCTGCGCTGGCAGATTCTCGAATCGTTCGCGCACGCCGCGCAAGAGCAGGGCATTGCCGCCACCGACGACTTCAACCGCGGCGACAACAGCGGCGTGGGCTATTTCGAGGTGAACCAGAAGCGCGGCGTGCGGTGGAATGCGTCGAAGGCGTTCCTGCGCGCGGCGATGACGCGGCCCAACCTCACGGTCGTCACCGGCGCGCTCACGCAGCGCGTGATCTTCGAAGGCAAGCGCTGCGTGGGCGTGGAGTATCGCGGCGACGTCGATTACGTCGCGCGGGCGCGGTGTGAGGTCATCCTGTGCGCCGGCGCCGTGAATTCGCCGCAATTGCTCGAGCTTTCGGGCATCGGCGATGCTGAGCGGCTCGCGCAACTCGGCATTGGCGTCGTGCAGGACCTGCGCGGCGTGGGCGAGAACCTTCAGGACCATCTGCAATTACGCATGGCGTTTCGCGTGAACGGCGTGCGTACGCTCAATACGGCCTCCGCGCACTGGTGGGGCAAGCTGATGATCGGCATGCAATACGCGTTGTTCCAGAGCGGGCCGATGTCGATGGCGCCCTCGCAGCTCGGCGCGTTCGCGAAGTCGGACCCGGGTGACCCCGCGCTCACGCGGCCCGACCTCCAGTATCACGTGCAGCCGCTTTCGCTCGACCGCTTCGGCGAGCCGCTGCATCGCTTCAACGCGTTCACCGCCTCGGTGTGCAACCTGCGGCCCACGTCGCGCGGCAGTATCCACGCCGTTTCGGCTGACCCGTCGCAGGCGCCCGCGATCGCACCCAATTATCTTTCGACCGATCACGACCTGCGCGTTGCGGCCAACTCGATACGGCTCACGCGGCGCATCGCGGCTTCTGACGCGCTCGCCCGTTACCAGCCGCAAGAGATCTTGCCGGGGCTCGCGTTTCAGACCGAGGAGCAGCTGCGCGAGGCGGCGGGCAACGTCGGCACGACGATTTTTCATCCGGTCGGCACGTGCCGCATGGGCCGCGCCGACGACCCCGACGCCGTGGTCGACGCGCGCCTGCGGGTGCGCGGCGTGGAGGGCCTGCGTGTGGTGGACGCCTCGGTCATGCCGACCATTACCTCGGGAAACACGAATTCGCCGACGCTGATGATCGCGGAGCGCGCGGCCGCGATGCTGCGCGCCGACCGCCGCGAGGGTGCGCGTGCGCAAACGGAGGCCGCCGCCGGTGCAACGCTGACGACCGCCTGAGGGCATGGAGCGACGCGCAAGGTAGCGTCGATTCGACGACTATATGGGACGCACGCGGAAGCGCTTCCGCGCGCGTGTTTCTGTACGTCCGTCAGATACGGTTTTGCGGTAATCGTGCGCCTAACGTGCGCACATCTTTCATCGAATTGTCGTCAACTGTTGGTTGTCATGTTCGCTGTCGTTGTGACGCTCACTTAAGTGCAAATCCCAATGATTGCGCTGCATCATTGGCGAGACAATGACGCGAAAGTCGGCAGGCGCGCGTTGCGCGCATCGGGAGGCGCGCCGCCACGTCCGCGCCGGATCTCACCGTGCACCACGAGTCACGGACGGTCTGCAGTGTTACGCCTTACCACGCTCGGAAGGGGACATGATTCTCGGCGACACGATTCTGGAGACACGCGACCTCACGAAACAGTTCAAGGGCTTCACGGCCGTGAACGGCGTGAACCTGCGCGTGTGCCGCGGCTCGATCCATGCACTGATCGGACCGAACGGCGCAGGCAAGACCACCTGCTTCAACCTTCTGACCAAATTCCTCGTGCCCAGCGCGGGGCGCATCGTCTTCAACGGCATCGACATCACACATGAGCGGCCCGCGCAGATCGCACGGCGCGGCATCATTCGCTCGTTCCAGATTTCGGCCGTCTTTCCGCACCTCACGGCGCTCCAGAACGTGCGCGTGGGGCTACAGCGCTCGCTCGGCACCGCCTACCACTTCTGGAAGAGCGAACGCACGCTCGCGGAGCTCAACGACCGCGCGATGGATCTGCTCACGCAGGTGGGTCTCACCGATTTCGCCGACGTGCCCACGGTCGAGCTGGCCTATGGCCGCAAGCGCGCGCTGGAAATCGCCACGACGCTCGCGATGGAGCCCGAGCTGATGCTGCTCGACGAACCGACCCAGGGCATGGGCCACGAAGACGTGGACCGCGTGACGGCGCTAATCAAGAAGGTATCGAGCGGGCGCACGATCCTCATGGTCGAGCACAACATGAACGTGATTGCCGGCATCTCCGACACCATCACGGTGCTTCAGCGCGGCGAGGTGCTCGCCGAAGGCAGCTACGCCGAAGTCTCGAAGAATCCGCTCGTCGCCGAAGCTTATATGGGCAGTGCGGACGCGGCGCTGACGGGGGCGCACGCATGAATACGGTCACCGAACGCGAGACGGCCGCCGCTGCGGGTGCGACCGAGAGCGCGAAGGCGCTGGAAATTGCGGGGCTGCAGGCGTGGTACGGCGAGTCGCACATTCTGCACGGCGTGGATCTGTCCGTCGGGCGCGGCGAGGTCGTGACGCTGCTCGGGCGCAACGGCGCGGGGCGCACGACGACGCTGCGCGCCATCATGGGGCTCACCGGGCGGCGCACGGGCTCGATCCGGATTGGCGGGCGCGAGACCATCCAGATGCCCACCTATCGTATCGCGCACTGCGGCGTGGGGTATTGCCCCGAGGAGCGCGGCATTTTCGCGAGCCTCTCGTGCGAAGAAAATCTGCTCCTGCCGCCGCATATCGGCGCGAAAGGGGGAAAGTTAGCGCAGGGCATGTCGCTCGACGAGATCTACGCGATGTTTCCCAATCTCGCCGAGCGGCGCAACAGCCAGGGCACGCGGCTTTCCGGCGGCGAGCAGCAGATGCTGGCCGTGGCGCGCATCCTGCGCACGGGCGCGAACCTGCTGCTGCTCGACGAGATATCCGAAGGTCTCGCACCGGTGATCGTGCAAACGCTCGCGCGCATGATCCTCACGCTTAAGTCGCGCGGCTACACGATCGTGATGGTCGAGCAGAACTTCCGTTTTGCGGCGCCGCTCGCGGACCGCTTTTACGTGATGGAGCACGGGCGCATCGTCGAGCACTTCGGCACGGCCGAGCTTGAGGGAAAGATGCCGGTGCTGCACGACCTGCTGGGCGTTTAATTTTCGGTTCTGGTTTGCCGCGCGACGCAAACGTGCCGCGCGAATCGCTTTACCTCCAGTGTTCATGGAGTGTTCCTGAATAATTACGCAACCAAGGAAGGAGACTGCAATGAAGAAAACCACGTTCGCGCGGCTCGCGGGCCTCTTTGCCGCCTCGGCAGCTGCGATGGCGTTCAGCGCGGGGAGCGCGCAGGCCGCCGACGACGCGGTGAAGATCGGCTTCATCACCGACATGTCCGGCCTTTACGCAGACGACGACGGCCAGGGCGGCCTTACGGCGATCAAGATGGCGGTCGCGGACTTCGGCGGCAAGGTGCTCGGCAAGCCGATCCAGATCGAGTACGCCGATCACCAGAACAAGGCCGACATCGCCGCTTCGAAGGCGCGCGAATGGTTCGACCGTGACGGGCTCACCATGCTGCTCGGCGGCACGAACTCGGCGACGGCGCTGGCGATGAACCAGGTCGCGCAAGAGAAGAAGAAGGTGTACTTCAACACCGGCGCGGGCACGGACGCACTGACGAACGAGCAGTGCACGCCGTACACGGTCCACTACGGCTATGACACGGTCGCGCTCGCGAAGGGCACGGGCCTCGCAGTGCTCAAGCAGGGCGGCAAGAGCTGGTTCTTCCTGACCGCCGACTACGCGTTCGGCAAGTCGCTCGAGAAGAACACCGCGGACGTCGTGAAGGCGAACGGCGGCCAGGTGCTCGGCGAAGTGCGCCATCCGCTCTCGGCGTCGGACTTCTCGTCGTTCCTGCTGCAGGCGCAAGCCTCGAAGGCGCAGATCCTCGGCCTCGCGAACGCGGGCGGCGACACGGTCAATGCCATCAAGGCCGCAAAGGAATTCGGCATCAACAAGACGATGAAGACCGCGGCGCTGCTGATGTTCCTGCCCGACGTGCACAGCCTCGGGCTCGACACCACGCAGGGCCTCGTGCTCACGACCGGCTGGTACTGGGACCAGAACGACGACACGCGCAAGTGGGCGCAGCGCTACTTCGACCAGACGAAGAAGATGCCGTCCGAACTGCAGGCGGCCGACTATTCGGCGGTGACGACGTATCTGAAGGCGGTGCAGGCGGCCGGTACGACGGATTCCGACAAGGTCATGGAGCAGCTCAAGAAGACGAAGGTCAACGACTTCTATACCAAGGGCGGCTACATCCGCCAGGACGGCGTGCTGATCCACGACATGTATCTCGTCGAGGTGAAGAAGCCGTCCGAGTCGAAGAAGCCGTGGGACTACTACAAGGTGCTGCAGACGATCCCGGGCGAGCAGGCTTATACGACGAAGCAGGAGAGCAAGTGCGCGCTGTGGAAGTAAGCGCGAGCGCGTAAATGCTGCAGTCGTACGCCACGCCCGGCGCCCCGAGGTGGGTGCGCCGGGCGCGGCGTGATTGCGTAATCCGTTAATGCGTCAATGGGCGGCTTTCATGACGATTTTTGGCATTCCGCTTCCGGCAATGCTGAGCCAGTTGCTACTCGGGCTCGTGAACGGCTCGTTCTACGCGATCCTGAGCCTCGGTCTCGCGGTGATCTTCGGCATGCTCAACGTGATCAACTTCGCCCACGGCGCGTTGTTCATGCTGGGCGCGATGCTCACGTGGATGGGGCTCGCGTACTTCGATTTGCCCTACTGGGTGATGCTCGTCGTCGCACCACTCGTGGTCGGCCTGTTCGGCGTCGTAATCGAGCGCTCCATGCTGCGCTGGCTCTACCGGCTTGATCATCTGTACGGACTCCTGCTCACTTTCGGTCTCACGCTCGTGGTGGAGGGCGTGTTCCGCTCGATCTACGGCTCGTCGGGCCAGCCCTATGACGTGCCCGACCTGCTCGCCGGCGCGACGAATCTCGGCTTCATGTATTTGCCCAACTATCGCGCCTGGGTGGTGGTGGCTTCGCTTGCCGTATGTTTCGCGACCTGGTTCGTGATAGAAAAGACACGCCTTGGCGCGTATCTGCGCGCGGGCACGGAGAACCCCAAGCTCGTCGAAGCGTTCGGCATCAACGTGCCGCTCATGATCACGCTCACCTACGGCTTTGGCGTCGCGCTCGCGGCGTTCGCGGGCGTGCTCGCCGCGCCCGTGATCCAGGTGTCGCCGCTCATGGGCCAGCCGATGATCATCACCGTGTTCGCCGTGGTCGTGATCGGCGGCATGGGCTCGATCATGGGCTCGATCCTCACCGGCCTCATGCTCGGCGTGATCGAAGGCTTCACGCGGGTGTTCTGGCCCGAGGCCTCCGCGACCGTGGTGTTCGTAATCATGGCGATCGTGCTGCTGATTCGCCCCGCTGGTCTCTTCGGCAAGGAACGATGATGCAAAGAAAAGCGCTCTATGGTTTGTTGCTGATCGGGCTGATCGTCGCGCCGTTCGCCGGCGCCTATCCGCTCTTCGTGATGAAGGTGCTGTGCTTCGCCCTGTTCGCCGCGGCGTTCAACCTGCTGATCGGCTACACGGGCCTGCTCTCGTTCGGCCACGCGATGTTTCTCGCGAGCGCGGGCTATACGGCGGGCTACGCGATCCAGTCGCTCAATTTCACGCCCGAGGTGGGTGTGCTCGCGGGCACGGCGGTGGCCACGGTCCTCGGGCTCGTGGTAGGCATCTTCGCGATTCGCCGGCAGGGCATCTACTTCTCGATGGTCACGCTCGCGCTCGCGCAGATGGTCTACTTCGTGTTCCTGCAGGCGCCGTTCACGCATGGCGAAGACGGTCTGCAAGGTGTGCCGCGCGGCAACCTGTTCGGCCTGCTTTCGCTCGGTTCCGATCTCACGCTCTATTACGTCGTGCTCGTGGCGATGGTGCTCGCGTTCATGCTGATCGTGCGCATCGTGCATTCGCCGTTCGGGCAGGTGCTCGTTGCGATCAAGGAGAACGAGCCGCGCGCCGTTTCGCTCGGCTACGACACCGACCGCTTCAAGCTGCTCGCGTTCGTGCTGTCGGCGGGGCTCGCGGGTCTGGCCGGCGCGCTCAAGGTACTCGTGCTCGGCTTCGAAACGCTCGGCGACGCGTACTGGACCATGTCCGGTCTCGTGATCCTCATGACGCTCGTGGGCGGCATGGGCACGCTGTTCGGGCCGCTGCTCGGCGCGACCCTCATCGTCGCGCTGGAGGACCGGCTGGGCGACATCGGCACGGCGCTCGCAAGAGGGACGGGCGTGGAGTGGTTCCGCTCACTCGGTGAGTCCACAACGATCGTCACGGGCATCATTTTCATTGCCTGCGTGCTGGCGTTCCGGCGCGGCATTGTCGGCGAGATCGTGGCGCGCGTACGACCCCTGCGCACGTGACGGCCGGGCGTGCCAGCACTGCTCCGGACTGCGATAGAATGATCGCCCGCCGGCTCGAGCAGGCGTAACGCGCGCAAAGATGTCGCGCTGCGGCATCCCGCAGCGGCCCGCCGAGCGACAAATCTGTGGCGCCTCGCCCCATTTCGGTGCCGCACTGCACCACTAGGGTAAATGCTAGTTGCTGCAGAGGGGGGCGAAGTTTAAAGTTGCACTTAGTTCTGATGCACCGAATTTGCAGGTGGAGAACGAGGAGACAACTGAGGCACCAAGTGCCCGGACAAGGAAGCGCTGTTGGATGAGAGTCCAACAGCGCTTTTTATATTTCTACGCGCCTGTTTTCAACGGCGAGCCGATTATTTTTCTCTGCCGCGAGGCATGCGACTTACGCACCTTCGTACGCGCCGATTATCCCTTTCCAAATTACGCAAATCAGGCCGCGCGGCCGGACTTTGCCCGCAGCACAAGCGTTTGCGCATTACGCAAGGCGAGCGCGTAATCCTGCTCACTGTAAGCAGATGGAAAGCGCTTGCCATCTGAATACGCAGGCCGCTACACTCGCCAATCACCGACCATGCGGTCAGCATTTTTGCGTTGATTTCCCGCAGCCGATTATCGATTTGGCTATGAGGTAATCGGCCGCGGTGCGCCACAATTCCGTAGCAATAAAGAAAACGAATATCGAAGGAGTGGAGATGCAGTTGGTTTTGCGTTGGATGGGGGCGGCTTGCGTCGCGACCGGGGTGCTCGCGGCGACGGCCGGCGGGGCGTATGCAGATGTGAAGATCGGTGTGACGCTGTCGGCGACGGGGCCCGCTGCCTCGCTCGGGATTCCGGAAAAGAACACGGTTGCGTTGCTGCCGAAGGAAATCGCAGGCCAGAAAGTCGATTACATCGTGCTCGACGACGCCACGGATTCCACCCAGGCGGTGAAGAATGCGCGCAAGCTCACGAGCGAAGATCACGTCGACGCCTTGATCGGCTCGACAGTCGTGCCCAACTCGCTCGCCATGATCGACGTGGCAGCGGAAACGTCCACGCCGATGATCTCGATGGCCGCAGCGGCCTCGATCGTCGAGCCGATGGACGCCAAACGCTCGTGGGTCTTCAAGACGCCGCAGAACGACGCGCTGATGGCCGGCGCCATCGCGCAACATATGGCCGCGCACGGCGTGAAGACGGTGGCCTTCATCGGCTTCGCCGACGCTTATGGCGAGAGCTGGTACAAGGAATTCAGCGCGGCCGCTGCCAAGCAGAACATCAAGGTCGTGGCGAACGAACGCTTCGCGCGTAACGATGCCTCGGTCACGGGCCAGGTGCTCAAGATGATCTCGCAGCACCCCGACGCGGTGCTCATCGCGGGCGCGGGCACGCCGGCCGCGCTGCCGCAGAAAACGCTCAAGGAGCGCGGCTACGCGGGCAAGTACTATCAGACCCACGGCGTGGCCAACAATGACTTCCTGCGCGTGTGCGGCAAGGACTGCGACGGCACCTGGCTGCCCGCCGGGCCGCTGCTCGTGGCCGATCAATTGCCTGATTCGAATCCCGTGAAGCAATCGGCGCTTGCGTATAAAGCCGCTTATGAAAAGGCCGATGGCGCAGGCTCGATCTCCACTTTCGGCGGTCACGCGTGGGACGCGGGACTCTTGCTCCAGCAGGCGATTCCGGCCGCGCTGAAAGCCGGTCAGCCGGGCTCGAAGGCCTTCCGCGAAGCGCTGCGCGCCGCGCTTGAAAACTCGCATGACGTGGCTGGCGCGCACGGCATCTTCAACATGAGTTCGACGGACCACGCGGGTCTCGACCAGCGTGCCCGCGTGATGGTGGAGATCGTCGGCGGCAAGTGGAAACTCGCCGGCGATTGAGTGCCGGTTGAATGACGCACGAAACACGAAAAAGGCACGCTCGTTTGAGGTGCCTTTTTTGTTGCCGTTGCAACGGCTTTGCAGCAGCAGGGGAGCAGGGCAGTACAGCAGGTCAGTAGAGCAGTCGATAAAGCGGAGAGCGCACCCTGACGCGCGGCGGCTTGTGCGGCGCCGCAGGCAGGGAAAACCATGCATTACACGCGCGATCCCGATTACTACACTCAAAGGCCAGCGTCGAATTACGAACATCCTAGTAATCGGCGCAGGATCAATCGAAAACACGCAGACCAAGCGTTTGGAGACGCGCAATGAAAACGAAGAAGTGGGTTTTGAGCTCGATTAGTGCCGGACTCGCAGCGGCGCTGATGGGCACGGCGGGCGTAGCCGCCGCGCAGGTGAAGATTGGCGTGACGCTCTCGGCAACGGGGCCGGCCGCGTCGCTCGGCATTCCCGAGAAGAACACCATCGCGCTGCTGCCCAAGGAGATCGCGGGCAAGAGCGTGCAGTACATCGTGCTCGACGACGCTTCGGACACGAGCAAGGCCGTGCAGAACACGCACAAGCTGATCGACGAAGACCACGTGGACGCCATCATCGGCTCGTCGGTCACGCCGAACTCGCTCGCCATGCTCGACGTCGTCGCGCAGGGCAAGACGCCGATGATCTCGCTCGCCGCATCCGCCGCGATCGTCGAGCCGATCGACGCGAAGCGTCAGTGGGCCTTCAAGACGCCGCAGAACGACAGCCTGATGGCCGACGCGCTCGCGAGCTACATGGGGAAGCAGGGCGTGAAGACGGTGGGCTTCATCGGCTTCACCGACGCCTACGGCGACAGCTGGCTCAAGGAGTTCAACACTGCGGCCGCGAAGCACAACCTCAAGGTCGTCGCGAGCGAGCGCTATAACCGCACCGACTCGTCGGTGACGGGCCAGGCCCTCAAGCTGATGTCGGCGAACCCCGATGCGATTCTGATTGCCGGCTCGGGCACGCCCGCGGCGCTGCCTGCGACCACGCTCAAGGATCGCGGCTACAAGGGCAAGGTCTATCAGACGCACGGCGTGGCGAATAACGACTTCCTGCGCGTCTGCGGCAAGGATTGCGAAGGCGAACTGCTGCCCGCAGGCCCGATTCTCGTGGCCGACCAGTTGCCCGATTCGAACCCCGTGAAGAAGTCGGCGCTGGCCTACAAGACGGCCTATGAGAAGGCCTATGGCGTTGGCACGGTGGCGACCTTCGGCGGTCATGCGTGGGACGCCGGCCAGTTGCTCCAGCGCGCGATTCCGGTCGCGCTGAAGGCGGGCCAGCCTGGCACCGAGGCGTTCCGCGTGGCGCTGCGCGCCGCGCTCGAAAACTCGCAGGACGTGGCGGGCGCGCACGGCATCTTCAACATGAGCGCGACGGATCATGCCGGCCTCGACCAGCGCGCGCGCGTGATCGTCGAGATCGTCAACAACAAGTGGAAGCTGCAGAGCGAATAACGTGCGGCGCACGGGAAAGCGCCGCGCGTTTTCCCGTGAAACCCACGCGCGTGTCACGGCGTCATTCTGGCCGCTGACAATCGAGATCAAGCGAGATCAAGCATGACCGGTGCGCGGCGTCGCCGCTGCGCACCGGCTTTTCACACGTGAAGTCCGAACCGCGCCGCTGACGGTTCACGCCCGCATTGCCATTTTTCGACGTCGCTGTTTTTCCGGGTTCCAGAAGGTTTCAGGAAGAGGGGAGTATGGATTTATCGATCGCCGCGATCCTCGCGCAGGACGGCATCACCACCGGTGCGATCTATGCGCTGCTCGCGCTCGCCCTGGTGCTGGTGTTCTCCGTCACGCGGGTGATCTTCATTCCGCAGGGCGAATTCGTTTCGTATGGCGCGCTCACGCTCGCCGCGCTGCAGTCTCAGAAGTTTCCGGCCACCTGCTGGCTGCTCGTCGCGCTTGGCGCGGCGTGCTTCGTGGTCGAGACCGCCGGGCTCGTGCGTCACGCCGAACGACGGCGCCATGCGGCGCGCACGCTCGTGACGCTCGCAGGCAAGTATCTGCTCTTTCCCATCGCGCTCTATGCGGTGACGCGCGGCGTAGCGAGCCAGCAGCTGCCCATGCTCGTCCAGATTGCGCTCACGCTCGCGATCGTGGTGCCGATGGGGCCGTTCATCTATCGCCTCGCGTATGAGCCCATCGCCGAGGCAACCACGCTGCTGCTGCTGATCGTTGCGGTGGCCGTGCACTTCGCGATGGTGGGCCTCGGGCTCGTGATGTTCGGCGCGGAAGGCTCGCGCACGAACGCGTTCTCCGACGCCACGTTCAACATCGGCAGCCTCTCGATCTCGGGCCAAAGCCTCTGGGTGATCGGCACGGCCGCCGTGCTGATCGTCGCGCTGTATCTCTATTTCGATCGCACGATTTCGGGCAAGGCGCTGCGCGCGACCTCGGTGAACCGGCTCGGCGCGCGGCTCGTCGGCATCGGCACCACGCAGGCCGGGCGGCTCGCGTTCACGCTCGCCGCGGGCCTCGGCGCGCTGTGCGGGATTCTCGTCTCGCCGCTCACCACCATCTACTACGACTCGGGCTTTCTGATCGGCCTCAAGGGCTTCGTAGGCGCCATTATCGGCGGCCTGGTGAGCTATCCGCTGGCTGCGGCAGGTTCCGTGCTCGTGGGCCTGCTGGAGTCCTACTCGTCATTCTGGGCGAGCTCTTACAAGGAAGTGATCGTGTTCACGCTGATCATCCCGGTGTTGCTGTGGCGCTCGCTCTCGACGCCGCACGCCGAAGAGGAAGAGGAGTGACGCGATGAAACGATTCGTCATGCACAACCGCTTCTTCTGGCTGTTCCTCGTGGTGATGTTCGCGTTGCCCGTGCTGCCGCATCCGGTGCACGTGCCCGAGTACTGGATCACGCTGCTCAACTATATCGGCCTGTATTCGATCGTCGCGATAGGGCTCGTACTGCTCACCGGCATCGGCGGGATGACGAGCTTCGGGCAGGCCGCGTTCGTCGGGCTCGGTGCTTACGCGACCGCGTATCTGACGACGCAGTACGGCGTTTCGCCCTGGCTCGCACTGATTGTCGGCGTGGTGATCACAGGGCTCGTGGCGCTCGTTCTGGGGCTCGTGACGATGCGTCTGTCGGGCCACTTCCTGCCGCTCGGCACGATCGCCTGGGGCCTCGCGCTGTTCTTCCTGTTCGGCAACCTCGACATGCTTGGCAAGTACGACGGCATCAACGGCATTCCCGTGCTGAACGTGCTGGGCATCGACCTCGAATCGGGCCGCCATATCTACTACCTGATCTGGGTCGTGGTGCTTGCATCCGTGGTGTCTGTTCAAAATCTGCTTAATAGCCGCATGGGCCGGGCGATTCGCGCGCTGCGCGGCGGCGGCATGATGGCCGAGGCGATGGGCGTGAACACCGGCTGGATGCGTGTGGTGATCTTCGTCTATGCGGCCGTGCTCGCAGCCGTTTCGGGCTTCCTGTACGCGCATTTGCAGCGTGCGGTGAACCCGACGCCGTTCGGTCTGAATCACGGCATCGAGTATCTCTTCATGGCCGTGGTGGGCGGTGTGGCGCACGTCTGGGGCGCGGTGCTGGGCGCGGCGATTCTCACCGTGCTGCAGGACTGGCTGCAAACGCTGCTGCCGAAGCTGCTTGGCGAGAACGGCAACTTCGAGATCATCGTGTTCGGCATTCTGATGGTGCTGCTGCTGCAATACGCGCGGCGTGGCGTTTGGCCGTTCGTGGCGCGCTTCTTCCCGCGTGGTCCGCAGGCGCATGTGCCCGAGCACGCCGAAGCCTTGCCGCAGCGCAGCAAGCCGGCCACCGGAGAGATGCTGCTGACGGTGAATAAGGCGCGTAAGCAGTTCGGCGGCCTCGTAGCCGTGAACGACGTCAGCTTCGACGTGAAGGCAGGGCAGATCATCGGCCTGATCGGTCCCAACGGTGCGGGCAAGTCGACGACCTTCAATCTCGTGACCGGTGTGCTTCAGCCGACCAGCGGCGAGATCACATTCCGCGGCGAGCGCATCGACCGCCTGACTTCACGTGAAATCGTCGCGCGCGGCATCGGGCGCACGTTCCAGCACGTCAAGTTGCTGCCGACGATGACGGTGCTCGAGAACGTCGCCATCGGCGCACACCTGCGCGGTCACGCGGGCGTGCTCCGCAGCGTGGCCAAGCTCAATGCGACGGAAGAAGGACGGCTCATGAGCGAGGCGGCGCAGCAGATCCGTCGCGTGGGCCTCGAACAGCATATGTATGACGAAGCGGGCAGCCTCGCGCTCGGTCAGCAACGCATCCTGGAGATTGCACGCGCGCTGTGCTGCGATCCGACCTTGCTGCTGCTCGACGAGCCTGCGGCGGGCCTGCGTTACCAGGAAAAGCAACAGTTGGCGGCCTTGCTGCGCAAACTGAGAGAAGAGGGGATGAGCGTGCTGCTGGTCGAACACGACATGGATTTCGTGATGAATCTCACCGACCGCCTCGTGGTGATGGAGTTTGGCACGCGCATCGCAGAAGGTTTGCCGGAAGAGGTGCAGAAGGATCCGGCTGTGCTGGAAGCGTATCTGGGCGGGGTGGAATGATGACGACTCCCGTACTGGACGTGTCCGGACTCGCGGTTCGCTACGGCAAGATCGAGGCGCTGCACAAAGCGGCGATCAAGGTGGGCGCAGGTCAGATCGTCTCCGTGATCGGTCCCAACGGCGCGGGCAAGTCCACGCTGCTCAACGCCATCATGGGCGCGCTGCCTGTGACAGGGCATGCGAGCGGCCGCATCGCTTATATGGGCGAAGAGATCGGCGCGCTGCCGATCGAGCGGCGCGTGGCGCGCGGCATGTGCCTCGTGCCGGAAAAGCGCGAGCTGTTTGCCTCGATGACGGTGGAGGACAACCTCGTGCTTGGCGCGTACCGCCGCAAGCGCGCCGGTGAGCGTAATTTCCTCGATCAGCTCGAACCGGTTTTCACGCTGTTTCCGCGCTTGAAGGAACGCCGGACGCAGGCGGCTGGCACGCTCTCAGGCGGCGAGCGCCAGATGCTCGCAGTCGGCCGCGCATTGATGGGCAAGCCCGATCTGCTGATGCTGGACGAGCCGAGCCTCGGTCTCGCGCCACTGATCGTGAAGGAAATCTTCCACATCATTAGCGCGCTGAGGCAAACCGGCGTCGCGACCCTGCTCATCGAGCAGAACGCACGCGCCGCACTGCAGATTTCCGACTACGGTTACGTGCTGGAAACGGGCGACCTGGCGTTCGAAGGACCGGCGGGGGAGTTGGCGCAGAACCCACGCGTAATTGAAACGTATCTCGGGTTGGCGAAGAAACCCGTCTGACTTCGTCTGTCGCTGTAGAAATGAGCGGCGTGTTTCACGTGAAACACGCCGTTTTTTTGCGATGCCGCACCGCGCGGAGCGCATTGCGTGGGGCCAGAGTAAGCGCTAAAGCGCTAATTCTGGCCGACACATTATTCGGGTGTGAACGGCGATAAACCGTAAGCCGTTATAATTCGCGCATACCACTTTTTTCTGAGAAGGCTCACGCGGTCGTTTTCGTCCATGCGTGAGGTCCCGCCATGCTTTATCCCACAGAGTTTGACGTCATCGTCGTCGGCGGCGGTCACGCCGGAACCGAGGCTGCGCTCGCCGCCGCCCGCATGGGCGTCAAGACGCTCCTGCTCACGCACAACATCGAAACGCTCGGCCAGATGAGTTGCAATCCGTCGATTGGCGGCATTGGCAAGGGCCATCTGGTCAAGGAAGTCGATGCGCTCGGTGGCGCCATGGCCGCCGCAACGGACGAGGGCGGGATCCAGTTTCGCATCCTCAATTCGTCCAAGGGCCCGGCGGTTCGGGCGACGCGCGCGCAGGCCGACCGCATTCTTTATAAGGCAGCGATCCGCCGCCGTCTCGAGAATCAGCCGAATCTGTGGCTGTTCCAGCAGGCCGTGGAAGATCTGATGGTCGAAGGCGACCGCGTCGTGGGCGCCGTCACGCAGGTGGGCATCCGCTTCCGCAGCCGTGCAGTCGTGCTGACGGCAGGGACTTTCCTCGACGGCAAGATCCACGTGGGCCTGAACAACTACACGGGCGGCCGCGCCGGCGATCCTGCTGCCGTGACCCTCTCGTCGCGCCTGAAGGAGCTGAAGCTGCCGCAGGGCCGCCTCAAGACGGGCACGCCGCCGCGTATCGACGGCCGCACGATCGACTTCTCGGTGCTCGAAGAACAGCCGGGCGACCTCGATCCGGTGCCGGTGTTCTCGTTTCTCGGCCGCGCGGAACAGCATCCGCGTCAGATTCCGTGCTGGGTCACGCACACTAACGAGCGCACCCACGACATTATCCGCGGCGGTCTCGACCGCTCGCCAATGTACACGGGCGTGATCGAAGGGGTAGGGCCGCGCTATTGCCCGTCCATCGAGGACAAGATTCATCGCTTCGCTTCGAAGGAATCACACCAGATCTTCCTCGAACCGGAAGGCCTGACGACGAACGAGTTCTACCCGAATGGGATCTCCACGAGCCTGCCGTTCGATGTGCAGCTCGAACTCGTGCACTCGATGCGCGGCCTCGAGCACGCGCATATCCTGCGTCCGGGTTACGCAATCGAATACGACTACTTCGACCCGCGCGGCCTCAAGGCTTCGCTCGAAACCAAGGTGATCAACGGTCTGTTTTTTGCGGGTCAGATCAACGGCACGACGGGCTATGAAGAGGCGGCAGCACAAGGCGTGCTCGCCGGCATGAACGCAGGCCTGCAGGTGCAGGGCAAGGACGCATGGTGCCCGCGCCGCGATCAGGCGTACCTCGGCGTGTTGGTCGACGATCTGGTGACGCGGGGCGTTTCCGAGCCGTATCGCATGTTCACGAGCCGAGCCGAATACCGCTTGAGCCTGCGCGAAGACAATGCGGATATGCGCCTGACGGAGGTCGGCCGCGAGCTGGGCGTGATTGATGACGTGCGTTGGGACGCGTTCTGCCGCAAGCGCGATGCTGTTTCACGTGAAACAGAGCGTCTGAAGTCGACGTGGGTGAACCCCAAGACGCTTTCGGCCGAAGAAGCGACGGCACTGCTTGGTAAGTCGATCGACCGGGAATACAACCTCGCGGACCTGCTGCGTCGCCCGGGTGTGAGCTATGACGGCGTGTGCAGTCTGCGCGAAGGCGCTTGTGCGCCAGAAACCCCGCTCGCCGATGACGCGGTTCTGCTCGCCCAGATCAAGGAGCAGATCGAAATCGGCATCAAATATCAGGGTTATATCGATCGTCAAGCCGACGAGATCGAGCGCAATGGCGCGCAAGAGAACACCCGTCTGCCGGAAGGCATCGACTACGCGGAAGTGCGTGGCCTTTCGTTTGAAGCGCGCCAGAAACTGAGCCAGTTCCGCCCGGAGACGATCGGTCAGGCGTCGCGCATTTCGGGCATTACGCCGGCCGCGATCTCGCTGCTGATGGTTCACCTGAAGCGTGGCCTTGGGCGCCGTCGCCAGAATTCGGGCGCTGCTGACGAAAGCGGCACCGACTCGACGCCGGTGGCGCAATGACGGGCCGCTCGAGGCAACCCGGCATTGCGGACCGCGACGCGCTGGCTCGTCTGCTGAAAGAGGGCGCAGAGGCCTTGGGCGTCGAACTCACCGAGCGGCAGCACGAGCAGTTGCTCGACTACGTCGCGCTACTCGCGAAGTGGAACGCCGTGTATAACCTTACGGCGATCCGCGATCCGCGTCAGATGTTGATTCAGCATATTCTCGACTCGCTTTCGATCGTACCGCATCTGCCGACGCGCGCCGACGCAACGGTGCTCGATGTCGGCTCCGGCGGCGGCCTGCCCGGCATCGTGCTCGCGATCGTGCGCCCGGACTGGCAGGTCACGCTCAACGATATCGTGCAGAAGAAGTCGGCGTTCCAGTCGCAAGCGAAGGCGGAACTCGCACTCGCGAACCTCTCGGTGGTGACCGGCCGGGTCGAATCGCTGCGTCCAGGCATGGAAGTACCGAAAAAATTCGATTTGATCGTGTCTCGGGCATTCGCGGATCTCGCCGATTTCGTTACACTGGCCCGTCATCTCGTTGTCGAAGGCGGCGCGATCTGGGCCATGAAGGGTGTGCACCCCGAAGACGAGATCGAGCGCTTGCCGACGGGCACGCGGGCGCTGAATGCGATCCGCCTGAGCGTGCCGATGCTCGATGCGGCGCGCCACCTGATCGAAGTGTCGGTTGAACCGGCGGCCTGAACCGGTCCGGCGATGGCCAATCGGCCGAATGGTGTGCGAGGCAGTCGCGCCATAACGTAAGCAAACTACTTAAGGTAGTAAAAGGGACACACGAAAGATGGCAAAAATCTTCTGCGTTGCGAACCAGAAGGGCGGCGTCGGCAAGACGACGACAACGGTCAATCTCGCCGCGAGCCTCGCATCGCAGGGACAACGTGTCCTTCTCATCGACCTCGACCCGCAGGGCAACGCAACGATGGGCAGCGGCATCGACAAGGCCGCGTGCGAGAACACGGTGTACGAGGTGCTCGTCGACGGTGTCACGGTGAACGCCGCGCGCACGCGGCCGGAACAGGTCGGCTACGACGTGGTGCCGGCCAACCGCGAGCTGGCTGGCGCCGAGGTCGAACTGGTGACGGTCGAGCAGCGCGAGCGGCGTCTGAAGGCCGCGCTCGCCGAAGTCGACGCCGAGTACGACTTCGTACTCATCGACTGCCCGCCGGCGCTTTCGCTGCTCACGCTCAACGGCCTGTGCGCCGCCCATGGCGTGGTGATCCCGATGCAGTGCGAATACTTCGCACTCGAAGGTCTCTCGGATCTCATCAATACGATCAAGCAGGTCCACGCGAACATGAATCGCGACTTGAAGGTGATCGGCCTTCTGCGCGTGATGTTCGACCCGCGCATCACCCTGCAGCAGCAGGTTTCCGAGCAGTTGAAGGAGCACTTCGGCGACAAGGTCTTCGACGCCGTGATCCCGCGCAACGTCCGGCTTGCTGAAGCACCCAGCTACGGCTTGCCGGGTGTGGTGTTCGATCGCGCCTCGCGCGGCGCACAGGCCTACGTGCAGTTCGGCGCGGAAATGATCGAGCGCGTGCGCGCACTCTGACGAGACTGGGGAAGCACGATGAATGCAGTAGCACGGAAGAAGGGGCTAGGCCGGGGCCTGGAAGCATTGCTTGGCGGCAGCGCGGACATCACCGAGGCGGTGAAGATCGACGGCGCGCCTAACTCGCTGCCGCTCACGCAGATGCAGGCCGGCAAGTACCAGCCGCGCACGCGCATGGACGAGGGCGCGCTCCAGGAGCTGGCCGCGAGCATTCGCGCACAGGGTCTGATGCAGCCGATTCTCGTGCGCCCGATTGCGACGGGGCGCTACGAGATCATCGCGGGGGAGCGACGCTTCCGTGCGGCGCACATCGCCGGCCTGACCGAAGTGCCGGTGCTCGTGAAGGACGTGCCCGACCAGGCCGCCGCCGCGATGGCGCTGATCGAGAACATCCAGCGCGAGGACCTGAATCCGCTGGAAGAGGCGCAGGGCATCCAGCGCCTGCTCGACGAGTTCAGCTTCACGCACGAGCAGGCGGCCGAATCCGTGGGACGCTCGCGCAGCGCGGTGTCGAACCTGCTGCGTCTGCTCAACCTCGCAGCGCCCGTGCAGACCATGCTGCTGGCCGGCGATCTCGACATGGGCCACGCCCGTGCGCTGCTCGCCGTGGACGCCGCCACGCAGATCACGCTGGCGAACCAGGTGGTCAACAAGCGGATGTCGGTGCGTGAAACGGAGAAGCTCGTTTCGGCCACGACGAAGGCCGCACCGGCAGTGAAGGCGAAGGCCGCGCACGACGGCGGGCGCGACACGCGCCGCCTCGAAGAGGAGCTGTCGGACCTGCTCGCCGCATCGGTGAAGATCAAGCTCGGCCGGCGCGGGCGAGGTCAGCTCACGGTCGACTTCGGCGACCTCGACGCGCTCGACGGCATCCTGCTGCGTCTGCGCGGCGAAACGGCGGCGTGATGGGCCTGATGCGGGACGCCGCGGCCAACGCGCGCGCCGGCGCATAAAGCCGGTGCGCGAATCGGAACGGGGCGCGCGTGAGCCCTTGAACCTGCTGCGCCGCATCGGCGCATTTGCCGTTTCGGAGCCGGTGCTCGCAATTCTCGTCGTGGCGTTCGTGGCGTTGCAGATCTACGCGCCTCGTCCCATCGCCTCGCTGCCCGCACTGGTCGACTGGCAAACGGTGATGACCCTCGCGGGCCTGCTCATTCTGACGAAGGGTATCGAATATTCAGGACTGCTGACCTGGCTCGCGCACAAGCTCGTCCACCACATTCACTCGGAGCGCGGGCTCGCGCTGCTGCTCGTCGCGCTGGCCTCGGTGCTGGCGATGATCGTGACCAACGATGTGGCGCTTTTCGTCGTGGTGCCGCTCGTGCTGTCGCTCCACAAGCTCACGCCGCTGCCGCTCAAGCGCCTCGTGATCGTCATCGCGCTTGCCGTGAATGCAGGCTCGGTGCTCACGCCGCTCGGCAACCCGCAGAACCTGTTTCTCTGGCAGGCGAGCGGGGTGTCGTTCGGACGTTTCGTCGTGGGGCTCGCTCCGCTTTGCGCGTTTCTTATGGCGATGCTTGTCGTGATCGCCGCGTTTCTTTTCAAGGCCACACCGCTCGATCTCTCGAAAGACGCCGCGCCGCAGCGCGTCGATCGCGCACTGGCGAGCGTGGCGGCCTTGCTCTTCGTCGCGTTCGTGCTGCTCGCCGATGCACACCACGCAGGCGTCGCGCTCGCCGCGGTCGCCGCGGGCTTTGTGGTCTGGCGCATTCGCATCGTGCTGAAGATCGACTGGTTGCTGCTGCTGATCTTCGTGCTGATGTTCATCGTCCTGCGCAGCGTGGCCGCGCTGCCCGCCATTCATCACGCGCTGACGTCGCTGTCACTGCAAACGCCGATGCGCGCTTTTGCCGCCGGCGCGGTGCTGTCGCAGATCATTAGCAATGTTCCGGCCGCCATTGTGCTTGCGGGCTTCACACACGACTGGCGTGCGCTCGCGTTCGGCGTGAGCGTGGGGGGCTTCGGGGTCGCCATCGGCTCGCTGGCGAATCTCATCGCCGTGCGTCTATCCGGCCAGCGCGGCGTCTGGCTGCTGTTTCACCTGATCGCCGTGCCGTTCTGGATCGTGGCCTTTTTGGGCGGCGCGCTGCTGCTGCATCTGTTCTGACGCCACCCGTCCCCGTATCCTGGCGCGTAGCCCGATTACGCGCCAGATGACCTCATATTTACCTGGTCCTCCTGACGATCCATTCTTCCTTGCTTCGTCCCTTACAGTTACCGGTCACACCTTCGCGGCGCCGCGTTTCCCGCATCATGAAGTCGCATTTCACAGGTGTTATTGAAGGGCCTAAAGTCTTGAATTGCCTGCAACTATCGCTTACAATCGCCCGGATTTATTTGGTTGGCGATGCTGTAAGTGCGCTGTAATAAAACGCGTGCGAGGCGAATTTCCGGAATCAAGCGATGGTGGGTCAGAGGCCAGATGAAGCGCCGCAGGCGCATGAGGGGCCCGATGTACCGCCGGGCGAAGTCGGAGCATCCCGCCGGGGGCAGGATGCAGCGGCAAGAAATTCCGGACACGTTGATCACAACGCGCGCTGGGATGAACTGGACGCCAGCCAGCAAGATAACAACGACATCGTTCCGCTCACCCGGGCCGAAGCCGAGCAGATCTTCGGCGCGCAGGTGAGTCGCCCATCGCGCGTCACGCCGTTTCGTGTCGTCGCGGCGCAAGTGGTTTTGTCCCTGGTTGCAACGTTGGCGTGGTGGCTGTTTTATAAGCCGCCGGGCAGTGCTGCGTTGTCGGCGTTCCTGGGCGGAGCGATCTGCTGGTTTCCCGGTGCGCTGTTCGCAGCGCGCCTGAAGCAGTTGAGTCGTGCCGGCACCGTGTTTAACTGGATGCTCGGTGAAGCCTTCAAGATGGGGGCGACGATTGCGATGTTCGTCGCCATCGCGTTCTGGTATCACGACGTGCAATGGATTCCCTTGCTCGTCACGTACCTGATCGCACTAAAGACATACTGGATCGCGCTCGCGTGGCGCTGACCCGCCAACATCGCGCCGCCTCAAGTCAGGGCGTCGAAGCGATGACGGTGGAAGTTAGCTAGCCAATGCGAAGCAGATAAGACGCGATCCACGGCGGTGCGTTCCCGCAATACAGTATTGCGGCGGGAGCGGCCGAAAACGATTTTCGACAATTTGGGTGGCTTTAACGATATGGCAGCTAGCGAAGGAACGAGCGCACCGGGTCCGTCCGAGTACATTGCTCACCACTTGCAGAACTTTGCGACCTCGCACCAGACGTCGATCGTCGACTTCAGCGTCTGGAACATCGACACGTTGTTCTGGTCGATCCTGTGCGGCGTCGTGACTATCTTCATCCTGCGCCTCGCCGCGCGCAAGGCGACCCCGGGCGTACCGGGCCGCTTCCAGTGCGCCATCGAAATGCTGGTCGAGATGGTCGAGGACCAGTCCAAGTCCATCGTCCATGGCAACCGCGCATTCATCGCACCGCTCGCGCTGACCGTGTTCATCTGGGTCGCGCTCATGAACTCGCTCGACTTCATTCCGGTTGACCTGCCGGGCCGCGTGATCGGCTGGCTGGGTCTGTCCGAAGCACTGCCGCACCAGCGCATCGTTCCGACCGCCGACCTCAACGGCACGTTCGGCATCGCGCTCGGCGTGTTCGTGCTCATGATTTACTACAACCTCAAGATCAAGGGTCCTGGCGGCTTCGCACACGAGCTGCTCTCGGCCCCGTTCGGCGCGCATCCGCTGCTGTGGATCCCGAACCTTGCACTGAACATCATCGAGTTCGTCGCCAAGACGGTTTCGCTCGCCCTGCGGTTGTTCGGCAACATGTATGCAGGCGAGCTGCTGTTCCTGCTGATCGCGCTGCTGGGCGGTCTGTGGAGCTTCGGCGCGGACACGACGGTGCTTGGCTTCATCGGCCACGTGATTGCGGGCAGCGTCTGGGCGGTCTTCCACATCCTGATCGTTCTGCTGCAGGCGTTCATTTTCATGATGCTGACGCTGGTGTACATCGGCCAGGCACACGACAAGCACTAAGTGCTCGTCAAACCAGATTTGCAGTTTTAAATCCCCAGTTCCAGAAAATCTCAATAAGGAGTGATCATGCAAGCTTTCATCGCCAACATCCAGGGTTTCACGGCCATCGGTATCGGCATCATCATCGGCCTGGGTGCAATCGGCGCCTGTATCGGTATCGGCCTGATGGGCGGCAAGTACATCGAAGCGTGCGCACGTCAGCCTGAACTGATGAACCCGCTGCAGACGAAGATGTTCCTGCTGGCTGGTCTGATCGATGCGGCGTTCCTGATTGGCGTTGGTGTTGCAATGCTGTTCGCGTTCGCTAACCCGCTGCTCTCGAAGCTCGCGGGCTAAGTTCCCTGGAAGGTTGCGCCTGACCTATAACGGGTAGTGGGCGCATGGCGGAACGGGAGACGAGGCGCTGATCGAGTTCACAACCGATGAGCGCCTTGCCGTTTCAATTCCCCGGAATAGCAACGATTAAGGAAACACCGTGAATCTCAACGCAACCCTGTTTGCGCAAATGGTCGTGTTCCTGATCCTCGCGTGGTTCACGATGAAGTTCGTGTGGCCGCCGTTGATCAACGCCCTCGACGAGCGCTCGAAGAAGATCGCAGACGGCCTCGCCGCTGCGGAAAAGGGCAAGGCGGAACTCGAAGCGGCGCACAAGCGCGTCGGCGAAGAGCTCGCTACCGCCCGTAACGAGGGTCAAAGCCGTATCGCCGACGCTGAAAAGCGCGCGCTGGCCGTCGCAGAGGAAATCAAGGCCCAGGCACACGCCGAAGCGGCACGCATCATCGCCCAGGCGAAGGCCGACGCCGACCAGCAGGTCGTCAAGGCACGCGAAGTACTGCGCGCTGAAGTCGCCGCCCTCGCCGTGCAAGGCGCCGAGCAGATCCTGAAGCGCGAAGTCGATCAGTCGGCCCACGCCGAACTGCTGAATCAACTGAAAGCCGAGCTCTGATCATGGCCGAACTTGCAACCATCGCCCGCCCGTACGCAGAAGCATTGTTTGGCGTGGCCGAAGCTGGTGACACCGCCGCCTGGTCCACGCTCGTTTCGGAGCTGGCACAGGTTGCGGCCTTGCCCGAGGTGCAGTCGGTCGCGACGAGCCCGAAGGTAAGCCATGCCCAGGTCGCCGAGCTGCTGCTCGCGGCGGTGAAGTCGCCGGTCAAGGAATCGGCCGAGGTGAAGAACCTCGTGCAGATGCTGATCGAGAATCATCGCCTGGCACTGCTGCCGGAAATCCAGACGCAGTTCGAAGCGCTCAAGAACGCCAAGGCAGGTGCTGCTGACGCAGTGATCGTCAGCGCGTTCCCGCTCGAAGGCGCCCAGTTGAACGACCTCGTCGCCAGCCTCGAACGCAAGTTCAAATGCAAGCTGAAGCCAACCGTCGAGATCGACAACTCGCTGATCGGCGGCGTGCGCGTCACGGTCGGCGACGAAGTGCTCGATACCTCGGTCCGCGCGCGGCTCGCCAGCATGCAGGCGGCGTTGACCGCCTGAGCGCCTCGATTCCAAAAATCGGGCGCGGCGGCTGGCACGCAACAGAATTGAACATCAGGAGCGAATAATGCAACTCAATCCCTCTGAGATCAGCGAGCTGATCAAGAGCCGGATCCAGGGCCTTGAAGCGAGCGCAGACGTTCGCAACCAGGGCACCGTGATCTCCGTGACCGACGGTATCGTGCGTATCCACGGCCTGTCGGACGTGATGCAGGGCGAAATGCTCGAATTCCCGGGCAACACCTTCGGCCTCGCGCTGAACCTCGAGCGCGACTCGGTCGGCGCGGTGATTCTGGGCGAGTACGAGCACATCTCGGAAGGCGACATCGTCAAGACGACGGGCCGCATTCTCGAAGTGCCGGTTGGCCCCGAACTGATCGGCCGCGTGGTCGATCCGCTCGGCAACCCGATCGACGGCAAGGGCCCGGTCAACGCCAAGATGACCGACGCGATCGAAAAGATCGCTCCGGGCGTGATCTGGCGTGAAGGCGTGTCGCAGCCGGTGCAAACGGGTCTGAAGTCGATCGACTCGATGGTGCCGATCGGCCGTGGCCAGCGTGAGCTGATCATCGGCGACCGTCAGTGCGGCAAGACCGCAGTGGCCGTCGACACGATCATCAACCAGAAGGGCAAGGACCTCATCTGTATCTACGTCGCCATCGGTCAGAAGGCTTCGTCGATCCAGAGCGTGCTGCGCAAGCTCGAAGAAACGGGCGCGATCGAATACACGATCGTCGTTGCCGCTTCGGCTTCGGAATCGGCCGCGCTGCAGTACCTCGCGCCGTACGCCGGTTGCACGATGGGCGAATACTTCCGCGACCGCGGTCAAGACGCCCTGATCATCTATGACGACCTGACCAAGCAAGCCTGGGCATACCGTCAGATCTCGCTGCTGCTGCGCCGCCCGCCGGGCCGTGAAGCTTACCCCGGCGACGTGTTCTATCTGCACTCGCGTCTGCTCGAGCGCGCAGCGCGCGTGTCGGCCGACTACGTCGAGAAGTTCACGAACGGCGAAGTGAAGGGCAAGACGGGTTCGCTGACCGCACTGCCGATCATCGAAACGCAAGCCGGCGACGTGACCGCATTCGTTCCGACGAACGTGATCTCGATTACCGACGGCCAGATCTTCCTGGAAACCGACCTCTTCAACGCAGGCATCCGCCCGGCAATCAACGCCGGCGTTTCGGTGTCGCGTGTGGGTGGCGCGGCACAGACCAAGGTCGTGAAGAAGCTGTCGGGCGGTATCCGTACCGACCTCGCGCAGTACCGTGAACTGGCTGCATTCGCCCAGTTCGCATCGGACCTCGACGAAGCGACCCGCAAGCAGCTCGAGCGCGGCCGCCGCGTGACGGAACTGCTCAAGCAGCCGCAGTACCAGCCGCTGCAAGTGTGGGAACTGGCTGTTGCGCTGTTCTCGGCGAACAACGGCTACCTCGACGACATCGACGTCAAGGACGTCCTGCCGTTCGAAAAGGGCCTGCGCGAATACCTGAAGTCGAAGCACGCTGACCTCGTCGCGCGCATCGAGGACAAGAAGGACCTGTCGAAGGACGACGAGAACGCGCTCCACGCGGCTCTCAAGGACTTCAAGAAGTCCGGCGCATACTGATCCGTCCGGGAATCAATCACGATAAACGGACTGGGACCCGAGTAAGCGCCAAAGCGCCAACTCGGGTCGACAAAGGAGCAAGCAATGGCTGGAATGAAGGAAATTCGCGGCAAGATCAAGAGCGTGCAAAACACGCGCAAGATCACCAAGGCGATGGAAATGGTCGCGGCGTCGAAAATGCGCCGTGCCCAGGAGCGCATGCGCGCCGCCCGCCCGTATGCCGACAAGGTCCGCGACATCGCTGCGCACATGAGCCGTGCGAACCCCGAGTACCGCCACCCGTTCATGGTGGAAAACACCGGTGCGAAGGTCGCAGGCGTGATTCTCGTCACGACCGACAAGGGTCTGTGCGGCGGGATGAACACCAACGTGCTGCGCGCGACGCTGCAGAAGTTCAAGGATCTGGAAGCATCCGGCACGTCGATCGAAGCAACGGCGATCGGCAGCAAGGGCCTCGGTTTCCTGAACCGTCTGCGCGCGAAGGTCGTCTCGAACGTTGTGCAACTCGGCGACACGCCGCACCTCGAAAAGCTGATCGGCGCGATCAAGGTGCAGCTCGACCAGTACTCGGAAGGCAAGCTTTCCGCCGTGTACCTCGCGTACACGCGCTTCGTCAACACGATGAAGCAGGAGCCTGTGATCGAGCAACTGCTGCCGCTGTCGGCCGAGCGTCTCGAAGCGAATGACGACGGCACGACGCCGAAGTCGGCGTGGGACTACATCTACGAGCCGGACGCGCAAACCGTCGTGGACGAACTGCTGGTGCGCTATGTCGAAGCCCTGGTCTATCAGGCCGTGGCGGAAAACATGGCTTCGGAGCAGTCGGCCCGTATGGTGGCGATGAAGGCGGCGTCGGACAACGCGAAGACGGTGATCAACGAACTGCAGCTCTCGTACAACAAGAGCCGCCAGGCCGCGATTACGAAGGAACTTTCGGAAATCGTCGGCGGCGCAGCAGCCGTCTGACAAGCGCGAACCGATTGCGAAACCGCGCCGGTGTTGAGCCGGTGAGCGAGTGAAGAATTCAGGTATCTAAAGGAAAATCGATGAGTACAACTGCTTTGGTAGAAGGCAAGATCGTACAGTGCATCGGC
This sequence comes from Paraburkholderia sp. CNPSo 3076, assembly GCF_026343935.1. Classification (NCBI taxonomy): domain Bacteria; kingdom Pseudomonadati; phylum Pseudomonadota; class Betaproteobacteria; order Burkholderiales; family Burkholderiaceae; genus Paraburkholderia; species Paraburkholderia sp. CNPSo 3076. Next base: position 150,436 of record NZ_JAPMAL010000015.1, on the reverse strand, counting down.
GCGGTGATCGACGTGGAATTCCCGCGCGAGACCATGCCGAAGATCTACGACGCGCTGATTCTCGAAGGGTCGGAACTGACCCTGGAAGTGCAGCAGCAGCTGGGCGACGGCGTTGTCCGCACCATCTGTTTGGGTGCGTCGGACGGTCTGCGCCGCGGCACCGTGGTGAAGAACACGGGTAACCCCATCCGCGTGCCGGTTGGCAAGCCCACTCTGGGCCGCATCATGGACGTGCTGGGCCGCCCGATCGACGAAGCGGGCCCGATCGTGAGCGAAACGACGCGTGCGATTCACCAGAAGGCACCGGCGTTCGAAGACCTGTCGCCGTCGGCCGAACTGCTCGAAACCGGCATCAAGGTGATCGACCTGATCTGCCCGTTCGCAAAGGGCGGCAAGGTGGGTCTGTTCGGTGGCGCCGGCGTGGGCAAGACCGTCAACATGATGGAGCTCATCAACAACATCGCCAAGGAACACGGTGGTTTCTCCGTGTTCGCCGGCGTGGGCGAGCGTACCCGTGAGGGCAACGACTTCTACCACGAAATGAAGGACTCGAACGTTCTCGACAAGGTCGCGCTGGTGTACGGCCAGATGAACGAGCCGCCGGGCAACCGTCTGCGCGTCGCGCTGACCGGTCTGACGATGGCCGAGCACTTCCGTGACGAAGGCCTCGATGTGCTGTTCTTCGTCGACAACATCTACCGTTTCACGCTGGCTGGCACGGAAGTGTCGGCACTGCTCGGCCGTATGCCGTCGGCAGTGGGCTATCAGCCGACGCTGGCTGAAGAAATGGGCAAGCTGCAAGAGCGCATCACGTCGACCAAGAAGGGCTCGATTACCTCGGTTCAGGCCGTGTACGTCCCTGCGGACGACTTGACCGACCCGTCGCCGGCTACGACCTTCGGCCACCTGGACGCAACCGTCGTGCTGTCGCGTGACATCGCCTCGCTGGGTATCTACCCGGCAGTCGACCCGCTCGACTCGACCTCGCGCCAGATCGACCCGAACGTGATCGGCGAAGAGCACTACTCGATCACGCGCGGTGTGCAGCAAACGCTGCAGCGCTACAAGGAACTGCGCGACATCATCGCGATTCTGGGCATGGACGAACTGTCGCCGGAAGACAAGCTGACCGTCGCCCGCGCACGCAAGATCCAGCGTTTCCTGTCGCAGCCGTTCCACGTCGCGGAAGTCTTCACGGGCTCGCCGGGCAAGTACGTGCCGCTGAAGGAAACGATCCGCGGCTTCAAGATGATCGTTGGCGGCGAATGCGATCATCTGCCGGAGCAGGCGTTTTACATGGTCGGCACGATCGACGAAGCCTTCGAAAAGGCCAAGAAGATCCAGTAAGGGTTGAGTTGCAGGCAACAAGGCGCGGCGCTTCATTCGTGAGGCGCATCGCCTTCGCAACCCACTCAAGCTGTGCATGGGACCGGAGTAAGCGCTAAAGCGCCAACTCCGATCGACACAGGAGTCGACATATATGGCAGCAACCATCAAGGTAGACGTCGTCAGCGCCGAAGAGAGCATCTTCGACGGCCAGGCGAAGTTCGTCGCGCTTCCGGGCGAGGCGGGCGAGCTGGGCATCCTGCCGGGCCACACGCCGCTCATCACGCGTATTCGTCCGGGCGCCGTGCGCATCGTGGCGGAAGACGGCGGTGAAGAGTTCGTGTTCGTCGCCGGCGGCATTCTCGAAGTGCAGCCGGGCGCCGTCACGGTGCTCGCCGACACCGCGATCCGCGGCAAGGATCTCGACGAGGCGAAGGCCACGGAAGCGCGCAAGCGCGCTGAAGAGACGCTGCAGAACGCGGGCTCGAACCTCGAGTACGCCACCGCCCAGGCCGAGCTGGCCTACGCGGTCGCGCAGCTCGCGGCGATCCAGCGCCTGCGCAAAATGAACCAGCACTAATCGGTTCTCGTACGCGCGCCCTTGTGGCGCCGCGTTCGAAGCAAAAAGGGCTCCCCAACCGGGGAGCCCTTTTTGCATGTGCGCGCCGCTGGGCGGGCACGGCCCAATGGCATCGCGCTGAAAAACACGGCATAAATGCCGTGGGCCACGGTGGTCGACAAAAACGCTCTGACATACTTGACGTTTACGGAAAGGTAATGCCAAATCATGCGTTCGCAGCTGGCCCAGACCCTGCGGGTAAGACTTGATGCCGCCCCCGGGAAAGCCGGTGGCACAATGGTTTTCAATTTCATTTCAAACGCGGGAGTGACGCTCCCCAGGAGACAGCCATCATGGCAATCGACGCAGCAGGCGCGCGCGCCGCGCCCGGTGTACATGAGCCGCTCATCGCGCCGAAAGACGGGCTTTCCTACGTGCGAGGCACGACCGACGTGCCGCTCAGCGACGCGACCCTCGGCACGTTCCTGCAGGAGACCGCGAACCGGTTTCCCGAGCGGCCTGCCGTGGTGTTCCGCGAGCAGGGTATCCGCTGGAACTGGCGCGAGTTCGCCGCCGAAGTGGGCGTGCTCGCAGCCGGCTTCGCCGAGCTAGGCATCGTCAAGGGGGATCGCGTCGGCATCTGGTCGCCCAATCGCGTCGAATGGCTGCTCACCCAGTTTGCGACCGCGCGGATCGGCGCGGTGCTCGTCAACATCAATCCCGCCTATCGTCTCGCCGAACTCGAATACGCGCTGAACAAGGTCGCCTGCAAGGCGATCGTCTCCGCGGAGAGCTTCAAGACCTCGAAGTATCTGGAGATGCTGCAGACGCTCGCCCCCGAGCTTGCGAGTGCCACGCCCGGCCAGTTGCAGGCTGCGCGCCTGCCCGAACTGCGCGCGGTCGTGCGCATGTGCGACACGGCCACGCCCGGCATGCTCTGCTTCAGCGAACTCGTGGAGATGGGCCGTGAGCGCATCGTCCGCGACGGCACGGCGTGGCTCGACGCGATCAACGCGACGCTATCGCCCGACGAGGCCATCAACATCCAGTTCACGAGCGGCACGACCGGCAATCCGAAGGGCGCCACGCTCACGCACCGCAACGTGCTCAACAACGGGCGTTTCATCGCCCAGGCGATGCGCCTCACGGAAGAAGACTCGCTCTGCATTCCGGTGCCGCTCTATCACTGCTTCGGCATGGTGCTCGCGGTACTCGCGTGTGTATCCGTTGGCGCGAACATGGTGTTCCCGGGCGAGGCTTTCGATCCGCGCGCGACGCTCGAAGCGGTCTCGGAAGAGGGCTGCACGGCATTGCACGGCGTGCCCACGATGTTCATCGCGGAACTCGATCATCCGGAGTTCGCGCGCTTCGATCTTTCGAAGCTGCGCACGGGCATCATGGCCGGCTCGCCGTGCCCGATCGAGACGATGAAGCGCGTGGTCTCGAAGATGCATCTCGCCGAAATCACGATCGCCTACGGCATGACGGAAACGAGCCCGGTGTCATTCCAGAGTTCAACCACCGACCCGCTCGACAAGCGCACGACCACGGTGGGCCGCATTCAGCCGCATCTCGAAGTGAAGATCGTCGACGCGCTCGGCAATACTGTGCCGGTGGGCGAAACGGGCGAGCTGTGCACGAAGGGCTATTCGGTGATGCAGGGCTACTGGGGCGACGCGGAGAAGACGGCCGAGTCGATCGTCGATGGCTGGATGCATACGGGCGATCTCGCGACGATCGACGCCGAAGGCTACTGCAACATCGTTGGTCGCCTCAAGGACATGCTCATCCGCGGCGGCGAGAACATCTATCCGCGAGAGATCGAGGAGTTTCTGTTCCGCCATCCGAAGGTGCAGTCCGCGCAGGTGTTCGGCGTGCCCGATGCGAAGTACGGCGAGGAAGTGTGTGCGTGGATCGTGCTGCGTCCGGGCGAAGCGGCAACGGCGGAGGAGATTCAGGCGTTCTGCCAGGGGCAGATTGCGCACTACAAGATCCCGAAGTACATCCGCTTCGTCGACGAACTGCCGATGACCGTGACGGGCAAAGTGCAGAAGTTCGTGATGCGCGCGCGCATGATCGATGAACTCAAGATCAGCGAGCAGAAGACGGCTTGATACGTTTGATGCCATGCCGCGGCGGGCGATGCATGGCGCTGCGGCAGCTTTTCAGGGCGCGCAAAAAATAGTCTGGAAACCGAACGATTAGCTGGCGCTGGAGGGAGTGGGAGTTGAACGATGCCTGTTGAATAACGAAACGTACAGGCGAAAAAAAAGCGGGCCTGGAGCCCGCTAAAAACCACACGCTACGGGGTTAGCGCGAGGAGACCAAAGGAGGAGCCGGGTCATGAAACGTCTTCGACGCCGGTCACGGCTCCAACAAGGATGCCCCTCGAGAGGGCTTCGGCGTAGGGCCGACCGGCTGGTGTTTTGTGTCCGCTCACACTGGCACCGCGCCACATCCGTGTTGAAACCGTTGAAGGCATTGTGGGCGAATTAAGATAGGTTCGCGGTAACAAAGTGTTTCAGGTTGTAACGCCCGTCAGATAAGGCTCTGCGGCGCTTTTTGCCATCCTGAGCGTTTCGCGCAAGTCATTTTTACCGCTATTTTTCGCGGCTGTTTGACAGCCTTGACGGCAACTCGGGCGCGAGGATTCGAATTGCATGAAGGAAGGCCCACGGTATGGGCCTTTTATGCACGACGCACACCGTACAGAATTACCGGCTGCGCACATGCGCAATGCGTCGACATTGCGCATGTGCGCGAAATGCAAACTTTGCGCGCCGCGTGTCATCCCGCTTCTGCAACTCATCGTAGCAATTCGAAGGGCCATAACAATGCGGCGCGATTCAACACCTCACTTCAGCCACTTGTCGGAGATTGCCTGATATTCGCCGCTCGCGCGCGCAAGGTGCAGCCACTGATCGACATACTGCTGGAACACCACGTCGCCGCGCGGCACCATCCACGCTTTCTCGCCGTATTGAAAGGGCTTGTCGGGATGCACCGAGCACAGGCCCGGGTTGAGCTTCTGCTGCAGCATGGTCTCGGAGGCGTCGGTCACCATCACGTCGGCTTTGCCCGCGAGGATCTGTTTGAAGATCGTCACGTTGTCCGGATACATGATGAGATTCGCGTGCGGCAAGAACTGCTTCGCGAAGCGCTCGTTCGTGCCGCCCGGATTCATGATCACGCGCACCGAAGGCTGGTTGATCTGCGCAACAGTCTGGTACTTCTTGACGTCTTCACATCGCACGATCGGCGTCTTGCCGTCGACCTGATAAGCCTCGGTAAAGAACGCGCGCTTCTGGCGTTCGAGTGTCGTGGAGACACCGCCCACCGCAACGTCGCATTTCGCCAGGAAGTCGTTCATGAGGTTCGACCACGACGTCTTCACGAACTCGGCCGTCACGCCCAGCGACTTCGCAAGCGACTGGGTCATGTCGATGTCGATGCCTTCGAACGTGCCGTCCTGCCGGTAGAAGGAGTAGGGCTTGTAGTCGCCGGTCGTGCAGGCGCGCAGCGTGCCGCGCGCGATGATTTCGTCGAGGCGCGAATGGGCGGTGGCGGCCTGCGCACCGTTGGCGGGTGGGCCGGCGGACTGGCTCGTGGCGCACGCGCTCAGCAAAGCGGCGCTCACGATCGTCAGGCCGAGGACGGCTTTTTTCATCGTGTCTCCAGATCTGGTTTTGATTGATGTAATGTTTTGGAAAGCCGTCTGATGATAGTCCTCGCGTACGCGGCAGATAAGCGCGGACTTACCTGGGTAGGCAACGACCTATACTTCAGTGCCGTTGCGCTGTTTGATCCCACCCATCAGCGGCATGGCGCGGCGCACGCTCCGGTAAAATGGCCGCTTGCTTCCGAACCTTGGCGCGACTTCGCGCATCCAGCACGTGGCCCACACTCTCCTGAACGACACCTTCCTGCGCGCGCTGCTGCGCCAGCCGACCGAGTACACGCCGATCTGGCTGATGCGCCAGGCAGGCCGCTATCTGCCCGAGTACAACGCCACGCGCAGCCGCGCTGGCAGCTTCCTCGGCCTCGCGAAGAATCCCGATTACGCGACCGAGGTCACGCTGCAGCCGCTCGAGCGCTATCCGCTCGACGCCGCGATCCTGTTCTCCGACATCCTCACGATTCCGGACGCGATGGGCCTCGGCCTCTCGTTCCAGGCGGGCGAAGGGCCGAAGTTCGCGCACCCCGTGCGCACTGAAGAAGACGTGGCGCGACTTGCCGTGCCGGATATCGACGCGACGCTCGGCTACGTGACCGACGCCGTGCGCGAAATTCGCCGCGCGCTCACCAACGCTGAAGGGCGCCAGCGTGTGCCGCTGATCGGCTTTTCGGGCAGCCCGTGGACACTCGCCTGCTACATGGTCGAGGGCGGCGGCTCGGACGACTTCCGCACCGTGAAGTCGATGCTGTATGCGCGCCCGGACCTCATGCAGCGCATTCTCGAAGTCAACGCGCAGGCGGTGGCAGCCTATCTGAACGCGCAGATCGAAGCCGGTGCGCAGGCCGTGATGATTTTCGACACCTGGGGCGGCGCGCTCGCGGACGGCGCGTATCAGCGCTTCTCGCTCGCGTACATCGCGCAGGTGGTGGCGCAGCTCAAGCGCGAGCACGATGGCGAGCGCGTGCCCGTGATCACGTTCACGAAGGGCGGCGGCCTCTGGCTCGACGAAATCGCCAATACGGGCGTGGACGCCGTCGGCCTCGACTGGACCGTCAACCTCGGCCGCGCGCGCGAGCGCGTGGGCGACCGCGTGGCGCTCCAGGGCAATCTCGACCCCACGGTGCTGTTCGCTTCGCCGGCCGCGATTCGCGAGCAGGCGCGCGCGGTACTGGACAGCTTTGGCGCGCACCCGGGTCACGTGTTCAACCTCGGTCACGGCGTTTCGCAGTTCACGTCACCCGAAAGCGTGGCCGAACTCGTGGACGAAGTGCATCGTCACAGCCGCGCGCTTCGCGCGACCGATGCGTGACGTTTTTGGTGCATCGCAGCAAGCTGGGCTCCGGGCGTCAGGGTATGACCGGGCTCAAGAGGCCATCCAGACGCCATCGCGGTCCTGTCAAGACTTGACTTATGCACACTTGCCTCGTTGCGGCGCGCAAGAGGGAAAGGTTGTCGCAGGCGCCCGCTTAGGTCTGAGCAGAATCAATCAGACCCTTGACAGACAAGGCTTTCGGCGCTCCACGGCGCTCTGTGCGGTATCCCACATAACGACCACGCGCGGGCGCACGCAGGCAGCGCTCGAGAAGTTCTCAACAAAGTTATCCACAGGCGCAGATTCGGGGGCGCGATTGTTCTGCGGAATCCAAAACTTAGCGCGAAATCTAAAGTATTACTTTAGGTTTGCGTGTCTGTGCGCTGGCGTACGGAACTTCCCTGGGAGCGAGGCATGACAGGGCAGTACGTGCGCGTGGCGCTGGACCATCCACTGGATGCGCTCTACGACTATCGCTATGGCCTCGACTGTGCGCCCGAGCCCGGCATGCTCGTGCGCGTGCCGTTCGGGCGTCGCGACGTGGTCGGCCTGATCTGCGAAGTGAACGCTCACAGCGACGTGCCCGCGAACAAGCTCCGTGACGTGAGCGCGGTGTGCGCCGCCTGCCCTCCGCTTTCGGCGCAATGGCTCGCGCTGGCTGGCTTTGCCGCCGACTACTATCAGCGGGGCCTGGGCGAAGTTGCCTTGCCGGCGCTGCCGCAGGCGTTGCGCGATCCGTTGCGCTGGGCGCGCCTGCTCGCCCCCGAGGAGCGCTACCGTCTGTCGCCGCAAGGGCGCGCCGCGCTGCCCGACGCCTTGCCGGCGCGCGCGCCGGCGCTGCGCCGTCTCGCGCAGGCGCTCGCCGATGCCGGCGAGCTCGACGCAGCCGCGGCCCGCGCGCTGCATCCCAAGGCGATTGCTACGCTCGAAGCCTGGCGCGACGCCGGCTGGGTCGAGCATGAAAGCATCGAGTTCGGCGCGGCCGCAAGCGTGGCCAACAGCGCTGCGGAGACGACCGCCGTGGTGGCAGTCCCGCGCCTGAGCGACGAGCAAGCCGACGCCGTGGAAGCCATCGGCGCGGCGAGCGGCTTCGCGCCCTTCCTGTTGCACGGCGTGACGGGCAGCGGCAAGACCGAGGTCTATCTGCGCGCGCTCGCGGCGCTGCTCGAGCGCGACCCGGGCGCCCAGGCGCTCGTGCTGGTCCCGGAAATCAATCTCACGCCGCAGTTCGAGGCGGCCTTTCGCACGCGCTTCGCGGCCACGCTCGCCGACGAGGCCATCGTCACGCTTCACAGCGGCCTCGCGGAAGGCGAGCGCGCCCGCAACTGGCTCGCGGCGCACACGTGCCGCGCACGCATCGTGCTCGGCACGCGGCTCGCGGTGCTGGCCTCGCTGCCGCGTCTCGCGATGCTCGTGGTCGACGAGGAGCACGACCCCGCCTACAAGCAGCAGGAAGGGCTGCGCTACTCGGCGCGCGACCTCGCGGTATGGCGTGCCAAGCAGCTGGGCGTGCCGGTCGTGCTGGGCTCGGCCACGCCGTCGCTCGAAAGCTGGTGGCAGGCCGAGCAGGGCCGCTACACGCGCCTCACGCTCTCGCGCCGCGCGATTGCCGACGCGGTGCTGCCCACCGTCAAGCTGATTGATCTCGAAGAGGAGCGCCGGCGCGGCCGCGCTTCGTTCGAAGGGCTCTCGGGGCCTTTGGTCGCGGCGATGAAGGCGCGTCTCGAGCGCGGCGAGCAGAGCCTCGTGTTCCTGAACCGTCGCGGTTACGCGCCCACGCTCGCGTGCGACGCCTGCGGCTGGGTGGCGGGCTGCCCGCGCTGCAGCGCGTACGTCGTGCTGCACAAGCCCGAGCGCGCGCTGCGCTGCCATCACTGCGGCTGGGAATCGCGCATTCCGCATTCGTGCCCCGAGTGCGGCAACGTCGACATCGCGCCGATGGGGCGCGGCACGCAACGCATCGAGGAGGCGCTCGCGAGCGCGGTGCCGGGCGCGCGGGTGCTGCGCATCGACGCCGACAGCACGCGCCGCAAGGGCAGCGCGCAGGCGCTTTTCTCCGACGTGCACGCGGGCGAAGTCGACATCCTGGTGGGCACGCAGATGATCGCGAAGGGGCACGACTTCCAGCGCGTGTCGCTCGTTGGCGTGCTGAACGCCGACAATGCGCTCTTTTCACATGATTTCCGGGCCGGCGAGCGCCTGTTCGCGCAGTTGATGCAGGTGAGCGGGCGGGCGGGGCGCGCCGGACTGGCCGGCGAGGTGCTCGTGCAGACGCGCTATCCGCGCCACGCGCTCTATCACGCGCTGGCGCGCCAGGACTATGTGGGGTTTGCGAATACGCAGGTCGCGGAGCGGCGCGATGCACACCTGCCGCCGTTCGTCTATCAGGCGTTATTGCGCGCCGAAGGGCGCACGCTGGAGGCGGCGTTGGCGTTTCTCGCCCAGGCCGCAGCGGCGCTCACCGCGATTCCGGGCGCCGAGCGTGTCATGGCCTACGACGCGGTGCCGCTCACCATCGTGAAGGTGATGAACGTGCATCGCGCGCAACTGCTCGTGGAAAGCCAGTCGCGTGCCGCGCTGCAGGCAACGCTGCGCGCGTGGCAGCCCGCGCTGCGCGCGTTGCGCGGCGTGCTGCGCTGGAATCTCGAAGTCGATCCGCTCGACATCTAGCAGCGGACAGCAGCCGGCCTGGCCCCGTTGCCGCAACAGCGGGGCCACCTGGCATCAACTTCCCGTTTCCTGCCTCACTGGCCGACGGTATCGGCCACGTCCCTGCGCGCCGCGCGCTTCAAGCTCATGCGGCGTTCATCCGGCGCCGTCGCGCCGCGCATGAACAGCACGGCGCACATGGCGCACATCGTCCAGATCCCTGCGATTACCAGCAGCTTTTCCATTTTCCGGTCCCTACGCTCTTTCTTGTGATCAACAACCCCCGCTCTGTTTGTATAACGGCACGGCCGCGGAATCGATTAGGGTTGTCCAGCGTGTTGTTGGGCCAGGGAAAATACCGAGCGCAACCTGCGTGGCCCGGTGGGCGGACATCGGCCGCAAACCCAGGCTGCACAAGGCCTCAACCATGGTGCAACCATTTTGAGAGAGTGGTTGCACCTTTTTATTGGTAGGGTTACGATTCGCCAACTTTTTGGTCACCGCCGGTGCGGGTCTGCCGGCATACGAAGGAAACATGGCTAGCACCACACTTGGCGTCAAAGTCGACGATCTCCTCCGCTCCCGCCTCAAGGACGCCGCCACGCGGCTCGAGCGCACGCCGCACTGGCTCATCAAGCAAGCCATCTTTGCCTATCTCGAGAAAATCGAGCACGGCCAGCTGCCTCCGGAACTCAAGGGCCATGTCGGTGCGACCGATCTCGCCGAAGGTGCTACCGCTGACGACGACGAAGCGGCATCGCACCCGTTCCTCGAATTCGCGCAAAACGTGCAACCGCAGTCGGTACTGCGCGCGGCCATCACGGCCGCGTACCGCCGTCCGGAGCCGGAGTGCGTGCCGTTCCTGATCGGCGAAGGGCGCCTGCCGGCCAACCTCACGGGCGACGTGACGAAGCTCGCCACGAAGCTCGTGGAAACGCTGCGCGCGAAGGGCACGGGCGGCGGTGTGGAAGGGCTGATTCACGAGTTTTCGCTGTCCAGCCAGGAAGGCGTGGCGCTGATGTGCCTCGCCGAAGCGCTGCTGCGCATTCCCGACCGCGCCACGCGCGACGCGCTCATCCGCGACAAGATCAGCAAGGGCGACTGGAAATCGCACGTGGGCCACGCGCCGTCGCTGTTCGTGAACGCCGCCACGTGGGGCCTCATGATCACCGGCAAGCTCGTCACGACGAACAGCGAAACCGGTCTGTCGTCGGCGCTCACGCGCATGATCGGCAAGGGCGGCGAGCCGCTGATCCGCAAGGGCGTGGACATGGCCATGCGCCTGATGGGCGAGCAGTTCGTCACGGGCGAGAACATCTCCGAAGCGCTGGCCAACAGCCGCAAGTTCGAAGCACGCGGTTTCCGCTACTCGTACGACATGCTCGGCGAAGCCGCGACGACGGAAGCGGACGCTCAGCGCTACTACGCATCGTACGAGCAGGCGATCCACGCCATCGGCAAGGCCGCCGGCGGCCGCGGCATCTACGAAGGCCCGGGCATCTCGATCAAGCTTTCCGCACTACACCCGCGCTACTCGCGCGCGCAGCAGGAACGCACGATGGGCGAGTTGCTGCCGCGCGTGCGCGCACTCGCCGTGCTCGCTCGCCGCTATGACATCGGCCTCAATATCGACGCCGAAGAAGCCGACCGCCTCGAACTTTCGCTCGACCTGCTCGAAGCGCTGTGCTTCGATCCGGAACTCGCGGGCTGGAACGGCATTGGCTTCGTGGTGCAGGCTTACCAGAAGCGCTGCCCGTTCGTGATCGACTACATCGTCGATCTCGCGCGCCGCAGCCGTCACCGCATCATGGTGCGCCTCGTGAAGGGCGCCTACTGGGATACGGAAATCAAGCGCGCCCAGGTGGATGGCCTCGAAGGCTACCCGGTGTACACGCGCAAGATCTACACGGACGTGTCGTACCTCGCCTGCGCGAAGAAGCTGCTCGGCGCGCCGGATGCCGTGTATCCGCAGTTCGCCACGCACAACGCGTACACGCTCTCGGCGATCTATCACCTCGCGGGCCAGAACTACTATCCCGGCCAGTACGAATTCCAGTGCCTGCACGGCATGGGCGAGCCGCTGTACGAAGAGGTCACGGGCCCGCTCTCGCAGGGCAAGCTCAACCGTCCGTGCCGCGTCTACGCGCCGGTCGGCACGCATGAAACGCTGCTCGCGTATCTCGTGCGGCGTCTGCTCGAAAACGGCGCGAACACGTCGTTCGTGAACCGCATCGCCGATGCCTCCGTGCCGGTCGCGGAACTGGTCACGAACCCCATCGACGACGCCGCCAAGGTCGTGCCGCTCGGCGCGCCGCATGCGAAGATTCCGCTGCCGCGCGAGCTGTACGGCAGCGAGCGCTTCAATTCGATGGGCCTCGATCTCTCGAACGAGCATCGTCTCGCGTCGCTTTCGTCGGCGCTGCTGGCGAGCGCGCATCATCCGTGGCGCGCCGCGCCGATGCTCGCGGACAGCGATATCGCAGACAGCGCTGCACGCGACGTGCGCAACCCCGCCGATCATCGCGATCTCGTCGGGACCGTGGCGGAAGCCACGAGCGAGCACGTGAGCGCCGCGCTCTCGCAAGCCGTGGCCGCCGCGCCGATCTGGCAGGCCACGCCCGTCGAAGCGCGCGCCGATTGCCTCGCACGCGCCGCCGATCTGCTCGAAGCGCAAATGCATACGCTGATGGGCCTGATCGTGCGCGAAGCGGGCAAGTCGCTGGCGAACGCCGTGGCCGAAATCCGCGAAGCGATCGACTTCCTGCGCTACTACTCCACGCAGATCCGCGACGAGTTCTCGAACGACACGCATCGCCCGCTCGGCCCCGTGGTGTGTATCAGCCCGTGGAACTTCCCGCTTGCGATCTTCATGGGCCAGGTGGCGGCCGCGCTCGCAGCCGGCAACACGGTGCTCGCGAAGCCCGCTGAACAAACGCCGCTGATCGCCGCGCAAGCCGTGCGCATCCTGCGCGAAGCCGGCGTGCCGGCGGGCGCGGTGCAACTGCTGCCGGGCAACGGCGAAACTGTGGGCGCGGCGCTCGTCGCCGATCACCGCACGCGCGCCGTGATGTTCACGGGCTCGACCGAAGTTGCGCGCCTCATCAACAAGACGCTGTCCGAGCGCCTCGACTCCGAAGGCCGCCCGATTCCGCTGATCGCCGAGACCGGCGGCCAGAACGCGATGATCGTCGATTCGTCGGCGCTCGCGGAGCAGGTCGTGGCCGACGTGCTGCAAAGCGCGTTCGACTCGGCCGGCCAGCGCTGTTCCGCGCTGCGCGTGCTGTGCCTGCAGGACGACGTGGCGGACCGCACGCTCGAAATGCTCACGGGCGCGATGAAGGAACTCGCGGTGGGTAACCCCGACCGCCTCTCGACCGACGTCGGCCCCGTGATCGACATCGACGCGAAGCGCGGTATCGATACGCACGTCGCCGGCATGCGCGAAAAGGGCCGCAAAGTCCAGCAGATGCCGACGCCCGACACCTGCGCGCAAGGCACGTTCGTGCCGCCCACGCTCATCGAGCTCGACAGCCTCGACGAACTCAAGCGCGAAGTGTTCGGCCCGGTGCTGCACGTGGTGCGCTATCGCCGCAGCCAGCTCGACAAGCTGCTCGAGCAGATCCGCGCAACGGGCTACGGCCTCACCCTCGGCATTCACACGCGTATCGACGAAACGATCGCGCACGTGATCGGCCGCGCGCACGTGGGCAACATCTACGTGAACCGCAACGTGATCGGCGCGGTGGTGGGCGTGCAGCCGTTCGGCGGCGAAGGCCTCTCGGGCACGGGTCCGAAGGCGGGTGGCGCGCTGTATCTTTCGCGCTTGCTAGCGAAGCGTCCAGCTGGTTTGCCGAAGTCGCTCGCCGATGTGCTCGTCGTCGATGCGCCGCAAGCTGCTGAAGGCAACAACGGCGCGCCGCAATCGGCACAGTCCGCGCTCACGACGCTGCGTGACTGGCTCATCGCCGAGCGCGAGCCCGCGCTCGCGGCACGCTGCGACGGCTACCTCGAATACGTGCTCGCGGGCGCCACGGCGGTTCTGCCGGGCCCGACGGGCGAGCGCAACACCTACACGCTTTCGGCGCGCGGCACGGTGCTGTGCGTGTCGTCCACCGCAACGGGCGCACGCGCACAACTCGCCGTTGCGCTCGCAACGGGCAACCGCGCGCTGTTCCAGGGCGCGGCGGGCGAAGCGCTGGTGAGCGCATTGCCGGCGGCACTGAAGGCGCACGTGGCGATCAAGAAGACGGCGGATGCCGACTTCGATGCAGTCCTCTTCGAAGGCGACAGCGACGAGTTGCTCGCACTCGTGAAGGAAGTGGCCAAGCGTCCTGGCCCGATCGTCTCGGTGCAGGGCGTGGCAGCGCACGCGCTCGCCAACGGCGACGAAGATTACGCTCTCGAACGACTGCTCGCGGAACGTTCGGTCAGCGTGAATACGGCAGCAGCAGGCGGTAATGCAAATTTGATGACGATCGGTTAAGCACAAGCGATACTGTCGGTCGTCTCAAGACAAGGAAGCGGCAAGGCCCATAGAAACCGAAGCCGCTCGTTTGATACCTGGTACCAAGGAGAAGCAATGCAACACACGATGAAGCAGCTGGCAGGCGCGACGCTTGTTGCCGCCCTGTCGCTGGCGGGGACTGCGCACGCACAACAAGCCGATGACGTGAAGATCGGTTTCGCCGGTCCGATGACGGGTGCGCAGGCGCACTATGGCAAGGACTTCCAGAACGGCATCACGCTCGCAGTCGAAGACATGAACGCGACGAAGCCCGTGATCGGCGGCAAGCCGGTTCACTTCGTGCTCGACTCGGCCGACGATCAGGCCGACCCGCGCACGGGCACGACGGTCGCGCAGAAGCTCGTCGACGACGGCATCAAGGGCATGCTCGGTCACTTCAACTCGGGCACGACGATCCCGGCTTCGCGCATCTACGCGAACGCAGGCATCCCGCAGATCGCCATGGCGACGGCGCCTGAGTACACGCAGCAAGGCTTCAAGACGACGTTCCGCATGATGACCTCGGACACGCAGCAGGGTTCGGTGGCAGGCACGTTCGCAGTGAAGAGCCTCGGCATGAAGAAGATCGTCGTGATCGACGACCGCACGGCTTACGGCCAGGGTCTCGCCGACGAGTTCTCGAAGGCTGCGAAGGCTGCGGGCGGCAACATCATCGACCGTGAATACACCAACGACAAGGCCGTCGACTTCAAGTCGGTCCTGACGAAGGCGAAGGCGATGAACCCCGACCTGGTCTATTTCGGCGGCGCGGATTCGCAAGCGGCACCGATGGTCAAGCAGATGAAGTCGCTGGGCATCAAGGCCCCGCTGATGGGCGGCGAAATGGTGCACACGCCGACCTTCCTGCAGATCGCGGGTGACGCGGCGAACGGTACGGTGGCGTCGCTCGCCGGCCTGCCGCTCGACCAGATGCCGGGTGGCAAGGACTACGTCGCGAAGTACAAGAAGCGCTTCGGCGAAGACGTGCAGACGTACTCGCCGTACGCCTACGACGGCGCAATGGCGATGTTCGACGCGATGAAGAAGGCCAACTCGACGGATCCGGCGAAGTACCTGCCGTTCCTCGCGAAGACCAGCATGCAGGCGGTCACGACGTCGGACCTCGCGTACGACACGCGCGGCGACCTGAAGAACGGCGGCATCACGCTGTACAAGGTTGTCGACGGCAAGTGGACGACGCTGCAAAGCGTGGGCGGCAAGTAAGCGCCTGAGCTTCAGGCTGAAGTAAAAAGCCCCGCAGAATCGAAAGATCTGTGGGGCTTTTGTTTGTGCGCTCGCAATTGCTCATCCAGCGTAAAAGGTGAGCTTGTTCAGCATTCCTTTTCAGTCATTCTCCGCGCATTTTCCTGCCTGCATCGCGAATCTGTTCGAGCGTGGCCGCAGGCGTGCTCGCTTCCTTCGTCACACGGATCTCGATCAGCGCGGGCTTGCCTGCCGTGAGCGCACGCTCCAGCGCGGGGGCGAATTGCGCCGTGGTCGTGACGACTTCGCCGTGCGCGCCGAACGACTGCGCAAATGCCGCGAAGTCGGGGTTCGTGAGCTGCGTGCCGTGCACGCGGTTCGGATAGTGGCGCTCCTGATGCATGCGGATCGTGCCGTAGTGCGCGTTGTTCACGACGATGAACACGACATTCAGACCGTACTGCATCGCCGTGGCGAGTTCCGACGAAGCCATCATGAAGCAGCCGTCACCCGCGAGCGCGACCACGGTGCGCGAGGGGTAGAGCGACTTCGCCGCGATCGCGGCGGGCACGCCGTAGCCCATTGCGCCGCTCGTGGGCGCGAGCTGCGAGCGGAAGTGGCGATACGCGAAATGACGATGCAGCCACGTTGCGTAATTGCCCGCGCCGTTCGTGACGATCGCGTCGTCGGGCAGGCGCGCGCGCAGCTGCTGCATGACTTCGCCGAGTTGCACGTCGCCGGGCATCGGCAGCGGCTTGCGCCATGCGTGCCACGCCTCGTGCGCTTCAGCGGCGCTGCCGGCCCATGCGGGTTGAGCGGGCGCCGGAAGTTCTGCTAGCAGCGCCGCGAATTCCGCGAGGCCCGAAACGATCGGCAGATCGGCTGCGTAGACGCGGCCGAGTTCCTCCGCACCCTGATGCACGTGAATGAGCGTTTGCTTCGTTTTGGGAATGTCGAAGAGCGTGTAGCCGCCCGTCGTCGATTCGCCCAGGCGCGGACCGAGTGCGAGCAGCACGTCGGCTTCGCGGATACGCTTCGCGAGCGCCGGATTCACGCCGAGACCTACGTCGCCCGCGTAATTCGGGTGCTCGTTGTTGAGCGTGTCCTGAAAGCGGAACGCGAGGCCGACCGGCAATTGCCAGTTCTCGACGAAGCGCTGGAAGTCCGCACATGCCTCTGGGTTCCAGCCATGGCCGCCGGCGATCACGAACGGCTTCTTCGCTCCCGCGAGCAGTTCGCGCACGCGCTCCATCTGCGCGGCGGAAGGCGACGCCTGCACGCGTTGCGCGGGCGGCGCGATGGGCTGTGCTTCGGACGCGGGAATCGCGCCGCTCAGCATGTCTTCGGGCAGCGCGAGCACGACCGGACCTGGCCGTCCCGACATCGCGACATGGAACGCGTGGCTCAGGTATTCGGACACGCGGCGTGCGTCGTCGATCTGCGCGACCCACTTCGCCATCTGGCCGAACATGCGTCGATAGTCGATTTCCTGGAACGCCTCGCGGTCCATCTGCTCGCGCGCGACCTGGCCGATCAAGAGGATCATCGGCGTGGAGTCCTGGAACGCCGTGTGCACGCCAATCGAGGCATGCGTGGCGCCTGGCCCGCGCGTGACGAGCGCGACGCCCGGCCTGCCCGTGAGCTTGCCGATCGCTTCCGCCATGTTCGCCGCCGCCGCCTCGTGACGGCACACCACGGTTTCGATCTTCGCGGTTTCGTCGGACAACGAATCGAGCACCGCGAGATAGCTCTCGCCCGGTACGCAGAACACGCGCTCGACGCCATTGGCGACGAGTGCATCGACGACGAGGCGAGCCCCGGTAATGGTGGCTTCGGATGTGGCGGATGCGTTCGGCTGCTGCATGGCGGTCAAGTCTCCTTCAATCGTTACGTGATTGCGTTCAGATGCTTCAGGCAAGGCGACAGCACTTCAAACGATCAGCACTCGACGATGTTCACCGCGAGGCCGCCGCGCGAGGTCTCCTTGTACTTCGTCTTCATGTCGGCGCCGGTCTCGCGCATCGTCTTGATGACGGAGTCGAGCGAGACGTAGTGCGCGCCGTCGCCGCGCAGCGCCATGCGCGCGGCGTTCACGGCTTTCACCGAAGCCATGGCGTTGCGTTCGATGCAGGGAATCTGCACCATGCCGCCCACGGGGTCGCAGGTGAGGCCGAGGTTGTGCTCCATGCCGATTTCGGCGGCGTTTTCCACTTGCAGCGGCGTGCCGCCCAGCACGGCGGCGAGCGCGCCCGCGGCCATCGAGCAGGCCACGCCCACTTCGCCCTGGCAGCCCACTTCGGCGCCCGAAATCGACGCGTTGAGCTTGTAGAGAATGCCGATGGCGGCCGCGGTGAGCAGGAAGTCGATCACGCCCTGTTCGTTCGCGCCCGGCGTGAAGCGCACGTAGTAGTGCAGCACGGCGGGGATGATGCCGGCTGCGCCGTTGGTCGGCGCGGTCACGACGCGGCCGCCCGCGGCGTTTTCCTCGTTCACGGCGATCGCGTACAGGTTGATCCAGTCGATCATCGAGAGCGGGTCTTGCAGCGCGCGCTCGGGGTTGCTGGTCAGCGCGCGGTAGAGTTGCGGCGCGCGGCGCTTCACGGCGAAGGGGCCGGGCAGCGTGCCGTCGGCGTCGGGATTGTTGATGCCGCAACCGCGCGACACACACGACTGCATCACGTTCCAGATGCGCAGGAGACCTGAGCGGATCTGCTCGTCGCTGTGCCAGACGCGCTCGTTTTCGAGCATCAGCTGCGCGATGCTCTTGCCCGTCGAGGCGCACAGCGCGAGCATCTCCGCGCCCGTGGTGAACGGATTCGGCAATTGCTGCGCGGCGGCGAGCACCTTCGTGTTCGGCGCGCCGGCCGTGACGACGAAGCCGCCGCCCACCGAGAGGTAGGTGCTTTCGCGCAGCGTATCGCCGTTCGCGGCGAGCGCGCGCAGCTTCATGCCGTTCGGGTGTTCGGGTAGCGCCTGGCGATAGAACGCCACGTGCTCCTTCGGAACGAACGTAATGGGATGGCGGCCGAGCAGCGCGAGCTGGCGCGAGGTGCGCACGGCTTCGAGACGCTCGCTGATGGTATCGGGATCGACGGTGTCGGGTGCGTCGCCCATGAGGCCCAGCATGACCCCGCGGTCGGTGCCGTGGCCCTTGCCGGTGGCGCCGAGCGAGCCGTACAGCTCGACCTTCACGGCGGCGGTGCTCGCGAGCAGGCCGTCGCGCTCGAGTCCCTCGGCGAACATCAGGGCCGCGCGCATCGGCCCGACCGTGTGCGAGCTGGAGGGGCCGATGCCGACTTTGAAGAGATCGAAAACGCTTACTGCCATGGTACTGCTCCTGCTTGTCTGACGTTGGTTGGTGGGGATGCGGCGCGATTCGCGGCATCGTTATTTCCGTGCCGCCGCCGCAACCCGCGCGCTTTTTACCGCGCCGGCAACGGCAGACAGACAGCGAGCCACGCGGGCGGCGTGGGCGCGAGTTTCAGCGCGACTGGCGCAAAGCGGCCGTCGAGTCGCGCCGCGAGATGAAACAGTTCGGCGGCGTTTTTCGGGTCCCACTGGCCGGTGTAGCCCGGCAGGCCCGCTTCGCGCCGCTTCGCGTCGAACGGTACGTTCGAATGCACGAATTCCTCGTGCGTCTTCTGGCCGAGCGCATAGGGCGTGAGCCAGTCGAGCGCGTTGGCGAGCGTGGTGCCGTTGGCCGCGCGCTCGGTCAGCCAGTTGCGGTTGTGGCGGCGCGCGGCGAGTGCGGCGGTCACGAGCGGCTGCAAATCGTAGGTCACGTAGTGCAGCGCGTCGCGCTCGGAAAAGTCGAGTGTCGAGCCGTCGGGCGCGACGTTGTCGCCGAGATGCTCCACGAAAAGCCGCTGCGCCGTCGCGATCATCTTGCGGTTGTCGAGCGTGAACGCGATCATCGCTATCAGTTTGACCCGATGGCTCTGCCAGTTGTTCGCGAAATTTCCCTTGAGCGGGCGCGGCTGCGCGTCGATCTGCGCGATATAGCCGGTCGCGAAGCTGTTCAGGAACTGCATGGTCGCGTTGCGCGTTTTCACGGGCAGCGCGCTCGCGGTCAAGTCGTAGGCGAGTATCAGCCCTTCGAAACGCGTTTCGTCGATGGGATTGAAGCTCGGCTTGTACGTGGTGACCCACGCAAGCAGAAAGCGGTCCACGAGCTTCAGGAAGCGCTCGTCGCTCGTCGCGCGCCACGCGAGCGCGGCGTTGCGCATGAGGTCCAGTTCCTTCGCGGCCTCGACGCTCTGATCGTAGATGCCCTCGTGCGGCAGCGTGCCCTCGGTGTGCAGGCGCGGCAGCGGACGCGGCGTGTCGTTCACGTGCGTCAGCACCTCGGCCACGAGCGCCTTCACGCCCGGATCGGAGTTGGTGCGCTCGCTCGATTGCAGCGCGGGTGCCGCGCAGAAGTTCATGGCCGCGTGGGCCGTGCCGGCGAAAGTGCCGGTGAAGGTGGCGCAGGCCAGCGCCAGCGCGGCGGCAAGGCTTTGTGGGCGGCTTTGCAGCGCACCGCGCGCGTGCCGGGTCTGCCGGACCGAATTCCGCGTTGCGGCATGCGGTAAGTCCCGCACCGAGTCCCGCAATGGAACCATTCGCACCTTCCGCGCCATGCGCGACTCCCTGATTCAAGGCTGACAGGTGTGTGATGTTAGCGGTTTGCGGCGGCAAATGTGAGGGGGATGACCGCCGCTGCATTACCCGAAGATAACGCAGCGGTTTCGCGCGGCTTACTCGCCGGCCGTTTCGTCGGCATGCTCGCCCGAATATTCACTCATGGGCACGCACGAGCAGAACAGGTTGCGGTCGCCGTAAGCGTTGTCGGCGCGGCCGACCGGCGGCCAGTACTTGCGCGCGACGAGCGATGCGACCGGGTAGGCGGCCTGCTCGCGCGAGTAGGCGTGCTTCCAGTCGTCGGCGACCACCACGGCGGCCGTGTGCGGCGCGTGACGCAGCGGGTTGTCCTCCTTGTCCGCGCGGCCATCTTCCACAGCGCGGATTTCCTCGCGGATCGCAACCATCGCGTCGACGAAGCGGTCGAGTTCCTCCTTCGACTCCGACTCGGTCGGTTCGACCATCAGCGTGCCCGGCACCGGGAAGCTCATGGTCGGGGCGTGAAAGCCGTAGTCCATCAGGCGCTTGGCGACGTCGTCCACGGTGATGCCGCTTGCATCCTTGATGGGGCGCAGGTCGAGAATGCACTCGTGCGCGACGAGCCCGCCCGGGCCGCTGTAGAGCACCGGGAAGTGCGGCGCGAGCTTGTTCGCCACGTAGTTGGCGTTGAGGATCGCGTTTTCGGTCGCAGCGGTCAGGTTGGCCGCGCCCATCATGGCGATGTACATCCACGAGATCGGCAGGATCGAGGCCGAGCCGTAAGGCGCCGCGCTCACCGCGCCGATGCCGTGATCGTCGCGCTTGTAGCCCGACGAAAGCTGGTTCGGCAGGAATTGCGCGAGGTGCGCGCCCACCGCGACCGGACCGACGCCCGGGCCGCCCCCGCCGTGCGGAATGCAGAAGGTCTTGTGCAGGTTCAGGTGCGAGACGTCGCCGCCGAACTGCCCCGGCGCCGCCAGACCGACCATGGCGTTCATGTTCGCGCCGTCCACGTACACCTGGCCGCCCGCCGCGTGCACGATCTCGCAGACTTCGCGCACGTTCTCTTCGAACACGCCGTGCGTGGACGGATACGTGATCATGATCGCCGCGAGCTTCGCCGCATGCTGCCCGGCCTTGGCCTCGAGGTCGGCGAGATCGATGTTGCCTTGCGCGTCGCACGCTACGACCACGACCTGCATGCCGGCCATTTGCGCCGATGCGGGGTTCGTGCCGTGCGCCGAAGCGGGAATCAGGCAGACGTTGCGACCGGCTTCGCCGCGCGAGGCGTGGTACGCCTGGATGATGAGCAGGCCCGCGTACTCGCCCTGCGAGCCCGCATTCGGCTGCAGCGAAACGGCGGCGTAGCCCGTTGCGGCCACGAGCATCTGTTCGAGCTGATCGACCATCTCGCGATAGCCAACCGTCTGCTCGGCAGGCGCGAACGGGTGGATGCGGCCGAACTCGGGCCACGTGACCGGCAGCATTTCCGAGGTCGCATTGAGCTTCATCGTGCACGAGCCGAGCGGGATCATCGAGCGGTCGAGCGCGAGGTCCTTGTCGGAGAGGCTGCGCAGGTAGCGCAGCATTTCCGTTTCCGAATGGTGACGGTTGAACACCGGATGCGTGAGGTATGCGCTATCGCGCACCAGCGCGGCCGGGAACGTCAAAGCGGCGCTTTGCGTGAGTTCGGCGTCGAGTTTGTCGACCGAAGGCGCTTCACCGGCAAACGCGGCTTGTGCGAACACGGCGAGCAGGTCGGCCAGATCGGCGCGCGAGGTGGTTTCGTCGACGGACACGCCCACACGCGTCTCGCTCACGTGGCGCAGGTTCATGCCGCGCGCGAGCGCCGCATCGTGCAGCGCCTGGGTACGGGGGCCGGCTTCGAACGTGAGCGTGTCGAAAAACGCTTCGTTCACGAGCTTGTAGCCAAGCTGCTTCGCGCCCGCCGCGAGGATCGCGGCGACGCGGTTCACGCGCTGCGCAATGCGCTTCAAGCCTTGCGGGCCATGGTAGACGGCGTACATGCTCGCCATGATCGCAAGCAGCGCCTGCGCCGTGCAGACGTTCGAGGTCGCCTTTTCGCGACGGATGTGCTGTTCGCGCGTTTGCAGCGCGAGGCGCAGCGCCGGGTTGCCTTGCGCGTCGACGGTCACGCCGACGAGACGGCCCGGCATCTGGCGCTTGAATTCGTCCTTCACCGCGAGGTAGGCGGCGTGCGGG
Organism: Paraburkholderia sp. CNPSo 3076; assembly: GCF_026343935.1. Taxonomy (NCBI): domain Bacteria; kingdom Pseudomonadati; phylum Pseudomonadota; class Betaproteobacteria; order Burkholderiales; family Burkholderiaceae; genus Paraburkholderia; species Paraburkholderia sp. CNPSo 3076. The sequence continues at coordinate 128,385 of NZ_JAPMAL010000015.1, read as the reverse complement.
CCGCCGAAGCCCATCGGCACGCCGAAGCGCTGCGAGTTGCCCACGGCTACGTCCGCGCCCCATTCGCCCGGCGGCGTGAGGACGGTGAGTGCGAGCAGGTCGGCGGCGGCGATCACCGCGCCGCCGGCTGCGTGCACGGCTTGCGCAAGTGCGCGGTAATCGCGCACATCGCCGTTGACGCCCGGATATTGCAGCAGCACGCCGAAGGCGCCTGTGGTTTTGGCAACTTCGGCCGCCTCAGCGGCCGGACCGACCTTCACCTCGATGCCGATCGGCTTGGCGCGCGTCTTCACGACTTCGATGGTCTGCGCCAGCACGTCGTCGGCGACGAAGAACACGTTCGACTTCGACTTGCCCACGCGCTGCACGAGCGTCATGGCTTCGGCGGCGGCGGTGGCTTCGTCGAGCAGCGACGCGTTCGAGATCGCGAGGCCTGTCAAGTCGGTGATCATCTGCTGGAAGTTCAGCAGGGCTTCGAGGCGGCCCTGCGAGATTTCCGGCTGGTACGGCGTGTACGCGGTGTACCACGCCGGATTTTCGAGCACGTTGCGCAGGATGACGGCCGGCGTGTGCGTATCGTAGTAGCCCTGCCCGATATACGAGCGGAACACCTGATTCTTGTCCGCGAGCGCGCGCAGGGCGGCGAGCGCCTCGGCTTCCGAGCGCGGCTGCGAGAACGGCCCGAGTGGCAGTGTCTCGTTGCGGCGGATCTTCGCCGGAATCACCGCATCGATCAGCGCGGCGCGCGAGGCGAAGCCGAGCGCGTCGAGCATCGCCTGCTGGTCGGCCGTGTCGGGGCCGATGTGGCGGGCAGCGAAGGCGTCGTGCGCTTCAAGTGCAGCAAGCGAGAGCGGGGAGTTCATCAGACGATCCGGGTGTTCGAGCTTCATAGGGATTCCTGCGGGCGCGGGCGGCGTTCTGAGCGCGCCGCCGCGCCGTGGCGGTTGAGGCGAGGTTGCGAATTAAGCGCCGATCGCCTTTTCGTAGGCGGCGGCGTCGATCAGCGAGTCGAGCTTGGCGTCGGCGGCGGGCTTGATCTTGAAGAGCCACGACTCGTACGGCGCGCCATTCACCTGGTCGGGCGTGTCGACGAGCGACGTGTTCGCTTCGATGATTTCGCCTGCGACCGGCGCGTAGATGTCCGAGGCGGCCTTGACCGACTCGATCACGGCCACGGCGTCGCCGGCGGTGACCGCGCGGCCCGCTTCGGGCAGTTCGAGGAAGACGATGTCGCCGAGCGCTTCCTGCGCGTGGTCGGTGATGCCGATGGTCAGCGTGCCGTCGGCTTCGGTGCGGATCCACTCGTGCGATTCGGTGTATTTCAGATCGGCCGGGATGCTCATGGTTGCTCCAGTGCGTGGTTCGGTTTTTGTTGCTCGAAAAGGGGAGGGCGTGCGCGCTAGCAGGATCCTCGCGGATCAGGCGGCGAGCACCTTGCCGTTGCGCACGAACGGCAGTTTTACCACGCTTGCGGGAAGGGCTTTGTCACGGATCTGCACCTGCACGATATCGCCCGGCTGCACGCCCTGCGGCACGCGCGCGAAGGCGATCGATTCCTGCATGCTCGGCGAAAACGTGCCGCTCGTGATCTCGCCTTCGCCGTGCGGCGTGAGCACTTTCTGGTGCGCGCGCAGCACGCCGCCGGCCTTGCCGTTTTCCTTCTGCAGGATCAGGCCGACGAAGGCCGAACGCGAGCCGTTCGCCTCCAGCGCGCCGCGGCCGACGAAGTCGCGCGGTTCCTTCATGTCGACCGTCCAGGCGAGGCCGGCGTCGAGCGGCGAGACGCCGTCGTCCATGTCCTGGCCGTAGAGGTTCATGCCCGCTTCGAGGCGCAGCGTGTCGCGCGCGCCGAGGCCACAGGGCTTCACGCCCTGGCGCTGCAGGGCGTCCCAAAGTTCGCAGACGGCGGCGGCGGGCACCACGATTTCGAAGCCGTCTTCGCCGGTGTAGCCCGTGCGCGCGATCATCAGTTCGCCGAACGGCGTGGCTTCGACCTTCGCGGCGTTGAAGGGTTTGAGAACTTCGGTAGCGCTGCGCGACGAGGGCGCGACCTGCCAGACCTTTTCGCGCGCGTTCGGGCCCTGCACGGCGACGATCGCGAGATCGCGGCGCGGCGTGATGGTGAGGCCGAAGCCGCCTTCGGCGTTGAGCTTCTCGAACCAGGCGATATCTTTCTCGGCCGTGCCGGCGTTGACGACGGTGCGGAACTGGTCGTCGGCGAAGAAGTAGACGATCAGGTCGTCGATCACGCCGCCTTCGGGGTTCAGCATGCACGAGTAGAGAGCGCGGCCCGGCGTGGTGAGCTTGGCGACGTTGTTGGCGAGCGCGCGGGAGAAGAACTCGCGCGCCTTCGGGCCCGAAAAGTCGACGACGCACATGTGCGAGACGTCGAACATGCCGGCGTCGGTGCGCACGGCGCGATGCTCGTCGATCTGCGAGCCGTAGTTGACGGGCATGTCCCAGCCGCCAAAGTCGACCATGCGGGCGTTCAGCGCGCGGTGCGTGTCGTTCAGCGGGGTGCGTTTGAGTTCGGTCATGGGGCCTCAGGCGGTCGCGAAAATACGCGCGAAAACGAAAAAGGCCATGCAGGAAGCGCCGCAGGCACGATGCCCGTGGTCGGTTCTTGCATGGCCCCTCTGTCCTCGGTACCTGAGAGATTGCGCCCTGTTGCGGTTGGCGCGCGCCCCTTCGGTGGGCAGCCTGAACGCGTGGGGGTTACGATCCGCCGCCGCCCGTTCTACTGCCGCTCTCCAGAGTTGCGGACTGTGTGCCGCTTCGCGTCATCTCGCGCAAAATGCGCAAATGCAGCGAATCAGCGGTCCGGCGCGCACGGTCCTTTTGCCTGAGAGTTTGTGGGTTGCCCCTTCGGCGGCGCCGGTTGCACTAGCGAAAGCAAGCTAACGCAAACGGCGCGCTCTCCCGGCGCGCGCAGCGATTGTGCGCGACGCCTCGGGGCTGTGTCAATGCGGAAAAATTCTGCGCGCGGCGCGGGCAATGGGGCGTGAGGCTTGCTGGTATTGGCTTGCGCGGATCGGCAGCGCGCCATCCATCGCGCAGGGGAAAAACGGGGGCGGTTCGTTGCGGCCGGAAGGCGCGGCACGAACCGCTAGTGCGCGGCGCGTGCCGGGAGGCCAATGCGCGTGCCGCTTACTCGCCGATGGCGCGAGCGGCCGTGTCGAGTTCCTGGTTCAGCACACGCTGCTCGTCGGGCGAGATGCCGCCGCCGTGCTGCGCGGCCATGTCGTGCGCTTCGCCGCGGATCGTGTCGAGGCGGTGATGGAGCGCGCCGCCCTGGGGCGGCGGGTAATAGCCCTGGCTCACGCGCATGTCGATGCGATGGCCCAGGTTGTCGATGCGGCCGTCGACCTGATGCAGGCGATCGACGGCGACTTCGTGCGGATTCGGGCCGGGCGGGGGCGGCGGAGCGGGGCGCGACGCCGGCTGGTTGACCACGCACGCGGCGAGGGTCGAGACGAGCGCGCCAGCGGCGATCAGGCGTAGAGCGTGGGTGTAGCGGGTCATTCAGACTCTCCTTTGTCTTGTCGTTGCTGCTTTTTTTGTCCTGCATGTCCACAAACGTCTGGCGATTGCCGCGTGATGACCCGACCGCGGCAACCAGATGTAACCATTTGTATGGACCTTTCAGCGGCGTCGGCGCAATGCAAGGTCGACGCCGCAGCCGAAAGCGCGCGCCAGCGCGCTCAGGACCGGCGCACGAACGCCAGCGTGCGGCCTTCCTGCGCGCTTTGCATGGCGAGTTCGATGAGCGTCATGACGTCGATGGCGTCCTGCGGGCTCACCGGGAACGGCTTGTCTTCGCGGATCGCCGCGGCAAGCGCGCGGTACAGATCGGCGTAATTGCCCGCGGCGTTGGGCACGTCGAGATCGGCTTCCTGGCCGTCGTCGCGCAGCACATGCAGGCGGCCCGACTCGTTGCCCGCGCCGAAACCAGGCTGACCGGGGCGCAGGCCGTCCTTGAGCTGATCTTCCTGGGTGTCGAGCCCGTTCTTCAGATAGCTGCCGCGCGTGCCGTGAATTGCGAAGCGCGGCGCGTACGCGGCGAGCGCGCTGGCGTGCAGCACGGCGTCGTGGTGCGGGTAGCGCAGCACGAGGTGCGCGTAATCCGGCGCACTCGCGTTTTCGCGGCGCGTGTGAACGAACGCGGTGATCGACTCGGGTGCGCCAAAGAGCGCGAGCGTCTGGTCGATCAGATGCGGGCCGAGATCGTAGAGCAGGCCGCCGCCGCGCGTGGCGTCTTCGCGCCAGCGCTGCTTCACTTGCGGGCGGAAGCGGTCGAAGTGCGATTCGTAATGCGTGATGCGTCCGAGTTCGCCGCGCTCGATCAGCTCGCGCACGGTGAGGAAATCGCCGTCCCAGCGGCGGTTGTGGAACGGCGCGAACACGAGGCCGCGCTGTTTCGCGATGGCCGCGAGCGTACGCGCTTCCTCAGAAGTGAGCGTGACCGGCTTGTCGACCAGCACGTGCTTGCCGCGCTCGAGCGTGCGGCGCGCGAGGTCGTAGTGCGTATCGTTGGGCGTGGCGATCACGACGCATTCGATGGCGTCGATCGAGAGCAGCGCGTCGAGGTCGGGCACGATTGCGGCGTCGGGATAGTCGGCCTGGGCGCGTTCGGCCTGGCTCGTGGCGACGGCGGCGAGCTGCGCGGCGCCGCTATGCGCGATCACGGGGGCGTGGAAAGTCTGGCCGGCGAAGCCGTAGCCCATCAGGCCGATTTGCAGCGGGTGCGGTGCAGTCATCAGATTGCGCGAGAAACCCCGGCATTCATGCCGGGGCGGGATAGCGCGGCGTGCGAAGCACGCCCATCACCCGCGTCTTCCTGTCGGAAACCTATCCTTGGATTGAAGGGAATACGCATAGCCGTCGCCGCGCTGAATGAGCTTGCAGTGGCGATGGCTGATGCCCTGAACGACAGCCAAGGCTGTCTGGATGTTGAACGAGCCAGTCGCGCGAACCGCAACGCGACCGGTATAGACGCCGGCTTTCTTGCCGTGTGGCACGTCGGCGCGCACGTGGTCGCCGGTCTGGAACCCCTGCACCTGCTTTTTCCGTATGAGATACCCACGAGGCAAGCCGTGGCGCGTGAGACGCGTGCGCTGGTAGCTTCCGCGCCCGGTTGCCTTGAGGGTCAGCGACGGGCGCTGCCAGTCGCTGACCGCGTTGATCTGGCCTACACACAGCGCATCGAGGGCGTGGGTTTTCGGAATGTCGTGCGTGACCCGGTTGAATTTCGTGCGCCCACCTGAAGCGAGCTCGAGCGACAGCCCGGTGGCCCGCAATGCGTTGGCGAGCGCCCAGCGCGTCGCATTGACGGCCGCAGCGTCTTTCAACGCACGCGAGGCGGTAGCGAGGATGCGCGCGAGACGCTTCGGATCCTTGACGTACTCGCGCACGTCAAGCGAGCCCTTCTCCCGGTTGCAGTCGCCACATGCGAGCCCCAAATTGCCGATGCGGTTGCTGCCATTACGCGCCCTCGCCGTGAGGTGCTCGATTTGCAGCGGGCGGGCCGTGGCGTCACAGTAGATGCAGGTACGGTTCCACTTCTCGAGAAGATACTCACGGACTTCATAGCCCGCGAGCGTGCCCTGCTGATAGCCGGTGCCCGTGATCTCCGGATTTTCCAGCGCTTGCATGTCGAAGCGGACCAGTTCCGACGAGAGCGCTGCGACCGGCGCCCAGCGGCGGATGCGGTTCACCCACGCCATCGTGGTGTGCACGCGGTGCATCAGGCTTGGCGCAAGCCAGCCTTCGGGTTTGCTGCGGTTGAGAAAGCGCGGTGCACGGTAGCGCAGGCTGGCGCCGCGACGACGGCGACGAAATGCCCGTCGTGCCGTCAGCGCTTCGCTGATCTGGCGGCCACGGTGGATCAGCTCGAAGAGGTTGAGCACGGCAACGCCGTCATCCGCCTCGCGCACGAGCGCAACGCCGGTGACCTTGCTGCCGGGATCGAGCTTGAGGCGCAGCGGCTGGAGCGCGCAGGCGTCAGCCTTGCGGTCGGTGAGCCGGATCACGAAAGGCATGACACGATGCACGCGCGCGCTGCCACGGGCGAGCAACAGCCTCGCGCGCTTTTCGGTGCACGGCATCAGCGGTTTGCCCCTTCGATCCAGCACAAATACGGCCACGGCTGCTCCTGTAAAAACGGTGCCCTTACGGGCCTGGTGACGCTTCCCTAGCGGGAAGTCTCCCCTCGACGAGGTTGCGCAGCAGGTGTCAGCGATGAAGCTGACGGGGACGATCCGTTTCGTGCTTGCCCGGTCGCGTGTCTGCAACCGTCCCTTCCAGAGCGCCGGACTGGGTGAAGCATCCGGCGGTGGGTCTGCTGTCTTCTGCGCAACGTAGCGCCTTGCGGCACTGGGTCTGGTCAACCCGAGCTTGATTTACCGCCCCAAGCTTCACCCTTCAGGGTGGGGTAGTTGACTTAGCGCTTCCTCTTTCCAGCGAGTGCGGGTGGCGGGAGCCCGTTATTGTGGCACGGCACGCATAACGTGCGGAACGAGGCGAGGACGAATGAGCCGTGGCAGGAGGAACATCGGGGGCACCATCGGCGTATCGCTGTGGCGTGTTAACATCGCACCTCCCGCGTGAGAGGCCGCTGCGACGTACGCACGCCTCGCGCCGTGCGGCGTCACGAAAGGCCAAGCGCCCCGCCCGCACGCCTCCCAGCCGTACCACCCGTTTTCCCAATCCAGCAACGATGTCCGCAGGCCTCAATTCCGCCCAAAACGAAGCGGTGCGCTATCTCGACGGTCCCTGTCTCGTGCTCGCCGGCGCGGGCAGCGGCAAGACGCGTGTCATCACGCAGAAGATCGCGCACCTCATCGAAGCGAAAGGCTTCGAGCCGCGCCATATCGCCGCCGTCACCTTCACCAACAAGGCCGCCGCCGAAATGCGCGAGCGCGTGGGCAAGCTGCTCGAAGGCAAGACGCTCACCACGCCCGGCAAGGAAGGCCGCAAGGTGCCGACCAACCAGCTGACGGTCTGCACGTTCCACTCGCTGGGCGTGCAGATCCTGCGCCAGGAGGCGGAGCACCTGGGCCTGAAGCCCCAGTTCTCGATCATGGACGCCGACGACTGCTTCGCCATGATCCAGGAGCAGGTGGGCTCGACGGACAAAGGCTTCATCCGCAAGATCCAGTCGATCGTCTCGCTCTGGAAGAACGGTCTCGTGATGCCCGAGGAGGCGCTGGCCACGGCCTCGAACGAGGACGAGCACCAGGCGGCCATCGTCTACCGCAACTACATGGCGACGCTGCACGCCTATCAGGCGGTGGACTTCGACGACCTGATCCGCCTGCCTGCCGAGTTGTTCGCGAAGAACGAGCAGGTGCGCGATCGCTGGCAGAACAAGCTGCGCTATCTGCTGGTCGACGAGTACCAGGACACCAACGCCTGCCAGTACGAATTGCTGAAACTGCTGGCGGGTCCGCGGGCGGCGTTTACGGCCGTGGGCGACGACGATCAGGCCATCTACGGCTGGCGCGGCGCCACGCTCGAAAACCTCGCGCAGCTCGGCAAGGACTTTCCGAAGCTGCACGTCATCAAGCTCGAGCAGAACTACCGCTCGACGGTGCGCATTCTCACGGCGGCGAACAACGTCATCGCGAACAATCCGAAGCTGTTCGAGAAGAAGCTTTGGTCCGAGCACGGCATGGGCGACACCATCACCGTGACGCCCTGCAACGACGAAGAACACGAGGCCGAATCGGTCGTGTTCCGGCTTTCGGCGCACAAGTTCGAGCGGCGCGCGCAGTTTCGCGACTACGCGATTCTGTATCGAGGCAACTTCCAGGCGCGCATCTTCGAACAGGTGCTGCGCCGCGAGCGCATTCCCTACGTGCTCTCGGGCGGCCAGTCGTTCTTCGACAAGGCCGAGATCAAGGACATCTGCGCTTACCTGCGCCTGATCGCCAATCACGACGACGATCCCGCGTTTATCCGCGCGATCACCACGCCGCGCCGTGGCGTGGGCAACACCACGCTCGAAGCGCTCGGCTCGTTCGCGGGGCAGGCGAAGGTGTCGCTGTTCGAGGCCGTGTACATGGGCGGCATCGAGGCGCGGCTCTCTGCGCGTCAGGTCGAGCCGATGCGCGTGTTCTGCGACTTCATGCAGCGCCTCGCCGAGCGCGCGGAAAAGGACCCGGCGACAGTCGTGCTCGACGACCTCATGGACGCGATTCACTATGAGGCGTATCTCTACGACGCCTTCGACGAGCGCCAGGCGCAGTCGAAGTGGCAGAACGTGCTCGAATTCCTGGAGTGGCTCAAGCGCAAGGGCACCAAGCCCGAGCAGGAGATCGGCGAAGACAGCGAGGCCACCGGTTACGACAACGCCGACGGCCTCGCGGACACCGGCAAGAACCTCATGGGCCTGATCCAGACCGTCGCGCTGATGTCGATGCTCGAAGGCAAGGAAGAGGACCCGGACGCCGTGCGGCTTTCGACCGTGCATGCTTCGAAGGGGCTGGAGTATCCGCACGTGTTCCTGGTGGGCGTGGAAGAGGGGATCATGCCGCACCGCGGCGGCTCGGAAGACGACGTGATTGACGAAGGGCGCATCGAGGAAGAGCGGCGCCTCATGTACGTGGCGATCACGCGCGCGCAGCGCAGCCTGCATCTGAACTGGTGCAAGAAGCGCAAGCGGGCGCGCGAGACGGTGGTGTGCGAGGCGTCGCGCTTCATTCCGGAAATGGGCCTGGACGATGCGCCGCCGCCGACCGCCGAAGAAGCGCCGATGACGCCGAAGGACCGGTTGGCGAGTTTGAAGGCGTTGTTGCAGAAGGGGTGATGACCCTGGCGTGCAGCGGGTGTTTGCTTTATTGGGACGCGGACGGCAGTAGAGTGAACGCCCCTGTCCTGCTCGCTGCCGCCGATGGAAGATCCATTGCTCCCGCATTACCGTCACGCGCTTGAAACGTATATCGACGCGAAGGACAACACGAAGCCCGCACGGATTCACGAAGCATTCGCGTCAGATGCGGAACTGACGTTCTCGCTGGCCACACCGAATATCGCGTTTCCGGCGCGTAGCGTCGGCGCGGAAGCGATCGCGAAGACGCTGGTCAGCGATTTTGGAGAGCGTTATTCGCGTTGCCGCACCTGGTACCTCTGCGAGGCCGCTGCGCTCGTTGTGCGCGAGCGCACGATCGAAGCGCTGCCCTGGCTCGTCGTAATGCGCGAGGACGCGGTGGGCGCGCTGCGCATCGGTCACGGCGCTTATCGCTGGACTTTCGATGCGAACGACATCGCGCCGCGCGTTTCGGCATTCCACATTCACATTGCCCGGATGGACGTGATCGACGACCCGGACGGTGCGCGGCTCGAGCGCCTGCAAGAGGGCTTGACCTATCCGTGGCTCGCTCCCGCCGAACTGGCTGCGCGTTACGGCGCGCTGGCCGGGGACGCTTCGGGTTCGTTCGCCTTTGCCCGCGATTTTGCGCGTCCCGTGCGCTGATGCGCGACCGCTTTTTCATCGACGGATACAAAAATCCCCGCGCCGTATCCCTACGGGCGGGGATTGTTACGCGCTTTGGCGCGCGTGGGGCGCTTACTTCGCCGCGCTGACCATGTAGTCGACGGCTGCCTTCACGTCGGCGTCTGAGGCGGTCGAGCCGCCTTTGGGTGGCATCTGGCCCTTGCCGTGCAGCGCGTAGTTGTAGACGGTGTCCATCGGGACCCCGAGGCGCGGCGCCCAGTCGGCCTTGTTGCCGAATTTCGGCGCGCCCAGCACACCCGCCGCGTGACACGCCTGGCAAACCTGCTGATAGAGCGCCTTGCCCGCCTGCGAGGCGTCGGCGCTCTGCGAGCCGCCACCAGCCGCGGGAGCGGACGAAGCCTGCGGGATGGCCGCGATCGCGGCTGCGGCAGCTTGCGCCTGGGCGGCGTTCGCATCGGCGGCCGACGCACCCGAGGCCGGTGCAGCGGCTGCCGCGCCCGAAGCCGCATTGGCTGTATTGGCCGCGCCTGGCGCGGGCTTGGGCGGATCCTGGAAGTTCGCGCCGGCGTGGTTCGCCATATAGGCGACGGCGAGGCCGATTTCGTAGTCGCTGTAGTCGTCGGGGCTCGTGCCGCCGCGCGGGGGCATCGCGCCCTTGCCGGAAAGCGCCGTTTTCCAGAGCGCGTCGAAGCCCTGCGCGATGCGCGGCGCCCAGTCGCCCGAGTTGCCGAACTTCGGCGCGCCGGCGGCGCCCGAGGCGTGACACGCCGAGCAGACAGCCTGGAAGACCTGCTCGCCGGTCTTGTACACGCGCGGCGCATTGGCGTCGCGCACGTTGACCTGCGCGACCGGCGCGATGCGCGCGGCGACCTGCTGGGTGGAGAGCTCGTCGGTGCCCGCGCCGGTGCGCGTCGTGTTGTCGACGTAGTAGACGAGCAGAATGATAATGACGATGGGGACGGCAAACCCGGCGATGACAGCGGCGATCAGCTGGCCGGGCGTTTTGATCGGGACTCCGTGGGGTGCTTCGCTCATGCTTGTCTCGACTCCCGTTGTTTTATGGTGAGCGGTACAGCAGGACGGCAATGGCCATGCGGCAGATCAAACACCGACGATTATAGACGGAAGGTTTTCCGGCTGGTGGGCGTGTGCGGACGTAGTTCAGCGGGCGTTTACCCGGAGCGGACTGGCGGTGGGGCGCGCGCTTACGCCTGAGTTGCCTGATGGAGATGCGGCCCTTAATAGCCTGTGCGGTGGACGGTTTAACCGAAACCGGTTATTCTCTCGGTCTCTCTTCGGCGCTGCCTTTCCCGTATTCTTCGGGCAGACGGCGGCGCCAGCAAGTCAACGCGCCCGTAGCTCAATGGATAGAGTACTGCCCTCCGAAGGCAGGGGTTGCTGGTTCGATCCCAGCCGGGCGCGCCATATCTGACAGGCTTTCCAGCGATTTTTCTTTCCACCGTATCAGCTCCGTACGGAAAATATACGGAAATCCGCTGTCAAGAAATCTAAGCCTTTCCCTCCCTACGCATTCCATCTCTCGCTCGTAACACGGGTAGACGATCATAGGCCGTCTGGACTTCCTGGCGAGCTCAAGATTACGATCGCTCGACCGACCTACCAAGGTTCGCACGTTCAGTTTTGGGAGAATGGATGCACACCGCCACCGTTGTTGATCTACCTGATGGTGACTTGATCGATTGCCACGACTTCGCGCGCGCTGTCGCGCGATTCCGTCATCCGGTACCAGGAGAGGGGGCGATCGGCATGGCATGCATTACCGGCTCGAAGATGGTTGACTACAGCTTCAGGGCAAAACCCAAGGTTTCCGTATCGGAGCCAGGGCGCGAAATGCAGCAGGCTGCTCTCGATTTTCCAGTCGAGCGCTTCGATCCAATGCCGCACGCAATCCCTTGTCCTCCTTTGATCGCCGAGGTTCAGTTTCCACTGGCTGTTCCGGGCGCGAGGTCCGAGCTTTCCTTTCCGGTGGCGCTTTTGGAGAAGGACAATGCGTTGCTGGAAGCGTTGCTGAATATATTGCCGCCGTTGAAATATCCGTTGTCGAAAGAGGCGCGAGAGCGATTCTTAGCCGCTTTTCGGGAAAAAATGGACAGCCTTCAGCTTGTCGGAGAGCAATGCTGGGAGCCAATCTTGGTGCCGGATCGCGACGGGCCTGAGATGATGGCTCTGGGAGAGAGGTTTGCGCAGGGGCTGGTAGATATCGTTGATCAAGCCGGTCGTCATGTGGAGACGTTTGATACCCGGCTCGGACGAGGCTATTACTTTCTTCCGCGCGTCGTGGCGATCAATATCCTAGAGCAGTTGAACTTGCCCTATAGAGATGCCGACGGCCTTTCCGATGACGAGGAACTGTCAGATCAAACGGCTCAGCGGGATCACGAGGCAGGCACCCCATGGACTCCGGAGCAAGCGCAGAAGCTGCATGAGGACTATCTGGCGAACTCGGCGAAAGTGGCTGCGAATATGAACGGCATCAGTTTGCCGCGCCTGTATCAGATCCTCGGCGCTCACCAACTTCCCAGGAAAGTCCAGTTAAGGAGGAAACCGGCGACGTGGCTCGATGTATAGGCCTAGAGGCTGGTTCTTCAACCCCCTTGCTGGACAAGGGCAGACATCGATGGATTGATTTATACCCCCCTAGAAATTTCAAGATGCTCATCGCGCGGCGTATGCCGTAACCGGTGAGCGGGGCTGGATATACCCGTTTGCCTTGACCTAGAAGGAAACAGGTATGTTCGACGATTCGCAAAATGCCGCACGGCGGCAGTCCTTTCCTCACTGCCAATCACCGTCCGCTGGCGCAACTCAAATGGTCCGCCAGCTGGACGGCGCATTGCGCATCCTCCGCCTCAAGGATCTCATCGAGCGCACTAAGCTCTCCCGTGCGACGCTGTACACCCTCATGGCGAGTGATCAGACGTTTCCGAAAAAAATCAAGCTCACTGCGCGTTCGATTGGCTTCCTGGAGTCGGAGGTCAACGCGTGGATCGAGGCTCGCGCCCAGCTGCGCGGCGCGGCGTAAGGAGCGGATGCCATGAATACGAATAGCGATCTCGTGCTGCCGACGTCCATCGGGCCGACTGTTGCAACTGACGCTGGCAAGGCTCGCCAGTTCAAGTTCGACCGGATGGTGGCATTTTCGTTGGTGTGCGCGCTGCTGGCCACTGCGGCGTCGCTCGCAATCGCGTCCTTTGCGGGCTGGCAACGCGGCAGTCAGCCTGCGGAGCGCGCGATGAATGTCACCCTGTGCTGTATCGCGGTGCTGTACGTGCACTTGCTGCCGGGCGGCTGGCGCCTGCTCGGCGTCACTGCGCGAATCTGCGCGTTCGCCATCTGGTGGATCGGTGTAGCGGTCGTTCTCTACGGGCAGGTTTCGTTCTTCATGCTGTCCGAGCGTCACGCCGGCGATGAGCGGGCGGCGTCAATTACGCAGGGCGCTGCACCGCCGGGCGCCGTCATGCAGGCGGGGCGGACGCGCACGCAGATTGCCTTGGACGTCGAGAAGGTTACGGCTGAGCTCGCTCGTGCGGACGCGCGTCGCTGCGAGGGCGATTGCCCGGCACTGACTGCGCGCCGACAGACGCTGGCGGCCCGACTCGCCGCGCTGGACACGGAAGCGGACGAGGCGAGGCGTCGCGAAGCCGACGAAGACCGGCGCGTCGAACAGGCCGACCGTGACCAGGCGCTGCAGGCTAGCGTGCGCGCGGATCCGGTCGCGTCGGTGGTCGCGTCCTGGCTGCGCACGTCCGGGAGCCGCTTGGAATTGATATTCGCGTTTGCTTGCGCAGTCGTGCTCGAAGGCTCTGCCATCTTGGGCTGGCTGCTGGTGTCCAGCGCGGGCGGTCGCGCGGTGGTCGTATCCGGTCGTGAGACGGTGGCCATGACCGACTGCGAGTCGGTCATGGCCACGGGAGGTGCGGTCGCGCTGCAGAGCGAATTTCCGATCGTCGACCACGCGGCAAAAGAGGGTGAGCGGTCCACAGTCGTGAGGGCTACCGAAGAGACTGTCGCAACGAACGGTGCCAGCACGGACACCGTCGCGGACGAACGACGGCTGGAAAAAATCCGTAACGCTGTTCTCGCTGGCACGCTCGTTCCGACGCAGGAATCGATCCGCAAGCTGCTACGCTGCCGTCAGCCAACGGCGGGCAGGCTGAACCGTCTGTATGGCGAGCGTTTCGGTACCCACGCAATGCAGGCAGCAACGCAAGCAGGACGGGGGCAATATGCCAATCGTTGAATTCGAACGTTCCCCCGCCCTTTACCAGTTTTCCAACACTCAGGGGCTCTATCCCGCCGACGCCCTGCCGGATCTCATCAGAAACGCGGTGTTCGAAGTTAGCGCAAACCTGCGCGTGCCGGTCGAGCTCGCCGCGCACGCGGCGCTCGCCTCGGTGTCGCTCGCCTGCCAGAATTTCATCGATGTCCAGTGCCCGAGCTTTCCGCCGGCGCCGTGTTCGCTCTTCCTGCTGACTGTCAGCAATAGCAGCGGCGGAAAATCGCTGATGGAGCAGCGCTTTTTGCGCGCCATCAAGGCGTTCGAGCGCAAATGCGAAGAAGACGCTGCCGCCCGCATGCCGGACTTTCGGGCAGAGCTGAAGATCTGGAGCGACGACCAGCGTCGGTTGTCGAAGGAATACCGCGACGCGAAGCCGGGAACGGAGGAGTCGCGCGTCATCCGGGAGCAACGTCTCGCGCACGAGAAGACGCAACCCGTCAAGCCCTCGGCGCGTGAGCTGCGTTTCGCCGAGATTTCTCCGCAGGGCCTGCGTGAAGCGCTGATCGCCAATGGCGCTGTCGCTATCCTGTCGCCGGAAGGTGCGCCCGCGCTCACCGGCATGACGTTCAGCGAGCCTGCGATGCTCAGCGGCTACTGGAGCGGGGAAGACAGGCCGGTTGGGCTCGTCAGTGGCAACCGTCGTGCCGCGAACCCGCGCCTGAGCGTATCGGTCATGGTGCAGGATGACCAGTTCCAGGGCTACATGAAGAGCCGCGGTGAAGACGCCTTCGGCACTGGGCTGGTTGCGCGAATGTTGCCGGCCTTTCCCAAAAGCATCGTCTGGCCTGGACAGCAGACCCTCACGGAAGATGTGCCCGAACCGGCGCTCGATCTGTTCAACGAGCGCATTGCCGCAATACTTGCGCAGGCGGTGCCTGCACCCGACGCACGTCCGGTTCGGCAACTGTCGGAAGGCGCCCGTTACTACTGGAAACTCTTCAAGGAGACTGTGCACAACCAGCTAATTTGCGGCACCTTCTCGGAGAATATCAAGTCGTTTTTCCGGAAGCTCGGGGAGCAGGCGGCGCGACTCGCCGGACTGTTCCACCACTTCTCAGGCGAAACTGGCGACGTGTCGCCCGAAGCAATGAAGGCGGCGATCACCTTGTGCGAGTGGTACGCGTATGAATTCGAACGCGTATTTTCGAGCTTCGCGCCGTCGCAGCTGCAGATCCAGAACGAAGCGGCAGAAAAGCTCTTTGCCTGGTTGCAGCAGGCGGCCGCCAATCCGATGAGGTATTCGAAAATAAAGGTCGGCCAATATTCGGAGCGCGATTTGAACAACTATTCGAGCATTCGCAATGACCCGGAGAAACTGGCGATGGCGATCAACGTGCTCGAACAACAGCAGCGAATTGCGACGACATATGGAAAGAAGGGTGGTCGGATCGTTTTCTATCCGCCGTGGATGATGCGGCAATTCGCGCAAGCCAGTTTTTTCTCACCGCAAATGAATCAGGTCACGGTGAATCCACAGAGCCATGCCCCAGCACCGCTCGTCGTTAATCAAAATCTCGCTAAATTGGATGCGACCGATAACCGTCATCATCAACATGTGCAAGCCCAGGGCGTGCGCTTGGATGACGTATTAAACAGGGGCGATTTACTTGCTTCGAAGATTCGTATGTTTATGGAATAAACCCAGGGGAAGCATTGAATGCGGATTCTGGAAAATGAGCATGGCGGTGAGCAATCGTCACGGTTGATTTGTAGAGTAGATTTTGATTCGGGCGCATCCGTATTTTTCGGTGCGCTTTTTTTTCGTGCTCGCTGAGTTGACGGACCTCGCCGTCTGCAACGCTCGCACATCACCGTCTGGTCGCTACTCCTCGTTCCGTCCATCTCGGGAGCGGTAATTATTGGCCGACTACGCCGCTACATTCGCTACAGTAGCGAATGTAGCGGCGTAGTCGGGCCTTCCTGTGTCTACGTGAGAGCGTAATCTTGCCGATCAGCCGCCCCGGAGAACCTGTTCACCGCGATTGACGACTGGCGCCGATATGTCGACGCTGATTGGCGCGCCGCGATCGGAAACCCGGAGTGGCTGGATCGCCGGTGCAGGTGTCGAATCCCGGATGTCAGGCTAACCGCAGACCGGTCATCAGCAAGAAAGCCAGATGGCTTTTACGGCCCAAAGACGGCTTTTGACCTGGGTGAAAATCCCTTTCCAGGTAGTGGCGTTTGCTTCTATTGAGCGGTCTCTATTCGGGATGTTTCGGTAAGAGGCTGTGGATCACGGATGCGGCCGATATTCGGCACTGTTCACAGTAAAATGCCAAATAAATTCGATGAAATGCCCTTCTCTTGATCGCCTCTTTCGTGTATTTGGTGATGTCTCTCCTAATGTAGGATAGTCTTTAGTATTATTCATGTGATAGAGAAGAGAACGTGCTCAGTATTGTTGGTTTAATAAATGGAAGATTGCTGTTACTATCGATCCAATAAAGAAGGGATCTATAGTATCCTCGGCATAATAAAAAAGATCAGTAAGATGAACTTTACATTGCGCACTAGAGAGTGATGTAGAAAAAGATCATGTTGATGACCTCTCACATGAGAGAGGAGATAATCAGCAGTTCAGAAGTAAAGGAGGTATTCAAACTGACAAGGTGATGAGAGTAACGCCTCTCGTTTTGAAGATAGTCAGGATATACGCTCACATGCGAAGACATGTGAGCTATGAATCGAGAGGCTTGATAGTGCCTGCTATCTGACATCGAGAACATGAATCATTAGACCTCTAAAGGTGACAGCTAGCCAAAAGTTACTAGGTCCATCCATTGAATGTCCAATAACGGAGATTCAGGATGAACCAGTGGAAACAATCGCATAGCGAACACAGCCTTGCATCAGGGTTGGCAGCAACGACATCGACGTCAGCCGGCGTCACGAGGTATTGGGAAGTCGGCGAGCATCACGAGCTGATGCAGCAATTGAAGAGCTTTCTCGACACCGTACTGGAGACGAGCCAGATTCCATTCGACATCAGGCATCAATACGGGCGAGAGCATGCGGTGCGTAATCCAATTGGTGTGTCAGGCTACAGAAGCCTGTCGGGCTTCTTGCCTTTGTGTGGGCAGTGGATGGATCTGTACTGGCCAAGCTACGCGTATAGCGCGGATCTGCAACTCTTCTTCGATTGCTTCATGCCGCATCCCTTTGCCCAGGTGTTCGGCTATGGTGTACAGGCGGGCGTCGTTGACAATGCCGTGGCTGCGAATCTCTATAACGACTTCGTCGCGTGCTTGCGTACTGAAGTGGTGCGTCGGGGCGTAAGGAAGACGCTGGCGGACGCGCGAGCGAATCTTCGCGATCAGGCAGACTCCGTGGGTCGCTATCTCACTGAGCTCACGGGTCAACATAAGGGCCTCACGCCTATTCGTGTTGATCTTTACTATCAGCAGGACGCGTTTGACGCCAGTGATGCAATGCTGCGTGGTGGCTGGGCAGCGTCGAACGAGGGGATCTGGATGCCGGTGCCGTCTTGCTTGCCAATGAACCTTGGGCGGCCTGAGACGCGTGCTCGCATCGATACGGCTGTTGCGATGGCGCATCGTGATAGCTTCTTCGGGAATCGTCGCGGAGCTGACAGGCATCTTTTCGAGCGCATGGTCGGACACGTCTGCAAGCTGGAGCAGGGTGGCCGTAGCGGTGCCAATCATTTCCATTGTGTCTTCCTCATCGACGCGCGAGGGCTCACCGATGCGGGCGTACAGGCGCTGAAGTTCGGCTTGGGAGATCGCTGGCATCGTGTGACGGGTGGACGGGGAATGATGTTCGACTGTCACGACGAGGGCTACCGTCGCAGCATCGAGTCGCATGTGCCGTGGGTGCTTGACCGGCTCGACAGTGCCAACGCTGGGCACGTGGCAGCGTTTATCGGTTACGTCGTCGGCTACTTCACCAAGGACGACGGGCAGGCGGTGCGAGTCAAGCCCACGCTCAAAGCGCAGACGCTGACGAAGGGGCGGTAGGTCTTTGTCGTGGGAGCCGGGGAAAGGAGAGAATGCCCAGATAAATAGGGCTGCAATAATTTTTGAATGGCAGGGCGGCTGGAGGATTGGGCGACAGGCTCGCAAGGCCGTCAGCGGGCTGTAATCGGCTCCTGGTGGCCATTTCACATCCATGCGAGTCGCGCGGAATAGCTGGAGAGTCACGTCGCGCAGATCCGGCGACTTCGATGGTCGCGCATTGGCTCGGCACGACTGAGCGCGACTGGACCTGCTGCTGGATTTCGTGTGCGATTCGATGCTGCAACACGCATTCGTCGTGCCGCTATTAGACGCGACGCTGCCAGTCGTGTTGAGCGAACTGTCGCCCAAGCTGCGACTATTTGCGAGCGTGAGCTGGTCTATTTGCTTAGCGTCGGGTATGTGATTTCGTCGACAAGGCAACAGATCAGCCGGTGATCGGTAACACGAAACAGCGTCACGTCGTCGGTGTCTTGCTCGCCAGCAAAGAACAGGTAACCCTTCTCCTTGGTGCCTTTGTCTTTTGCAGCAATCGCCTCTTTGCGGGCGGCTTCGATCTCATTGCGCACGTATGTGCGCTTCGCCTTGCTCCAGTCGGCCCATTCGACGCGAACACGGTGACCACGCGCAAGCCGCTTTTCCTAATCGCGCTCGCCGGCGTCAACGGTGACTTCGAGAAATTCGTCAGTCTCCAGGGGCTTGCTCCACCGAATCGCAGCATAGAAGATCCGGGCGTCCGGATAGCGAGCCAGTTCGTCCCATTTCAGCTTCTTGAATACGGACAGATATTTCGTCGCGTCGATGCCTGGCACTTCCAGTTCGAGATCCCGATCGTACGGGAAATTGATGAAGGTCCGGCAGATCGGGCGAATCGTGTTCGCGACGCGTCGACGGATCGGCGTTGATGTGTCGCTGTTGCCGTCGCCCGTTCGTCTGGTGCCTCCGCCGCCTGTCACGTCATTATCGCCGCCGCCAGGTCCGCCCGTGATTGCCCGGAGCTCGCGCAGGACCAGCTTCGACGGATATGGCGCAGGAAACCCTTCCTTCGACGTGCTCAGGCGTTTCTTCTTGCCCTTGGTGACGAGCTTTTTCTCCCCGTCGACATCGCACCCCGGCTTGTGATCGCCGTCGCGCGCAGTGAAGTATGGCCGGACCACATTCTCCGGTCGATAAGCGGCAGGCGTGAGCTTGATTCGACATCCGCGGCAAACGTACCGGTCTTTGTCGACCTCGGCGATGAGCCAGAGTTGTTCGGCTTCGACGATTTCGCCGGTGATCTTGTCCTGCGCTGAATCCATTTAGACCTCGTTTAGTTCTTCTTCTGCAGCGTGAAGCATTCGTCGTGACGGCGTTGTCTGCTTTACGTATGAAGATTTGGGCGATTCAGCGGTAATCAAGGGTGGGATGAGCCGAGCGGTGGTCAGTCCGCAAGGTAAGAAGAGCGTGATGGTGAGAGGCTACGGTCTGTGGGCGGCATCCATGAAATGCCGGTACGATGAGATGGTCGCGGGGATGGTCATCATGGCATTGCTGACGGTAGCGAAGGCACCGCTCAGAAGCCGGGTGTTCCCGTGAGTGGGGCCAGCAGTTCATCGTCACCTGCATCCCACGTCGCGCCATCGAGCATCAGCAGGGAAATGCTCATGTCGTAACGATCTGAAACCACGACCATCTCGCGAGTTCTTGCATCGGGAAACCAGATTCCGCAATCATGCTCAATTCCGTCACGGGAGTCGACGTCAAAAGTCCCCGAGCGCGGCTGCATAACCAGCGATTGCATGGGCAGCTCCATGCCTTCGTGAAGATGGCTGAAGCCGAACCGCTTCGCGCTCGTGCTGCCTTTCCACCAGTGAAGCATGCCTTCGC
The DNA here is from genome assembly GCF_026343935.1 of Paraburkholderia sp. CNPSo 3076. Lineage (NCBI taxonomy): Bacteria > Pseudomonadati > Pseudomonadota > Betaproteobacteria > Burkholderiales > Burkholderiaceae > Paraburkholderia > Paraburkholderia sp. CNPSo 3076. The sequence continues at coordinate 108,794 of NZ_JAPMAL010000015.1, read as the reverse complement.
GAGCGAAAACGATGATCGCGGAGTGCTCGGTGAAGTCGATCCACTTCAGAATGGCCGCCGTCAAAGAAACGCCGTATCGGGCGGCACATTCGCCGAGAACGTCAAGGGTGATGTGCTTTCCCTTTACCTGTTCTCGAAAATCGTCGATCGGCATGAGCAGATACGAGGCGAACAGATCGGCCTCTCGTTCGATGGCCTTTGCCGCCAGTCCAAGCGTCGCGCTCTGGGAGCACCGGAACGCATCCTCGCGCGTGCGATGCAGCACGTAATGGCCGAACTCATGGCCGATCGTGAAGTTCGCCCGCCCGGGGGCGTCTTCGTTAGGGGCGTGCAGGATCACCCATTCTTTCCTTTTGGGCAGCCAGAACAGTCCGCCCTCGAAGCCGTCGAGATCCTGGGCTAGAACTTCGCCGATAGGTCGATCTGGCGACACCTGCCGCGACCATTCAACGGCAAGTTCGCCGGCCCGGATGGGAAACGCCGAGCCATGTACAGCCCGCCAGAGCTGCACCAGCTTCATTGCTTCGCGCTGCGGCGACAGAAGCTGATCAGTCACGTTTTCGGTCGAGAACTTCGAGGATGTCCTGGAGCTGCCGTTTAACGGGCTCGTCTAGCAGTTCATACTTTCGGAAGAACGCCTCGTCGGCAACCTTCCTGGAAGGCTCGGTCTGCGTGTCGTCCAGCAGATACGTGGAGGTGACACCGAGGGCTTGCGCGATGGCAGCGATCCTGTCGGCCGACGGGCGTGCCTTTTCCTTATTCTCCAGCTCCCAGATCGATGACTTGGACGCGCTAACCTGAAGGGCCAGCTGATCGAGCGTGAGCCCTCGCCGTTTCCGCAGCGTGCGGATCTTTTCGCCTAGAGTTGGCATGATGTTCGGAATTTCGATAAAAAAAGTACTTGACTTCGCGCATTCGGAAGTCCAGTATTTTCATTGTCGGACTTCCGAACCGAAAAGGCAAGAAGACCGAACGCCTTTTCGCGTGCGTGTCCGGTGGTCGGATTCGGCGCGAAGCTCTTGAGCGGAAGGAGAGCATCATGCCGAAAGCACTGAAACCGGGGACGCCGGCGCCGTCCTCCGGGCTGTACCGCAATAACGTGACTCGCACCGAAGTGACTGGGGTGAGGGGCCGTCCGCTGCCGCCTACTCCCGGGCGTCATCAGACCTACACCCTGGTCGATCCCGCGAAACATAAGCGCTAATTCGAGAGCGGGAGGACGGCGCAATGAGTACACCAGCACTGACTATTAGCCCTTTGGGCGGCGGCAGGGAAGAAGGTCGCGGAGCGAAGTCGCAGGTGCCGCAGCGGCGGCCTACCTTTTCGCATCGTGCCGCGACGCAGTTTTTTCACCTTGCCGATACGATCGCGCGCTCGCACGAGCCCACGGCGACGCAACTTTTGGCGCTCGAGTCCTCCTACATCAGCACTGCGGAGTATCTTGCCGAGAGTGACGAGTTCGCCGGTCTGACGACGAACATTCATGGCCATGGCTCGAGGGCGCTGGGGACGTTGCTCAGACCGTCGGATGAATCGCGTGAGGGCTTCGACATTGATCTCGTCGCCCGGCTTGATCAGCGTGCCATGTTGAGATACGGCGGCGACGGTGGTCCCGGGTTGTTGATCAACCACCTGCATGCCGTCCTTTCACGATATGCGAGCGCACACAGTCTGAAGATCAAGCGCTGGGAACGGTGCGTCACGCTTGAATATGCAAGCGGCATGTTCGCGGACATCACGCCGGTTGTCGACGATCCGCTATCCTGGGCGCCGTACGGCGACACGCATGGCCGTGTCCCAGATCGCCAGTTGCGGACGTACGAACCCACGAATCCGCGCGGGTTGACCCGCAGCTTTGCGCGTGCAGCAGCGATTGCGCCGGTCTTCACTGCCGTCGAGCATCTGACATTCGCGGCCGACTCCGTTCGCAAGTCCATTTCCCCCCTTCCGAAGGCCGACGAGGTTTTCGAGCGATTGCTGAGCCGCCTCGTCCAGCTGCTCAAACTGCATCGGAACGTAGCGTTCGGGAAGGCGAGCAGTCACGAGGATTTTGCTCCCTCGTCCGTGTTCATCACTACGCTCGCAGCGGCGGCGTACGTCGATCTGGCTTCGAAACCCCATTCCACGCCGCTCGATCTTCTGCTTGATATCGTCGAGGCGATGCCGCGGTACTTCACGCGGGAACGCGATTTCGGTGGCCGGGAAGTCTGGTACCTCCAGAACCCGTCGTCACCTTACGACAACCTCGCGAGCAGCATGAATACACGTGAGCGCCAGGGGGCATTTGACGAGTGGCATGCCCGGATCTGTCGGGACCTGCGCAAGCTCGTTGACGCGATTGAAGCAAACGCTGGCCTGGATGCCGTCGTTCGCATCGTGCTCGCTGTTTTCGGGGAGCGCGCGGAGGCGGAGATTCTCAAGGATGATCGGGTGCGACGGGAAGCGGGCCGGAAAGCAGGGCGCGTGGCCATCATGGGCGGCGGCGCGGCCCCATCTTCCGTCATCGCCAGATCGAAGCCGCACACCTTCTACGGTGACTGAATGCGCCGCGTCCCGCCACCACCGCGTCTTGCCGCACGGGCGCTGGATCTCGCGTCGTTGCAACTGGCAGACAGTTCATTTACCTTGTGTTCCGGCAAGGAGCTGCGCTTCGTGTTCGTTGTCTGCCCCGGACCGTATGCGCGCAGATACCGATGCCTTCTTCGGCTGAAGGCCGGACGCAAGGTGCCGGATCTGTTGGTACTGGAGCCCGACCTGAATGCTCTCGCAAACGGCAAGCGCCCGCCGCATACCTACTTGCACGACGGGCTGGGCACGAAACTCTGCCTGTGGTGGCCGAAGGCGCGTGAATGGTCTACGGGCATGAAGTTGTCGGAGACGTACATTCCGTGGGCCGTCGAGTGGCTGGGGTATTTCGAGGAATGGCTGGCGACGGGAAAATGGACGGGCGGCGGTGAGCATCCACCGTCGGCTCCTCGTCGACGGTATGGCATCGGACGAACGGCCGCATGAGACGCTCCAGGCGGGCATAGCTTGACATGACTTGCCGGTGTTATTGAACGCTTTACCTTAAACAAAAATGTCCAACGTAGATCCGATACGAAAACGCTACTTCGATGACGTCGAGCTTGCCGATACCGCGACGGACTGGTTGTTTTACTGCGGTGCGGCCTTGTCGGTTGCCTCGTTACTGCTCGACAAGAGCGCGTACCCGAGGATCTACGATTGGGTTCAGGTTGGTTTTCTGATTGATGCCATTGCCTTGTTTGTCCTCGGTCAGATTTCCCGGTTGTATCTAACACCCCGGGCAGAAGACAAACGTCGCCAGGACTTCTTCGGTCGTGCGTTCAGCGTCAGTCTTAGTCATGAAGTGACGGACGGCTACTACAATAACGATGCACGCGATCCGAACAGGAAGTTAGCGGCGCAGTTGCTCGAGAATAGCCTCTTCAGCAAGACTATCGCTTTGTCGATGGCGCGGGTCGAGCGCATCAAGCTTCTCATATATGCAGTGCTCTGGCTCATCTGTGTAATTAACCGCCAGTCCGATCTCGGGGTGATTCTGGCGGCGTCGCAGGTGATCTTCAGCGAGCAGTTGGTATCCCGCTGGCTGCGACTCGAGTGGTTGAGGATGCGATTCGAGAAGACATACGACGACGTGTACCGACTGTTTCAGTCTCGCCCCGCTGCCTCGACGTTTGCGGCGATGGCTCTCGATTCGTTGACGTCGTATGAAGCGGCGAAATCCACGGCTGGCATCACGCTTTCGTCAGGGACGTTCGATAAATTGAACCCGTTGATTTCGAAGGAGTGGACCTCCATCAAGGTGCTCCTCAAGCTTTGAAGGCGCGATCCGGAGAGCGAGTCGCGGCTGGCGAACGCTCGTATCGTGATGATCGACGGGGCGCGCGGCGCAACGAGGGGGAACCGTGGTCACGCTTCGAGCATACGCTTTGTTCCAGTGGCTGCCGGACAGATCAGAGTCGGAATAGCTTCCTGATTTCGGTCTCTGCCTTCACCTGCATGTCACTTTTCTCAAACTGTCTGACGTTGGCGATGATCTTCTTTGCACGGCTGATTTCGTCATTCACTCTTTGCGATTGCGACCGACTGGTGCTGAGGCTCTCGACAGCATCAAAGAAGTAATCCCTCTGGTTGGATTGCCACCAAAAGCTCAGATCACACACCCATTTCTCTATTGCAAAAGACTCGAACGGGTACCCGCTGGCCGCGTTCCAGTACTTGAATAAACGGATGGTCGGCTTGATCAGCGACTTGTTTGCCTTGTTCTTCGCTTCGAGTACGCCGTTGAAATCGTTGGGGGCTGTGCTTATCCAGCGGTCCGGGCCGCTCGGAATTCGCAGTCCACTGAGCCAGGCCGTCGTCGCGGGCACAAGGTCGAACTTGATGTGATTCAGTTCGAGAACGATGGTTGGGTTGGATTGGTAAATTTCCGACGAGCGGTACCGTTTTTCGACAAAGGTTCTCAGGCGGCTGAGGTACGTCTGTGGTGTGGCATTGCCGTCATTGAAAACGATCATGTAGTCGATATCCGATTGCTCGTCCATCGCGCGCGGCAAGATGGTGCCCCGTGTTGACGATCCGAAGCGAAAGTGCTGCTTGATCATCCCGGGCGCAAAATGCTGCGCCATCCGGGACTGCAGGCTGGCAATCGAGACGTCAATCGACGCCTGTTCGATCGGCGCGAGTATCGCGTTGGTGGCTGTACTCGTCAGAAAGCTCAATACCGACATTCTGTCGTCCTCTTCGACTTGCTGCTATCCACACACGTCGCAGGTCGCTGCAGGGTTCTGGTAGGTTCGAAAGCCCTGATGAGGATCGCGAATGCGTTGCGGATGATAATGCGACTTGATGCAATCGGGAGGGATATCTCGGCGGACGACGTAACATGGCTCTTCTCCGAGACCCAATGGACGACGGGCTACCGATTGTCCCCATGCGGACAACACCATCCTCGCAACCTCATTCCGCTGTTCGGACGGAACGAACGATGCAGGCATGTCTACTTCCAGGATCGTCGGAACCCCATGTCGGCGAAGGCGGAATCGGTAGTCTTCGCCAGCGTCTGGATCGCATAGTGCTGCGGCCAGCGCCATCAGGAACTCACTACCCTGAATGGCATAGTGTCCACAGTCTTCGATCAACGAAGCATCGTCGCCGACAAACCAGATTGCACCCCGCTCCCGGAGACCGCGATCCGAAAACTGCTCTTCGACGCGGTCAATCTTGTCCCGAGGAACATCGGAAAAAATCTCGCGGAAAGTCGCAAACAGTTCCGCACTGTTTTGACCCACCAGGCCCTGCTCGTAGTAGCTGGATAAGGTCCGGGGGCGACAGCCATGAAAGCCTTTGAAGTAGCCGTAATAGGCCGTAAACCGCGAAATGAATTCGGGGACGACGTCTTCGGAATCCGGCAACCACGACATGTCGTCGGACCAGCATTTCGGTCTATCCTGCGCGATCCGGTTCCGGATCGATGGTCCCAGAAGATCATCGGCGTAGTGCTCGATGCTTGCCAGCCAACTCCGACGGGCTCGCCAATCGAAGACTTTGTATTTCATTGCGTTTTTTTATCTGTGTCGGCGAGCGATGAATTGCGCGGAGTTCATCTTCGATAACCTGAGCATCGTTACGATTATGCCAAATTGATCCCAGAATGTTGCCGCAGATAGCTGAGTAGTGAATAGCGAATTCGTGCGAGCTCGGGTTCACCGCGCTGCCGCTGCTATGGTGCCCCCGTTGTCCGCTACGACCTCCCGCGACCTGATCTTGGACTGAAGGTCTAGGAAGAGGTCCTCGTACCTGCGCGCTTCGCGCATGTTCTTCGCGATGAAGCTGTCGTTGGTGTCCATCAACTTGATCGCCTGGCCGACAAAGAAAGCGCCTTCCTTCAGCCGCTCCGTCGCATCCTTGCCGTAGGGTGACTTCTTCACTGCGTGATACCTAGCGATGGCCATACGCAGCAGACATAGCGACTGCGGCTTACCCTTCTTTCGCGCCGCTTCGATTGAGTCGTCACCCTTTGAAAGCTCGCCGAGCCGGTACCAGCACAGCGCCAGCGTCAATGACGCATCCGCGTTGTGCGAGTCAAGTTTGACCGCCTGCTCTGCGAGCTGCCGCGCATCCTCCGGCCTCTGGCACCGGTTCAACAGGAACCAAGCGAACCGATCGTGAAGCGCTGCATTCATCGGCTCCTCCTCAATCGCCAGCTTGAAGTTCTCTTCGGCTGCTCTCAGGTCGCCTTGCTCGGTCGCAATCTTCGCGGCCTTGGCAAATTGGCTGCGGAATGCCTCCGCGACCCGGTCTTGCCGATAGGTCTGGTCAACGCGGTATCGCCGCGTCGCCTGCGAATCCACCTTGCGCGCGAAGTCCTTGATTCGACGGCGATCGCCATCGCCGCGTTTTTGCAGATGCTTTTGGAAAAACCGACCCGCGAGCTCGACGATCTGCAGGTCGTAGCGGTCCCCATAGTCGGTGACCATAGCGAAGTAGGTCTCATCTAGTCCCTTTTGGAACTCGACGTGCTGAATACCCACCAGCGCACAGGCGTCGGCGACGCAAAGGCTGTCGAGGGGAACTGCCGCGGACACGAGGACCAGAAAGACGTTCTGCTGGAGTTCGTTGATGCGTAGCCAAGCATCGTCATATAGAAATTCCAATAGTTGATCATTGGTTTTCCTGAATACCTGTTCGATCGCTTGGTTGATGCCGACAGGCGATCTAGCCAGATACTTCACGAGCGTGTCGACGAGCAGCGGCTTGTTGGCAAGTTGATTTGCCGCACGACGCAGAGTGGCCTCGCCAGCTTGCTTGATTGCCGTGGCGTTGTATTCGTCGGCCAACCGCCGCATTAGTGACGTGCATTCGCCGTCTGATAGGGAACTGATCTGGAGCGGCTCGAACGCGACGAATTCCCTTCGCCTTGACGTAATGAGGACGCGACCAAGGCGCCTGCCAATCTGCTTTAGAAAAGCGCCGAAGTCGTCCACCTCGCCCTGCGACGTTGCCAGTGTTTCCGTGTTGTCCAGCACCAGGAGGATGTCATCCCGCTTGAAGCCCTGCTCGGCAAACTCAGCCGCCACGCGGTCAACCAGCGCTACCCCCGTGAGCTTGTAGTAATCCTTGGCCAGCACCGGGTAGAGGCAGAACAGCAGTTCCCGAACGCAGTCTTCCATCGCATCGGAGATACCGCGCAGGTGGATCACGCCCTGATCGGTCCAACGCGTCATCTTCGCCGAGTAGTAGCTGATGACGCTAGGTGGCTTCGCCGTCAGGACTTCATCGCCGTCCAGGATGCGGTTCAGGAATTCGAGCGCCAATGTGGTCTTGCCAATGCCCCCGTCGCCGAAGATGAGGCAAAACCTGGATTCCTCTGGCTCATTGATCCATTCGGTCAGTGTGCTCAGCTCTTTGGACCGGCCCTCAAAAATGCTGGTTTGCCGCACCGGAACGTTGCTAAAGACCGAGTGCCTGCCGCCCCCGAAGTCTAGTTCGATGACGTTGAACTTGCTGGGGAAGTTCGACTCAAGCTCCTCGAAGACCGAACCTTCGGGCAAATCGACCGTGAACGAGTCCGACTTGTCCCAGGCGAGCGTCTGGCCTTCGAGCTTCCATATGCCTTTGCGGGTTTCAACGCCCGAAATCACTACGGGCGATCCCCCGCGAAGTAGGGGCGTCTTTACCAGCAGTTCCGACGAACCGATGTCGGCCTTGAGGGCGTTGGCATCGATGACGCGCGGCAGCGTTTCGCCGAAGCAATTCAAGCTGCGGCGCAGCAGGACCGAGAGCTTGGGTGCCCACTCATCGATGTCGGCCTTGCTCAGCACGCCATGGGCGGGCTTCTTGTTGCGGAAGGTGACCCATGCCAACGCCTCGGCTGCGAGGGTGTTGCCGTAGGCCGGGTCGCGCTCGAACCAACCAGTGTGGTACGCGCGGGCGACATAGCTCCGGATCGCCGGCGTCGCGACGTCGAGGATCTCGACGGGCAGGCCGTCCGTGGGTTGATTGAAGCGCTTCGCAAAAGCGCCCAGCGCGGCGTTGTCCACGGCGTCGGGCGTCAGCTCCCGGATGATCTCGAGCGCCGTCACTGCCGCCACCTGAAATAGCGAGCGAAGGACCGAGCAGAGATAATTGAATTTCTCCGAGCTGGATGTCAGCTGCTCTGCAACCGCCTGTTGGGTTTCGAATAAGTTACGCATTGTTCTGGGGCAATTCACTTACGTCGAGCGAGCCTTATGTAAGCTCGTGGAGCTTGCACTGAATACAGGCAGTGATGATACCGATTATGCACCGGTCGCGTCGATGAGCGGCGGGAGAGGTCGTAGCGGCAGGCACTGGCACGCAATGGCGGTCAGCAGGGAATCGGACGCGTACTGTGCCTTGTGCACGGTATCATCCCTCGGCGCTTGCGGGCTAGGTGCGCTGGATTGATCGGTGAAATCGAGGCGACTACACCGCTCGGTCATTGAACGTCTGCTCCGGAACGGAGCTGTCTCGACATTCCAAGTTACCGGTAGGGACTGGTGCCCGTCATTACGAGCAAAAAAAAGAGGCTCCCGCGATACCCCTGGGGCCCGGTGGTTGCCACGTGCAATTTGATGTCTTGCAACGTGCTCCGCCCTTCCCGGTCGGCGGCCACGCAGCGCCCTCACGCCTTCTTCGCGGGCCGTTTCATCCAATAGCCAATCACGCGCACGCTCACGCCATGCGTTCGCGCCGCCTCGACGCGCGTCATGCCGCCGGGCACCGCCTGCACCACCATCTTCCTCATGTGCGCCTGCTTGGCTTGGTCCAGTGTTCGGCATCAGTTTTCGTCTTCATGCCTCTCTAACGCATGATGCAATATTTGATGCACCGGTCAGTAATTGTCGGTGCCCATGTGCCCGTGACGCATCCGAGTTGTTCGCCCCCGATTATCGCAACCAAAAGTGTCGCTGCAAGTTTGATTTTGACGGTGACGGTTTTTTTGAAGAGTGCACGTGAGTAAGAGGAGCCAGTTCGCTTGATTGGCTCCTCCCACGGAAAGGGCGCCGAGCAAGCGCACCCCCTTGATTGCGTTACGGATTGCCGTACTGCCAGGTGTTGACGTAATACTCGCCGCCTGCCTGCCAGCCAAGCTGCACCTGAACGGCTTGCTCTGCCGTCATAGTTGCAGTCGATGTCAGCACATCGGTGAACGACGTATTGAACGCAAACGGCGACGGGGTGTTGCCCGTACTCGCCCCCCATACTGTCGCGTCGTAGGTCGTGGCCGGGATGCTGGCTTGGGCAACGCCAATCGAATTGATCGACGCCCAGAAGTTCGGATAGAACGAACTGGTTGGGGTCGTCCAATCGAGCGAGGCCAACGTGCCCGGCGCACTTTGCGTACCGGAACCACCCGGCGTCAGGTAATTCGCGACTACGTCGTTGCCGAGTGTCTGCCACGCCACCGTACCGCCTGCTGCCGCCGCATAGTTGCGCGCGATGTTCTGGATCTGTTCCGAGCGAATCTCGGTGCCGGTCGTGTCGTACAGCGTGACCGTGTAGACGCCGAAGCTCGAGATCGTCGAGACGTTTTGCGACGACGACGCATATTCCGGCAGACCGTTGGGCGAGAACGACGTCGTGCCACCCGAGATCGGTGCCCACGCCCACTTGTAGGTCGTGGACATGCCACCGTTGACGCGATTGCCAACACTTGTGAGCGGTGCGGTGAGGGTACCTGTCGGAATTTCGAGATAACCAGCACCTGTGCCGTTACCAGCGGTCTGGAACCACAGGCCATTGGCAGGGAGGCCCGGTCCAGTCACCACGGCAGAGCCGACGCCCGTGGCCGTACCGTTGACCTTCACCGAAGATGGAATCTGGATGTCGAGGCCCGACTCGTAGTGTGCGTTGACGGCATCCGCCGAATCCGTGTACTGAACGCGGCCGAGGAACGACGCGATGTAGGCGCTGTCCTGCAACTGGTTGCCAATGATGTCCCATTGGCCGTTAGGCAACAGCTGCACGTAATCCATGCCGAAGTCGGGCGTGCCATCCGGATCGGTCATCAGCAGATAGACGAGCGCGGCTGGATTGCTGATACCGGCGAGCGTACCAGTCGGGATGAATGCGACCGTCTTGATGCCAGTCAGCACGGTGCCTTTGGTGAAGAGCGTGTGACGCTTGGCGAAGCCGGCGACGCCCGTGCCAACGCCGTTGTTCAGGTAATTGGCATCGATCGCTGACGTGCAATTGCTGTCCGAGGTGTCGGTTGCGCCCCCCTGAACGTTCGACATGCAGGCGGAGAGTGAAGCCTGCAGGCTGGCGAGGTAGTTCGCGGCCTGGGCGGGAGCCGTAAGCGCGGTGGATACTCTCGTGCTCGAGTTGAGCTGGATTGCCGTATTGGGATTGGCAAGACTTGTGATCTGCAGCCCAGCGCCCGAGGCTGACGGCGTGACGGCGATGGAATCGATCACGGCATCAGCGCCGGTCTGGTTCGGAGCGAAGGTCGTGGCGATGGGATCGAACGAGGCCGGAACGCTGTTGGCCGACAGGATCGGTGCGATCGCGGCATCGAGGGTGGTTTCCGCCGTGGTAATAGCAGAAGACGTGATTGCCGATGCGTTACTCGCCAGATCCGCCGGATTACCAGACTGAGTCATGAGCGCGGCGACGGCCGTCGTCAGCGGTGTCACGTTCGCATTGACCGGCGCACCATTGGCCGTGTTGACGTTAGCGACCACCGAATACAGCGTGCCCGACACACCGGACGGATCGGCGGCGGTGATCAGGAGCGGCGCGCTCAGTCCGGTCAAAGAAACGCTGTAGGCACCATTGGCACCCGACGTAGCCGAAACCGTCTTGCCGTTCGCACCCGTCACGGTGACCGTCGCGCCAGTCAGCGCGGTACCGATGGCGACGGTGCCGGTCATCGACGTCGCGGCGGCAGTGACCGGCTGGTTGGACGTTGATGCGCTGGAGCCCCCGCCCCCGCCGCATGCTGCAAGCGAAAATGCCAATGAAGCGCCCAATGCGAGCTGTGCAATCCCCGTAATGGATCGAATTTTCATTCTTCTATGGTCCTTATTGGTTGAGTCGTGCTGAGGAAGGGTCGCCGGATCATGGGCGGCCCTGAAGTTGCGATGGAGTTAGCGATCGAACTGCCAGCCGTTGTCGGTTTTGGCCATGTCCAGCGTGTAGTGGAACTGGAGCGTGTTTTTACCGCTGAAGCCCGGGCCATCGACCTTGGTAAACAGGTCCCGGGCGGCATCGCCTGGGAAGTTCGGACAGGCCTGGTCGAACTCGGATCGGAACGTGCGCGGGCCGTAGCTGGTGATCAGCTCCTGATATATCGCCGCCTGTTTCTGCTCATCGTCTTTCAGATCCGAATCGTCAGCCGCGCTTTTACCGCTGTCGGCGTCATCCTTGCGGATCTGCATTTCCTGCTTGAGCAAATCCTGGCGCTCAGACGTTTTCTTTGCCCAGTCTTCCAGCTTGTTCTTCTGATCGCCGTCAGCTTCGAGCGTCAGGCTGTATTTCACTTCGACCTGGTAGTGGTGATCGTCACTCCCCTGAGTACCGTTGACTCGATTGAAGTCGGACATCTCGACGTACTTGCAGTCACCCAGTTGGGCTTGAACGGCTTGCTTCGCATCGCTTTCGCTCGGCGCGCTGTTGCCGCATGCGGCAAGCAGGGCGGTCAGCGCAGTGAGGGCGACGAGATGAGGAATGCGGGGATAGCGGTGGTTCTTCATGCGGAGATGCCTCTTTTCGATTTGTAAGGTTCTGGTTAAGAAGGTGATGGTGTCGTTCAAGCGGATAACGACAATTCATCTTAAAAAGTTTAATATCAACTCAAAAAGTCCTTAATTTTAAAGGTCGTGTGCTCAACCATTCAAGTTGAATGGGAGAACACATGGCGCAGGTTGATCTGGATGAGCTGGCCGGCCTGATTGGCCGGGCGATCGCAAAGCATCGGCTGGAGAGCGGCTTGACGCAGGAGCAGGTCGCGGAGATGCTCGGCATCGGCAATGAGGCGGTATCGCGCGTGGAGCGCGGCTTGGTGATGCCGACCGTTGCCCGGCTGGTGGAGCTGGCTGAAATCTTCGGCTGTGACGCCGCAGATCTGCTGACCGGAGCCAGCACGCGCAGCAGTGATCAGGGGAAGTACGTCGGCCAGCTTCTGGCGAAGCTCAGCGGCAATGACCGGGCGATGGTGGTCGAGATTGTTGAACGTCTGGCTGGTCGCCTTGCGCGACGCTGAGGGGATCGAGCTGGTTGCTGACGCAGGTACGACCGGAGGTGCTCGCTCAGCGGCGCGCGGGCAGCGGCGGTACGGCGGCCCGACCTCTGGCCCCGACGCGCCTGCATAACGCCCACCGTTCCGTAGAATCTCCGGTTCCCCATCGTCAAAAGAGGAGCGGCATGGCTATCCGGCTTCTGGTTGATACGTGCGTCTGGCTCGATCTCGCGAAGGACTATCGCGAGCAGCCCGTTATAAGTGCGCTGGAAGACCTTGTCGAGAACGACGATATCGAACTGATCGTGCCGCAGCAGGTGCTGGACGAATTCGACCGGAACAAGGCCCGCATCATCGACGAGGCCCGACGCGGCCTGCAGTCGCATTTCCGGCTGGTCATGCAGGCCGTGAATCAGTTTGGTGACGACGGCCGCAAAGCCGACCTGCTGGCGGGACTGAACGAGGTCGACCACCAGATCGGCGTTGACGGCGACGCGGTAGGCGGTTCGATCGAACGTATCGACAGGCTTCTACGCCGCGCTCCCGCGCTCGCAACCAGCGACGCGGTCAAGCAGCGCGTCACCGAGCGTGCGCTCGCGAAGCAGGCTCCCTATCACCGTGCGAAGAACAGCGTGGGAGACGCCATCCTCGTCGAGATGTACGTCGATGTGGTTTCGGGCGCGATCGAGGACGCGTCATGCGCGTTCATCACTCACAACACGAAAGATTTCAGCGATGCAAACGGCGACTTTCGGAAGGCGCACGCCGACCTCGTGCACCTGTTTGATGCGCCGAAGTCATCCTACTGGATATCGATGGTTGAATTCCTGAAGGACTACTGCCCCGATCTGCTTGTCGAACACGACTTCGAGTTCAACTACTCGCAGGAAGCGCGGCGGCTACCAGAGATCCTCGAAGCCGAACACCTGTTGTTCCGGCAGGTCTGGTACAACCGCCACTGGAATCTTCGCCACGAGATTGAGACTGGCAAACATCATGTCGTCGCGGAGAAGGACTATAGCCGGAACCCGTATCGGGCAGACCAGACGCTCGATACCGTATGGGAAGGCGCACTCGCTGCCGCGAAGAGGACCGAAGACGAGGTCGGCATCGAGAGCCTCGGCCCGTGGGACGACTTCGAGTGGGGAATGATCAACGGCAAGCTCTCGGCGTTGCGATGGATTCTCGGGGACGAATGGGACATGCTGGACACATAGGGGTCTCAATCAAGCGTCGAAGAAGCGCACCAGCTTCGCGCGTTCGAGTTCGTCGTTCGTGAAGGTCGTGCGTAGCGATCGTGTCGACCCGCCAATGTAGCGGACGTCCTCGATCGCTCGACGCGGTTGCGGGATCTGGCCGGTGTCATTGCGTGGTCGGAGCGCCTTGCGCCCGCTTGGATTGACCACGAACATGCCGAAGGTCTCGTCGGCCTCAGCAGCGTCGACTATCGCCTGATTGACGTGCTCGTCGCCAAAGCCGTAGCCGATGGTCATTAAACGCGAGCCGCGTTCGCGCAGGCGTGCGCGGAACTCGTCGGCGTATCGCGTGAGAAGCGCCGAGCCTGCAATCGCCTCGACCTTGCGTGCACCCATCACGAGCAGGTCGTTGCCGTCCTCGCTGCGCCAGTTGACCGAGCCATGCAGCTTGAAGACTGGCTGGGCTTGACGTTCCACACGGTACTCGGCGTCCGGTCGCGGTCGCCAGTCCGCCGCGAGCTTTTCCTCTGGGCGAAGATTCCAGAAGTTCGGCGGCAGCGCCATGCCGGGGTATTGCACGCTTATGCGTGGATCGTGGGGCACATAAAACAACTCGAGGAGCAGATCCTGATTGAGCGTGAAGATGGCGTCGAAGCGAGCCAGAAAGCTGGTGATGCTGCGCTGGATGAAGTTCGGGCCGTTGCCCTGAAACTCCAGACCGGGTCGATCCGCGAGCATCGCGTTCATGTCGTCGAAGGATGCCCTGACCGCGCGCTCCATCAGGTTTAGCCGCTCGCGTTGCGCCGCTTGCCGGTGATGACGCCACTCGCGTTGCAGGTCGCCAAGTACCTCTTCGAAGTTCGGATTGTCGGTGAGTCGTTTGCAGAGATCCCGGTTGTCTGCAAGGCGGCTAATCAGGTCGTCGGCTAGTTCGCCGGCAAGCCAGCCGTCCCAATTGCGGGTGAATCCCGCTCCGAGCAAAAGTAGATGTGCCACCCGCTTTCCCCGCACGATTCAGATCGCTCATTCTACCCATGCGGCTGGACGCAGTTCCAACGCGAACGCAATCGCCGATGATTCACGCGGTGAAGGGCGGACGAAAGAAAAATTGGCTTGTCGCGGATTTTCGTGGCGGGCGGCTTCGGCTGCCTTCGGCCATCAGCTGCCCTTGGCGACTGTCGACTCCCCGGCACCTGACCGACACCCTGTCGGCAATCGGTCGGCAATTGGTCGGCAATCGGTCGGTTGACTAATGTCCTCCGTTCGTTATAATGAGCGTTCACTCACTCATTGTTCTTTATGGCCCGCCCTCTCAGTGCAGACAAGCGCCAAACGATCCTGGAGGCGGCCACTCGGTTGATCGCGGAGGAGGGACTGTCCGCCTCCACAGCTCGCATCGCGAAGGCAGCCGGCGTGGCCGAGGGGACCATCTTCATCTACTTTGAGAGCAAGGACGAGCTGGCCAACCAGCTGTATCTGGACCTCAAAGGCCAGCTGCGACTGGCTTATTCGGACCTGCCGGGCTCTAAGGATCTGCGCGAAAGTCTTGAGCAGTTTTGGTCCGCCTACGTGAGCTGGGGGCTGGCGCATCCAGCGCAGCGCCAGGCGATGGCGAAGCTCAAAGTCTCTGACCGAATCACCCCCACGACGCGGGCGTCGGCCGCGGAAAGCTTCCAGGTCGTCAGCGGCCTGTTGATGAAGGCCAGGTCGCTGGGGGCGCTGCGCAAGCAGCCGCCGGCATTCGTCGGCGCGCTGATGGTTGCGATGGCGGAGGCCACTATCGATTCGATCGCCGCAGAGCCCAAGCTCGCCAAAACCGCTTGCGCCGACGGCTTCTCGGCATTCTGGCGCGCCATCGCGACGGGCTGATTTCTAACGAGCGACCCGCCGTTCTTCGACCCAATTCAAGAAGGAACGAAGATGAATGAACCAACCCGACGCGACTTTCTCGCGGTCGTGGCCCTCGGCGGCGCCGGACTCGTCGCGGGCTGCGCGTCGCTGGCCGGACGGAATCCACACAACTTGGAAGGAAGCATGATGATGCGCAAGGTGAGTTTCAAGCGAGATGGCTTGACACTGGCGGGAAACCTGTTCGAGCCCGAGAACTTCAACGAGAGCGGCCGCTACCCGGCGGTCGTCGTGGCGGGCTCTCTCAGTTCAGTTAAAGAGCAGATGGCGGGCGCTTACGGGCGCAAGCTCGCGGAGAACGGGTTCGTGGCGCTTGCGATCGACTACAGTCACTATGGCGAGAGCGAAGGGCAGCCTCGGCAATTGGAGTCTCCCGCCGCCAAGTTGAGCGATCTGAAAGCCGCCGTCTCGTATCTAACGGCCTTGCCTTATACGAAGGCTGTCGGGATGGTCGGCGTGTGCACATCGGCCGGAAGCGGCGCTTACCTTGTCGCAGACGATCCGCGCGTCAAGGCATTTGCGACGATCGCTGCATTCCTGCCAGACCCCGAGTTAAACGAACGTCTTGTCGGCACGGCGGAAATTGCGCGGCGTCGCGCGGCGGGAGCGGAGGCGAAGCTGAGATTCGAGCGGAGCGGAGAGCAGGTGACGGTGCCGACCTACAGCGTGAATGATCCGAGCGCCCTGAATTACAACCCGAAGGGAAACTACGACTACTACTTCAACAAGGCGCGCGGCGGCGTCCCAGAGTGGAAGAACGAGTTCGCCGTGATGTCGCACGGGCCCTGGTTGGATTTCGACCCGATGAGCAAGGCGCTGGCCATCGAAGTTCCGACGATCATGGTTCACTCTGGCGGATGCGCCTTCCCTGAGCAGGCCAAGAAGTTCTACTCGCTCCTGGGGGCAGTGAAGGAATTGGCGTGGGGGGACGGCACCCATTTCGACTATTACGATCAACCGGCGCAGATCGACTATGCGGTAAAGAACGTCGCCGCCTTCCTCCACAAACATCTGTCTTAGGGATGTTCTATGACACGGGTGATGCTACCGACGAGATCAAGCATCCGAGCGACTGATCGCCGGTTAAAGTGGGACGGCTGGACGCTCACCCTCAATCGACCAAACGGTCGTCTGCCTATGTGTCCCTCCTCCGGAGCCCCCCCTTCGGGCGGCTCTTTACAGGTCCGACTGACCGCTTTGATGCGACGAGTTCAGGACAGCGGATGTCGCTGAAGGGTCGAACCCAGTCGAATACAGCATGCTAGGTTCGCCCAAACACCTAGGTGTTCGATCAGTACTCGTCGGGAAGCAGGATAGTCGTAGCTGCGCGATCAGCCTCCGTGATGATCCACACCTTCCCAGTCCCGTTCGGCAGGTTGTAGCTCGACAGCAATCGCTTTCCTGTCAGCAAGGCGAGTTCGTTCGAGGCAAGATCCTCTACGCTTACATCACCCCAGTCACCGTGAATGTGCCGAGCGAGTAGCAGCAAACCTTCGATGCCAGCCGCATCGAGCGCGGCCTGAGCTGCGGGAGTGATGACAGGTCGCCCCATCGGAAAACGCGGGCCATTCGTGTAGCTCATGCGCGGCCCTCCTGTACGTAGTCGGCCTTCGGCCAGGCAGGATAGTGACGGTTCGCCGGTTGAGTCGGACGTGAGTCCCTACTGAGCACGACGTCATCGAGCCGTTCGATCGTCGTATGCGCGCGATTCCACTCCGTGATGACTAGAACTCGTGTCTGGTCGGGCAGGCGATAGATCGAGATCAGGCGCAGGCCGGTGGCGATCGACACGTCGTTCTGTCGCTTGTCGTCTTCGGACACAACGCCCCAGTCACCGGCAATGTGGCGGAGCACAACGCTGATAACCGGCACGCCGTTCGAGCGCAATACTTCGATGGCCGCCGGAGCGACGAGAAGTTTTCCAGGGTGGAACAGCGGTTTGAGTCGGGTAGCTTGGAACATCGAAGTCTCCTGAAAATGGACGTGCACGCCCCTCCGGTCGAGCCGGATGCGCGCGGGAAATGAAGGGAAGCCCGGCGGAGTGCGCCGGTCGAACAGGTCTGGGAGTTACGGTCTACGGTTGCTCGGCTTCAGCGGAACGCCTACACCGAATTGCCTGGGCACCTCCATGTGCGCTCGGAGCGTTGGGAAGAGGCTGATGACACCGGGCATCGAGGCGAGGACGCGGACCAGCTCGCGCTGGCGGTACTGCTCGAAAGCCCAAGCTGCGGCGAAACTGAGAGCCGTGATACCGGCCACGACGCCGAGCCCCTTTGTCACGGGACAGAGGCGTGGCGGCAGATGAACGAATGTCGTTTCATGCATGAATTGCTCCAGATAAAGGGCGAGCACGGGCCTCCGAAGAACCGGATAGCGTGATCGCGTCGTGATGGAAAAGAGATCGGGCGCAGAACGCGCCCGGCTTATGCCGTGAGGTCGGCGAGTTGTCGGCGCAAGGCAGAAGCCCTGGCCTGGGAGCAGCCGAGGTGCCGACGGATA
The DNA here is from genome assembly GCF_026343935.1 of Paraburkholderia sp. CNPSo 3076. Taxonomy (NCBI): domain Bacteria; kingdom Pseudomonadati; phylum Pseudomonadota; class Betaproteobacteria; order Burkholderiales; family Burkholderiaceae; genus Paraburkholderia; species Paraburkholderia sp. CNPSo 3076. The sequence goes on along the minus strand of NZ_JAPMAL010000015.1, from coordinate 90,965 downwards.
CCGGCGACAGTTGGTTTGACGGCCCCGGATTCGATGTCGTGCTGTAGCCTTGCGAGGTCGGAGTCTGGGCGCGTGACGGTCGGCTGTACGACTGGGGGAACAGTTGACTGGATGGTCGTCGGCGAGTGCGATTGGGCGAGCATCGTTACTGGAGCCGTTTCGGTAGTCACGTCGTGCGCTACCCTGTGACCATCAGTAACGGGCGACTCTATGGTCGGGGGAGTCAGTGCGAGCCACCATAGCAGACAGGCCACGCCTTCGAGTACGGCCGCGAAGCCTAGGCCTGCGAACAGATCCAGCCGCGCTTCCGGTATTCCGCAGAACATCGCGAGTCGTGCCGTGACAGGATCGTCACGCGCAGTCACGCGGCGCTCGGCGTTACCGTCTTCGATCGTTTGATACCGGCGGATATCGTAGGCTTCGGCGTCGAGCGCATCGAGTCGGGCTGCGAGTGACGTTCGACGCGCCTGCCATGTCGGGCAGTCACGGATACAACGTCGTGCGTCTGCACGCGCCAGTGCAGCCATGACCGATGCCCGGTCAGCCATCACGGCGGTCCGTTCCCGGTGAGGCGGGATACTGGCGACTGGAATAGCCGATACGCGAAGTTCCCCTGCGTGAAGCTGAGAGAGCAGAAAGAAGGTCGCATGCCCATACGACGCCGCCCCCATGCACCCGAGCCATAGCACGGCACCGACCACGCGCCCGGACAGCGGGGCCGACCGGCAAAGTGCGGGCAGCAGGTGCGCGCCAGCGACGAGCACGACGCCGATCGCGACCCACACCAGCCGTTCGGCAAGCCATCCACCGCGTTGCCAGCCAGCGAGCACGGACATGCTGATCGCCGTTCCCGTCGCCACGACCGCCAGAAGCAGAGCAGGGCGGACGAGAATCATGCCGCCTTCCCGCCGAGTAACGCGGCGCGCTGTTCGAGTTTGCCCCGCAGGCCGGAAGCAGGCGGATCGCCGGACTCGGCGTTACTGTCACCGTGACTGTCGCTGCGACCGGTATCGGGCGGGTAAAACTCTTCGGCGACGGCCGCGCTTTCCTCGATACTGTCCTCGAATGCGCCGTTACTGAAACCGGCACGTGCTGCGGCATCGAGTGCAGCCTGATCGAAACCCGCCGCACGGCGACGCGCATCCAGCTCGCGGGCTTCCGTGATCGCCGCTTCAAGCGTGCTGCCGGATCGCACGCCGAGATCCACGTAATAGATCGCGCTCCGATAGCTCTGCGTCGTGGACTTACCACGCAGCTTCAGTTCCAGCTGCAGGCAGGCCAGCAGGTTGCCCGATACCGCAGCGAAGTAGTGGAGGCGCGCGGCGAGGGTCCGTATCGAATTGAAAGACGTGGTACGGAAAATGAAACAGCCCATCTCGTCCTCGTCGCCGATCAGCACGTTCAGCCGGCCGTAGGGCTTGCAGGCACCGCCCTGCCCGAAGGTGCACCCATCCGGCGACGGGCACGGCAGTTCCTCAACGCCGGCCTTCCCCGCACGGCGGCAGGTCTCGCCATTGCCGACGCACACGGGGCGCCCGCTCTCGCGGTCGAAGCACGAGAATTCGGCACGCAGATTGAGATCGGGGTCAGCGAAGAGAAAACGGACGGGAATCGTGCGCAGCTTGCCGGTATTCGATTTTCTCAACTCGGCATCGACAGGATGTAAGTGCCATCCGTCCCGGCCCTGCACCTGTGTGGTAATGGTGAACTGGTCGTCCTTCTCGGGCAGCCGCTTGCCGTTCTTCTCGACAACGCGACCGATGGAAATCCGCCCGATGATCGGCGGGGTGATAGCCAGGCCTTTGAGCATGGAACTCTCCTGTATATGTAAACAGTGGAAATGAATTGAAGGAAGGGCGCAGCAGGAACGGCAGGAAGTCAGGTGTTCACGAGGAACCGGCGCGAACCGGCTTTCGTGATCGCGTACTGCGTGGTGAAGTGCGGGTGATCGGCGAGCAGGCGTTTGAGATCGACGCCCGTGCCGTCCTTGCTGCGTTTGTATGAAACCGAGCCCGTCTCGAACTCGGCCCGGTCGGCTTCGCCCATTGCCTGCGCGATGCTCTGCTTCAATTGCGCCTCGACATGCTGGCGAGCCTCGATGTCGGCTCGTACCGCGACCAGATCAGAAAACGCCGACGACAGGCGACGGTCATCGGTGAAATCAACCGTGCCGCCTGCGCCGGGATACAGGCTGCGCAGCGCGCGATCCGCTGAATCGGAACCGTCGGCTGGAGGCGGGGTGTCGGTCTCCACGAATCGCCAGAACGCTGCTTCCAGTTCGATCAGCCGCGCGATCAGCGCATCGTCACGCACCACGCGATGCACTTCGAGCTTCTGGCCGCAAATCAGCACGGCGACATCGGCCGCCTGCCTGCCGGTGACCGCGAGCTGGTGCTGTACCTGAAGCTGCACGTACTCGGGCACACCGTCACGCCAGAGCCGTGCCCCAAATTCGCCAGCGGTCTTGCATTCGAGCAATTGCACGTCGCGACACCCTACGACTTCCCTATCGACATTGGCGAGCATGAAGGGGATTGTTGGATGCTGGAGCACCGCATTGACACGCCTGACTTTGTTGCCGGTCTGCTTGGTGTAGGACGCCGCCACGATGGGTTCGAGCAAAGCTCCCCAGTAAATTGGTTCGCTCGTGTCCTGAGGATTGGGGCGGGGCAGGTTTGCATCGCGCCCGGTCTTGATGAGCCACAGTTCGAGCGGGCTCATGTACGGATTCAGGCCCACGGCAGCGGCAGCGTCTGAGCCGCCGATCCCGTTCTTTCTGACCTCCAGCCAGTCCTCGCGCGAGAGGGATTTCGTTTCCACGAGCCGCAGGGCCGGACGGTTTCTGCCACTTCCAGCCGGTTGAGCATGTGACATTGCTACCTCCGAAAATGAAGAAGCCCGGCGGGGATCATCCCGGCCGGGCTGCTATGACGTTGAGAACATGGTCAGGCGATCAGCTTCATTGCCTCGTCGAACGCGCGCTGCTTCAGCGTGGCACCCGCACCGAACCACGCGGCATCGCGCCGATGATCTTCGCTGCGGGCACGGCGCTGGTGATCGACGAACTCGGTGACGCTGTTCACAAGACCCCACGCCGTGCCGGATGCCGAAGCGAGCATTGCGCCCATCCCCTCGCCGGCGTACAGCGATTGCACCGCCTTGATCGCGCGATCGTTGGTGGTGGGCGTTGGCGTGCCGGGTCCGCCCGCCGGGTACGTGAGCACACGCTGAAAGAACTTTTCGGCGACGGAGTCACTGATCTTGCGTTCGGCCAGTGCCTTCATGCGGACCATGAAGCCGTCCCACGACGAGATGGCAATGCCGAGTTGCCGCTTTACAGTGGCGGCATCAAACTGGGATCGATGCGGGACCTTGATTGCTCCCGCGCTATCGCCGAGCGCGATGGCAAGCGTGTTGTTGCAGACCACGCGCACGCTGCAGAACTGCGCTGTGGTAGCCAGCGTACCGTCGCATGCAGTGGCGAGCAGCAGGTAGCCGTTGACGGTATCTTTGCCTTTGAGAGTGGCGGACTGACCCGTGCGAGCAAGTGCCCAGAGCTTCTTGCCGTCCTTAAGTACGCCCGCAGTCTCCAGTTCGAAGCCGCCGACTTCTGTGAGGTCGCGATAAAACTCCAAAATGTCCCGAGGTTGCACGACCTGATACCTCGACGACACGACGGACAATGGTTCTTTCGTGTCGGAGCGAAATAACACGCGCTGTTCGGGAAAGGCGTGGATCGATCCCAGATTGCTGGCACCGCCGGCGACGTATCGAACCTCGGCCGATTCGATTGTCCAGTCCATACCCGCCTGTTTTTGCCAGACTTCGATCGGCTGCCGGGGTGATAGTTGGTTGCCGAGGCCATGCCAGGGGATTTCGTTGACATAGGCCATTGATTGAACGAGATGCATGAATAGCTCCTTGTAAACGGCATAAAGCCCGGCGCGAGGCCGAGCAGATGCGAGAAAAATGAAGTGGATACTGCCGAAGAGAAAAACTACCGATCAGGTAGATGCTTTGTGGCGACTGAACGTGTGTCCGCAGGCGTGACAACGGAAATTGTCGAGCACCTTGTCGTCGATCACCTCTCCGAACACGGAGCCGGTTGCACAGCCGGCCGTGCCGCCGATGAGGCCGGCAATTACGGCACCTGCGATGGCTCCGCACACGGCACCGGCAGGTCCGGCGAGCACACCGACCGCCGCGCCGGTTTCCGCGCCGGACAGGGCGAGTGCGATGGCGCCGGTCGCGCCGGCCGCAGCCCCGACCGCACCTCCGATGCGCCGTGCGGTGTGGCGCGGTTCGGTTTGCGCCGACTGACACTGCGGACAGGGAGTGCGCCCGCTCTCCGCCTGAGAGTTGATATCGGACCGAAAGCTCGGTGGTTCGATGGCGGGCTCCTGGTGGGGGTGTTCCGGTAGCCAGGCGTGTTCGTCATCATCGAAGGGTAGGAAGGACGGGCGACTATGCATGCGCGCTGGCCCCCTTGCGGACCCTGTCGATTTGCTTGTACATGCAGATCGAGCACAGTGCGCCGCCGGCGAAGGCGAGCGCGAACGCGGTGAGATAATCGAGTGGAGAGGGATACAGCATCGCGAGCTCCAGGAAAAGGAACGCCAATGCAGAGTTGCACCGGCGAGCCACGGCGATGGCCAGGCTCGCTGCGGTGATATAGGTTTATTCTCCTTTTGAATCGGGATGAGTAGCTGCGATCTATGCGGTCGCTGGTTCTCCGCCGCAGTCGGGTTAGCATTCGCGCTTGCGTTCATCGCTGAAATCCGTAGCACTGCTGGCCTCCCGAACATACGTCGAATGTTTGCCGTTATGCTATCGCTGCGGAATCAACCATGCGGCGCGCCAAGCGTGCAGCCCCTAACGACATGGCAAAATACGACGCCCTCGAAGCGCATCTGCGCAACCAGCCGGGCGATACCACGCGGCTTACGTTTGAAGAGATCAGCAGGATGCTTCCGACGCGCCTGCCGCCCTCGGCTTACGACCACCCGCCGTTCTGGAGCAACACGGACTCGCATGTCTGGGCCGCCGCTTGGCAGCGTGCGGGATGGCGGACAGTAGGCTACAACCTCAAGCAGCAGTACGTGGATTTCCGCCGCTTCACATCTGAGCCGTCCGGCGGACATCACGCCGGCGCCGCTCCGGTGGGTGAAGCAGCGACGTCAGTCACCAGCCTCGACGCGCCGGCTGCTGGTACCGCCAATGGCGGACAGGATGGCGAGGACCGACAACTGGTCGCCATCAAGACGCGCCGTGGCCAGGACGAATTCCGTGACCGGCTCCTGAGCAAGTACCGAACGACTTGTGCCGTCAGCGGCTCAACGGTCGAGCCGTTGCTCGAGGCGGCGCACATCGTCCCCCATGCGGTCGAGACCAACTACGCCACCTCCAACGGGCTTTTGCTGCGCGCCGACATCCACACGTTGTTCGATCTACACCTGATCTCGGTCGATGCCGAGTGGCGTGTAGTCGTATCGCGGTCACTGGAATGGACGGAGTACGCCCAGTATCGCGGTCGCCGCCTCGCTGCGCTTCCCCTCGAGTTGGACGACCACCCGTCCCTCGACCAGCTGAAACGCCATCGCGATCTGTTCATCGCGCGCGAAGGGGCGCTGGATGACTGAGGTCCATCACATCTGAGGCATTCGCAATGAGTTCCGCATACGTGCAGACCAAAGCTCTCTTCCTACTTGACCGTAACGTCATCTCGCTCATCAAGCACGCCATTGCGGGCAGGGCGCAGCCGGATCCGAAAAAGCAAGCCTACCTTGAGTGGCTGCGAACGCTCGATGTGCCGGAGCACAGTCTTAGCCCACTGCTGTCCATTATGGAGGGCGAGAAGAAGGGGGAAGACAGCACAGAGGAAAAGGCCGCGTGCTTGGAGACGGAAACCGGTGCGATCGGCCAGTTCTTCAGGCAGGCGAGCACGGACGCAGCGTATCTGCGCGGCCGCAAGGACTCTGTGGCCGGGCTTTTTACGGGCATGAAGGAGAGCCAGTGGGACGAACGCGCCAATTTCCTCGTCAAGGCAGCTCCGCTCATTGCCCAGAAGGTGGCTAGGCGCGAGCGGCCGAGGGTCGAAAACGAACTCGTTCGGCTCGCCCTGTTGACCGGGCTAGCCGCCAATGACCCAATCGTGGTGCTCTTCCTCGCCTGCCTGTATGGGAGCGACGCCGCGCGCAAGGTCATCAAGCCTACCGAACCGAACACCCATAACGTGCTCGCCGATGTCCACTCCATCTCGCGTGTCGCGATGGTCAAGGCGGTCGCCCGGCAATTTCCCATTCGTCTCAGGGTCCGGTTTCTGACTCTGGACGAAGGACTGTTTGACGTTCTACAGCACATGCGCATTGTTCAGCCACGCTTTACTTCCACAGGCGGCCTGGCGATGTATATCCGGTTCAGCCCGGCGCATTTTCCCGAGCTTGCCGCTGCGGACTCGATTGCACTGCTCCAGCGGCTTGAAGATGCAGTAGTGAGGCGAGGGTAAGGTCCACACGATAAGCGATGCCCGCCGAGCCAAAGAAGCGGTGCCGCCGAACGTCCCCTCAAAACAACTCCCGGTCATGCCGGGCGTCTGTCTTTGTACGAGCGATCGGATTTTTTCGCTATCTGTGGCAGTAGTTTTTCTCACTTACCTGGCAGTTTTCACTTTCTGTGGCACCCAACACGACGAGAGCGATGCGAACAGGGCGCACATGCCTGCTCAAAATACTGTATATATATACAGATCATTCGTGCTCGTTGCGAGGCGGTTGGGAACAAAGTGCCGTTCGTAGCTTGTACGACGCCTCTTTTCACGGCAAAATGGCATAGCCGCGGATCGCTGCGGAAAGCCGCGGAAGGAGGAGTAATGGGGAAAGATGGGCGGGACGCAGTGCGTGTGACAACGACATTCAATCGGCAGCAGTACGCTGAGTTAGAGAGAATCGCGAAGGAAAATGGCGTGGCTATCGCTTGGCTTGTGCGACGCGCAGCGGAAAGGCTCATTGAACAAGCAAACGGCGGCCAACTTCCGCTCAATCTACATACCGGGGAAGGTCATGATGCGTAGCGTCGAGCTGTTCAGCGGCTGCGGTGGCTTGGCTCTTGGCCTCTCCCGCGCCGGCTTCCATCACGAATACATGGTCGAATGGGATACCGATGCGGTTGCAACGGTAATTCACAATCGCAAGCGCGGTATCAAGCACGTGCGCGAATGGCCGATTGAAAAGCCCGGCGATGTGCGGGACGTGAACTGGCAGCGCTTTGTGGGTCTTGACCTCGTCGCTGGTGGCCCCCCGTGCCAGCCATTTTCCATCGGCGGAAAGCATCGTGGACAGGACGATGCGCGGGACATGTGGCCGGAAGCAATCCGTGCCGTACGCGAAGCGCGCCCAAGTGCTTTTCTTTTTGAGAACGTTCGCGGACTTGTTCGGCCTACATTTGCGCATTACCTGCGTTGGATCATCGCGCATTTGCACCATCCGGAGATGGTGCGGGGCGCGGAAGAGGATCACCTTGCCCACACGCGGCGGCTAGAGGCGTCGAACATGCCACCGGCATATAGCGTACTTGTGGCGCAGGTCAACGCAGCTGACTATGGTGCTGCTCAAAAGCGACATCGGGTGATCGTAGCGGGTATTCGCTCGGACCTTGGCGTTACACTGGCTCACCCAGTGCCGACCCATTCGCGTGAACGACTTCTCTGGGATCAGTGGGTAAGTGGTGACTATTGGTGTCGGCATGAGTTGAAACGGCCGGCCGATACCGAGATCCCGACCATCGACCGCACTTTGGTGAAACGCCTTAGGTCACTCGAAGAGCCCCCTGCGGGAAAGCCGTGGGTCACGGTGCGGGATGCGCTGGCAGGGCTTGGCGAGCCGAATGGTGAGCGGAATCACGTATTCCAGGATGGCGCGCGCGTTTATCCTGGTCATACCGGCAGCCCGTTGGACCAACCGGCTAAGGCACTCAAGGCCGGTGACCACGGGGTTCCGGGTGGCGAAAACATGATGGTGCGGGACGACCAGTCGGTACGGTATTTCACGACTCGTGAAGCCGCGCGTCTTCAGGGTTTGCCAGACACCTATCTATTTCCGCGCTCCTGGAGCGAAAGCATGCGGCAACTTGGTAATGCGGTTCCAGCGCCCCTTGCAGCAGCGATGGGCGAGTGGATCGCGAGGACGATTGCCGTTGGTAACGAAGAGCAAGCGGCGGCCTGATGGTCAAAAAAGCAAATCGCCCTGAACAGGCGGTAATTGACGAGTTGCGGGAGCGTCTTGCGGTCCTAAAAGGGTTGTTGCCGACGCTTACACGTCCTGCGGCCAATAAGGCCATGGCCGAGCTGCTTGCTATCATGGGCGAGATCGAGAATGCCCGCTCAGATCTTGATCCCATAAAAGATCCCGGAGCATCGTTTGACCCGACCAATCCAGAGACGGCCGGACGCCTGGTCGCGTTAGCGTTGATAGCCCAGGACAGGGTGCCGCTTGCACGCATCGCTCGAACGTACGGATCTGGGGTCTACGCGATCTACTACAAAGGTGAGCATCCCGCGTATGCCGCCGTCGCACACTCGGAGACGCCGATATATGTTGGCAAGGCAGATCCTAAAGCTGCCGACGCCCGAACATCGCGCGAGCAAGGGCCCCAGCTATACGGTCGTCTTGCGGATCATCGACGTATGATCAAGACTGTGGGTGAATATGCCACCAAGAACGGATTGGCACATCCGTTGAAAGTCGAAGACTTCCTGTGCCGACGTTTGGTTTGCGCGACCAATGCTCAGTTGGTCGCGGAACGCCACCTGATCGGCACGTTTAAACCGATCTGGAACAACGAAGTTGGGATATGCTGGGGCATAAGCAAGCACGGCGACGCTGCGAAAACACGCGCCAACAAACGCTCCCCTTGGGACGTCATGCATCCGGGGCGTGCTTGGGCAATGGCGGAGTCCTTGGAAGACAAGATGTCTCCCGACGTCATAACACAGCGCATTACCGAACATTTCACTGTCAATCAACCTTACCGCAGTCGTGTACGCATCGTCCGGCAATTTCTGGCCTCGTTCGCTCAGAACGCGGCTATGACGGCGGAAGAAGTTATCGACGATGAGGATACTTTGGCCATAGGCGTTGCCAGCGAGCCTCCATCGGAATAAGGCAATGGGTGCCGTTGATCCTGCCCGTAGCGCCCAGATGGCCTTGGTGCGCTCCCGGGACACTAAGCCCGAAATGCGGGTGCGCAAAGCGATGCATGCGGCTGGTTTGCGGTACCGCCTCCATGACCGGCGTTTGCCGGGGGCGCCCGATTTGGTCTTTCGTAGTCGCCGTATCGTTGTGTTCGTGCACGGCTGCTTTTGGCATTGCCACCCGGACTGTCCCGCGAGCCGGCTGCCGAAGTCCCGATTGGACTTCTGGGGGCCGAAACTGGCGGGTAATGTAGCGCGTGATGCCCGCAAGACAGCCGAATTGGAGGCATTAGGCTGGAACGTTCTTGTAATCTGGGAATGTGAAACTCGAAAGGCCGAAATGCTAGCTGGGCTAGTGGGCAGAATTAGGCTAGCGCCGCAGTACGATCGACTTGGGAACTGTAACTAGCTTATGCTTGGGTTGCGCATCACCTTACCTAGGCATTGGTAATGCGCCGAAGCTTGCCCTCTAGCGCTTCGATGGCTCGTCCGCAGGAGGCACCCTTGCCTCTATGACTCGTCTTCGTCCACTTCAGTCAGCAGTTCTGATGCGGGGAGTTGGCCGCTAAAGAAGTCTTGAATCCGGAGCCTGATCGCGCTTTCGGTTAGTGGGTTATCCGGCAATTCGCTTCTCCTTCCGGGATGAAGCGTGTCCCATAGCGATTTCACCTGACCCTCTCTACCCTGTCCGGGCTTGTTGTTGCCAAAGCCATCAATGACTTTGTTCCACAGGGGTTGGAATCTCTCGATTGCCACTCGTTCGCCAAGCGAAATCCAGACATCATCCACCGTTAGCGCCCGATAATGGAAGTCTTCCGATTCGAGGTTACTTGCCGTCATTATTGAACGCCTATGCAGGCTAAGGCGTCGGTGCAGCGCATTTCCCGTCGCCGTTTCAAGTTCAAGACTACCCTTGCGAGAACCTTTCGGAACGGCTTTGCCAACATAAATAGCCCTCTCGAAGCGGCCTTCGATATTGCTGTCTCTCATGGGGGCGTAGGGCGGGAAGTCACCGATATAGTAAAGGGCGTAGATGCCCGCACCCGCCAAGCGCTTGGTATCGCTTAGCGGGTAAGCTGGAGTGCGTAACAGCGCTCCGGCGATGCTTTCCCCGAGGTTGGATTTGGCGAGCGGATTGTACGGTTCTTGTGTGCTCAAGGACGCTTCCAGGCGAGTATTGATTTCCGTGCATTGTCCCAGAACTTTGATTTGAGGTGGTCACGTCCACTGCGGGGCTGAAGTCGCTTTGGTTCGAATCCGCCCTGCGATGAGCGGCGACGTGCCGATTGCGGCTGACCAATGCTGGGTACACTGCGGCTCGATGCTTTCTGCCCGCGTCTTTATTTGAGCGCTGACGGTATCGCGCCGTAAAAGATTGCGCATCATCCCCATCTCGGCCCCAGACTTTCCATTAAGGAATAAGATCGCGACGAGTCGGATGGCAGTGTTGCTCCCATTCCTTTACATGCCGATCACACACGATGCCTTTTCGCAAACACGCTGAACGCGCAGCCGTAGTTATCGCGCTTATCTTCGGCGGTGGCCTAGCGCTGGCAGCCGCAGCACCTGAGAGCCTTAAGGAGGGGGGGAATCCACCGGGCGAGCGATTACAAAAGACCGACACATTAGAACACCAGGAAGCCGCCGATCGTGCGGCCCTCGGCGCGCAATCGGAGACGATTAGAGCGATGTCAAACCGGCAGGCCGCATTGGCAAAGCAGGTAAGACGCGCGCAAGAGGCGGACCGGGTGCAGGAGCAGCGGATCGAAACGATGGAAGCCAGTAACCGTTCCGCGGCCTACCAAAATACGCTTGCCACCGTGTTCAACACCCTGGGGATGGTGCTCGGGGTCATCGGCGGTACATTGCTAGCGGGGGCGCAACTGACCGCCAGGCAGGAGCGTATTTCGACGCTTAGGCAGTTGCCGCCGATCCATGACATGGCGACCCGTAACATACAGTACGAGCCAGTTCTCAACTTCTTTGCGATCTTAGGCAGTATCACGCTCTCAATAGGATTCGTTCTGCAGCTTGTCGGAACGCTGATCGCCTCGCCGCTATCGATCGTGGCCATGGTCGTTATTGGCTCGATAGCGATAGCGAGTTCAACCTGGATCTTGTGGTTTTTTCTGGGGCAGACGCACGGCCAGACGCGGACAGAGAAGCTCTCGACGATCCAACAAAACATACGAAAAAACATACTGCAACCTATTGCCCAGCCCCTCGCAGGACGACGGGGCGCAACGTGCGAGGTGTGCTGCCGAAAGCTGTCCGCAAACGACGCGGAGGTGTGGTGGCTGGCCGAGGAGAACTTGCCGGAGTTTCCGTACCTTCATGCACCCTATGCGCTTCACTATGGGCATCGCGCCTGCCTGCCTCAGTGCGAAGACTACGCGTTGTACTATGCGCAACCGCATCGTTACACGAACCATACGTTTCACCGGGAAAGCCCCGAGACATTCATCCGGGACGCGGCGCCTAATCTGCGATCCTGGTACACGCAGCAACGAGAATATTGGGCTCAAAAGACCAACAACTCGAACATCGATACGCCCTATGAAGCGCACCTTGCGCGTGTCGTGGAAGCCGTTTCATCCTTGACGTCGTATCCAAACGCAAATGCTTGACCAACAGGTGCTGCGCCAGCTGAGAACACCTGCTCTAGTGGCAAATGGAAAATGGTTGAATGCAGTGCGCGAAAGGGTATGAACTTCCCGATTGCCGATCGTATCTTTTGGTTTCACCTGCTCGCATCGTTTTGAAAGGGGGACGGTATGCCGTGGGACTTGCATGGATACAAGGTGGGGGCGAATGAACAGTGGTTCAGTGAGATACCGACCGAGGAGGGCGCGTTGGACGAGTTCGCGGCGGCCGCCCGCAGGCACATTGAACCTTGGCTATCTGCCGTTTTTCAGTCCGAGCATCTTAACCTCTTGATCGGCAGTGGCTTCACAGCGGCCGTCAGCTATCAAACGAAGGCTGCGGCAACTGGCATGGGTACGGTTGCTTTCGGTTCGAAGTATGACGACAGGATCGACGCGTACGCCAAAAATTCTGCGGCGTCCATGGGGCGGGGCGATGCAAATATTGAGGATCAGTTTCGCAGCGCGCTGATGGTACTCGACGGTTTGAAGGTCATCGGTGATGTCGACGATCAACGAGCTTTGCAGGATTGCATGGACGCTGCTTTGCTGAACTTCCTTGGCTCCTTACTGGACACCGAACGTGCCATTGCGCAGGCAAGCGACGACAACTGGAAGGCTGGCGTGTCAGTAGTTCAATCGTTCCTCTTGAGCTTCGCCAGTCGATCGGCATCGCGAGAACGGCTCCACGTATTCACGACGAACTACGACCGACTGATCGAGTATGGGTGCGATTTAGCCGGGATACGCATTATCGACAGGTTTGTTGGGGCACTCAATCCCGTTTTCCGTTCAACTCGCGTTGATGTTGACATGCACTACAACCCGCCCGGCATCCGTGGCGAGCCGCGTTTCATGGAGGGAGTGATCCGGCTAACGAAGCTTCACGGCTCCCTTGACTGGCACATCGATCCTCGAACAAAGCAAATGCACCGCGTCGGCATTCCGTTCGGCGCCGGCAGAGATCATTCGGACGTACCTCGGCAGCCGATCGATACAGTGATGATCTATCCGAATCCGGCTAAAGATGTAGAAACGACGGCCTATCCCTATGCCGAACTCTTTCGGGACTTTGCGGCGGCATTATGCCGGGCTAATTCGGTGCTGGTCATCTACGGTTATGGCTTTGGCGACGATCACGTGAACCGTGTTCTGCTCGACATGCTCTCCATTCCATCCACGCACATAGTGATCATCGCTTTCGGGATGAAACCCGAGTCATTTGACCGGGTCCAGTCCTTTTATAACAACGCGGCCCGACCCGCGCAAATATCACTCCTCGTTGGGGCGCATTTCGCGCATCTGCAAAACCTTGTCACGCATTATCTGCCCAAGCCGGCGATCGACTTCATCACGAGCCGGATGACCGAGTTGCTCAAGAATCGCCCTTTCGCGTCGTCGAATGCGAGCAATGGTAGTAGCGATGGCGGGGGAACCGGCTCTGCTCCGCCGCCTCTGCCGGGCACGCCGCCGCCAGTGACCGAAACCGGCGTTGCATCTGCATCATCGTCGAGCGGCGATGATTTTGAGGTGCCTTTATGACCAGCCCCATCGAACAGCTCGCGGGATTGGTAGTCGGCACGGTTGAGTCGGTGTCGCCAAACGAAATTCGACTGGTGCTTGAGATGGAAGCGCCGCAAGCAACGGCCTTGAACACGGGTACTCCGGCGTCGTTTCCACGGATAAATGGTTACGTTCTGGTACCCAACGAAGCAGGCGCCACGGTTTGTTATATAAGCTGGGTCGGCGTCGAGCGGTCCGGCTATCCCAAAGGACCAGGTTCTAGGGACCTCGGGCTCATCGATCTTCCTTTTCCGCTGCGGCGGATGGCTGTTGCGCCCGTTGGCACTTTGACGACCGTCCGCGATCGGCACACGAACAAGGTCAAGTACGAGTTGTCGCGCGGGGTTGTCGCCTTCCCGTCAGTCGGGGATCAGGTATTGATGCCCACACCGGTTCAGGTGGAAGCCATAGTCGGAGCTAAGGACTCGGACAAACGTGTCAGGATCGGGTCCTCGCCCATGACCGCCAGCGCGGCCATTATGGTTGACCCCGACAAAATATTCGGGCGGCATTTGGCGGTGCTGGGCAATACCGGAAGTGGTAAATCGTGCTCAGTCGCAGGGTTGATCCGATGGTCGCTGGATGCCGCTCGGCAGGAGCGCGTGAAACGAGGCTTGGCGACTGATCAACCTAACAGCCGGTTTGTCGTGCTGGACCCGAATGGCGAGTACGCGAAAGGCTTTCGTGACTTTGGCGACAAGCACCGATTGTTCCGCGTTCCGCCCGTCGAGGCGCCGGTGCGACCGCTCGATGTTCCTGCATGGATGTGGAACGGGCATGAATGGGCATCCGTCGCCCATGCTCAGCCTGGTGCGCAACGGCCCATGCTGTTCCAAGGCATTCGGGAGCTTAAAAGTGGACAGACGGAAGGTGTGCCGCGGGAAGCCATTGTTCGTCGATACCTTGTTTCATACGCAGTTCGTGTGGGTGCGTTGTTGAACCAGGGCACGCAGGCCTTCGCCGGCGCCGCGCGAGTCCGGTTTGAATGCGCGAGACTTCTAGAGACGATTGCTGCCGACGTCGAGGAGTTCGCCGGATCGGTAACCGATGCGGATGTAAAGGCCTCTCTGAGCGAAACGGCAACTTTAACCAAACGAGTTGTTGACGGTCGGCGCTCAGGGCAGTATTTCAACGATTTTTCCGTAGTCGACCTCGAATCGGTTCGGAGCTCACTTACTAGTGTCGCCGAGACCCTGCCGGACCTCGCCAGTACTGCGCCCATTAGCGAAGATGCGCCGAGGCCGTTCGACGTAACGCTTTTGGCGGATCACTTGGAGCGCGTGGCGATCGAACAAGGTGGCAATGTGGCGGCTTTCGTGTCCACGCTTGGCCTCCGGATCAAAAGCATGCTCGCGGACCAGAGACTGGGATCGGTCATTGCCCGTGATCCTCCGACGACCTTTACCGACTGGTTGGAAGATTATGTTGGCAACGATGGTGCTGCCAACGGGCCGCTGGCCATCGTCGACCTATCCTTGGTTCCGTCGGATGTGGTCCATGTTGTCGTCGCCGTCCTATCACGGCTCATTTTTGAATCCATGCAGCGTTATCGGCGCCAGCACCCAGAGGGCAAAGCGCTTCCGACCGTACTTGTTCTGGAGGAAGCGCACACCTTCGTACGGCGCGGCAGAGAGGACGAAGCGTCCGTAGCGTCGCCCGCGCAAATGTGCCGCGAAGTATTTGAGCGCATCGCTCGCGAGGGCCGCAAGTTCGGGCTTGGTTTGGTTCTATCGTCTCAGCGTCCATCGGAGCTTTCGCCGACGGTCCTTGCGCAGTGCAACACGTTCCTACTGCATCGCATAGTGAACGATAGCGATCAGGACCTCGTTGGGCGTCTTGTCCCAGACAACGTCGGAGGCTTGCTTCGAGAATTGCCCAGTCTACCGTCGCGCCAGGCGATTCTGTTGGGCTGGGCAACACCTATTCCCGTGTTGGTTGAAATGGACGAGCTTCCGACCGAGCATCGCCCGCAGTCCGATGATCCTGATTTTTGGGATGTGTGGACTGGCGCATCTGAAAGAAGGGTTGACTGGGCTACCATTGCGCGCGAATGGTCAGGCTTAGCGACTGGCGACGAGGAGCCGTCGGGGAGTAATTCCGAAGCCGACGGAGATGATGGTGAGAACAGTGGATTGGTTTAATGTTGTTGGCCGCCCTATGCGTGGCTTCTGCGTGACTGAGCTCAAAGCTAGGGCGGGGCTGCATTCGGGGACGGAGCTGGCCGAAAGTTCCCCAAGGGGCGCGTGAGTGCCGCAGGAATCGGCGGCCATGAGCTGCGTGCTTGTGCCTTGGCGTTGTATAACCAACGCCGGCAAGCTCCGGCGTATGGGTCTCGGTCCGTTTGTTCTAGATGATGTCAATCGCATCGAGCTTCGCTCGCATGCGGTCGTGGCGCAAATGTCCGTAATGCTTGTCGATCATCTCGGTCGACGTCCCGGCCATCCGGGCCACCTCAAAGCTGTCGATGCCGCTCGAAATCATTTCGCTGATCGCCGTGTGGCGGAGCGAGTACATCACTGCAGAAGCAGGAAGCTGAGCTGATTTGACCGCTTCCTTGAAAGGCTTCTTCCACGAGTCCTTGTTCCAAGGCTGGCCGTACTCTGTTGAGAAGATGGGGGCGTTGGCGATCTTGCCCTTGGTCTGCTCCTCGAAGAAGCGGATCGCCGCCGACGACAGCGAAACGATGCGATGCCCGGTCTTCCCATCAAGGCCGAGTGTGCCTTGCTGGCGGTCGAAATGTTTAACGCAGGCGCGTGCGAGCTCGCCCGGGCGAGCTGCGGTGAACAACATAGATTTGACAAGTTGCCGGATGTCTTCCGGGCAGGCATTGATTAGGGCGGTTCGTTGCTCTGCCGGTAGAAACGACTGCCGGCGACGCCCGACGTCTTTGAACTTCGTGACGGTTTTCCATCCTGCGTCGGTTGCGACGAGGCGATCATGTAGCGCGAGATTCAGCGCTGCTTTCAACGAAGCGAGGTTGCGGTTCGCCGAATCCTTGGCGCGCCGGAGGTCATCTTCGTCCTCGGCGGCCTCTTCGATTTCACTGATTTGCTCAGCGAGCCAATCCTTCACGTGCGAGGTGCGCAGCTTCGACAGGTCAATGCGACCGATCTTGTCGCTGTAGATAAGCCGTTTGAAGCGACCTTCGGCGTCTGATTTACTGGAGGCGCCTTTGTGCAGTCCCAGATGCTTGACGTAGTGCTCGCAGGCATCCTTGACTGTCGTGGTCTTGGTGGACACCCCGGCGTCCACAGCCTTCAACCATTCGAGGGTAGCTTTCACCGCGTCATCGAAGTTCGGGAGGGTACCGAGCGCCTTATATTCCTGTTTGCCCGCCTCGTTGCGTCTACGAGCAATCCAGGTTCCATCGCCCTCGACTAGTTTACGGAACCCGACGTAGAGACCGGATTGAACCCGAGTGAAGTAGGGTTCCCGGCGCGGGGGCAGTCGGTCGCGTGCGGTCTTGCTGATGATAGAGGTGGCCATGATATTCGTACGGAAACTGTACGGAAATTCTAGGCTGGATCTTGTCAGACGGCAATGTACTTATTTTTAAGTAAAATCAGTGGCTTGAGTAATTATTTTGGATGTCGCTGGATGGGCGCGGATCGAATTTCCCGCCCTCCGAAGGCAGGGGTTGCTGGTTCGATCCCAGCCGGGCGCGCCAAAGTCTGTTTGCGCGAATGAATAGAGGCTTGTGCGACTGGCACAAGCCTTTTTTATTTTTAAGGTCTGTTAGCGCCCGGCGGGCAATCCGCACGGACAAGCCAAAGGGCCGCGCCCGTCCGCCTCAGGCCGCCGGCGCCGCTTCGCGCAGCGACGCCAGTTCCTTCTCGTAGCGCATGTTGCGCAGCACGCGCGAATTGGCGAAGTAGCGAATGCAGTTGTGGTGAGAAAAGAAAATATCGGTTTGCCATTCGCCGCAGATGAGCGCTTCGCCCGTGGGGTCGTCGGCGGGTTGAACGATGGTGTCCGCCAAGACACGGTCGCGCCCGGACGTATTGGGCCCGGACTCGTGCCACAGCGCGCTGTTCATGACAACGAAGTCGCCCGGGCTCAGTTCGGGCGTGATCTTCGGCCACTCGACTTCGAAGCTGTCGGGGTTGATCTCGCCGGCGTCGCCGAGAAAGCCCAGCCGGTGCGAGCCCACATGGAATGTCATCGCGCCGTTGTCTTTGTCCGCGTGGGTCAGCGGGACGAAGAAACTGCACTTGTTCACATTGCCGAGGTGATAGCAGGAATCCTGGTGCAGAAACACCTTGCCGGTGCTGAACCGGTCCTTGATGACGAAACGATGGTTGTAGAGCGCGACGTGCTCGCCGAACAGCGTGCGCATGACGTCGACGAGCGCGGGCTCGCGATACATCTCGGCGAGCGGGCCAGTGGGTTGCTCGGCCAGCGCGACGGGATTGGCCTTGTTGACGTCCCGTCCGGCCTGAATGGTTTGGTAGAACGCATCCCACTCGGCTTGCCATTCGCGCACCACGGCAGCGGGAATCGCGCCGCGCACGACGAAGCAGCCCGCCCGGCGATAGACGTCGAGATCGAACGTTTCTGACGATACCCGGCTCACCAGTTCGGTCAGGCCCGCGGGAATCGCTTTTTGGGTGTTTGCCATGGCTGTATTCAGGGCGATCGAACGCCTGTTTGAGAGGAGTGGCAAAGAAGGCGCTCCAGTACGCTGGTTAAAGCGGGATACTGCGGCACGCGAATGCCGAACTCATGTTCGAGCAGTTCGAGCAGTTCGCCCGCGCGGTCGATCTGCCGCCGCTCGGTGGCGCCGTCTATGTGGTGCACCGCGTAGGCGCCGTTGATCAGGCTCTTGCGCAGCCCAACCCCCGGCCGCGCGACAATCAGTTGCAAGGCGAGCGGCGACGTAGGGTGCGTGGAGATGTACCAGTTGCCGATCTCGAAGTCGATTTCTTCCTGGCGCTGCAAATCGAACACATAAAGCGCGCGCCAGATGCCCGAAATTTTCGCTTGAAGCGTATACTGGCCATTGCCCGCAACGAGGCTGAAACACTCAAGCGGCGTGGCTTGCGGCTCGTCGGCGACGAGACGCAGCGGGACGCTCGGCACCATGCGTCCGAATCCGACGTCGGCAATGTAGTCCCCGTGCCCTTCGAACGTCACGAGGATCAGCAGATGCGTACGCGGAGGCCACGCCGTTTCGCGGGTGCCCATCACGACGCGCCCCGTCACACCCCGCGCGTCGAACCCCAACGCTCGCAGCAGCGCGAGAAAAAGCAGATTGAGCTCGTAGCAATAGCCGCCCTGGCCGCCGTGCACGATCTTGTGTTCCAGCGATTGCGTGTCGATCGGAACGGGCAAACGCAGCAGTGTCGACAGGTTCTCGAACGGGAATCGGCAAACGTGGCGCTCTTGCAGCGCGCGTAGCGTGTCGAGCGTGGGCGGCGGCGGCGTGTCGTAGCCTAGCTGCGCGAGATAGGCGCGCGGGTCGCTCAGCGTCGAGCAGGGCGAACGAGAATTCATGTCCGGAGTCAGGCCTCGACTTCGCCGAACGCCAGCGCGGGATTGCCGAAGACCTTCGTGCGCGCCTTGACGCGCCGCAGGACCACGCTGCCCGCGCCGACATATGCGCCTTCGCCGACACGGCATTTCGGCAGCAAGGTGGCGCTGCTGCCGAGAAAGACGTTCTCGGCCACACTGACGTGGCCATTGAGCTGGCAGCCGCCGGAAATCTGGCTGAAGTCTCCGACTTCCGTGTTGTGCGCCACGCTGCTGTGCGTGCCCACCATCACGTGGCGGCCGATGCGGATGTCGCAGGACAACTGCGTGAACGGGCAAACGATGGAACCTGCACCGATCTCGACGCGTGTGCCGACGAGCGCGGTCGGATGAATCAGCGTGGCGAAGACCGCGCCTTTGGCTTCCGTCAGTGCAGCGTATTTGCGTTTGCTTGCGGGGTCGCCCATGGCGCACAGAAACACGTCGTCGCTATCCGGGCGATATTCCTCGGGCGAGTCGAGCAGCGGCGCGCCGCAATCGTAAGGGCCAAGTATGTGCTGGCGGCTGTCCAGGAAGCCTTTGATGCGCCACGGCGTGCCCGCGGCGATGGCCTGTTCGGCCCAGACGAGCACTTCCCTGCCAAGATCGCCCGCGCCGACGATAACGAGATTCTTGCGTGTTTCCATGATGGCGGTGTGGGGCGTCAGCCAGAAATGTTGATGGTGCGGCCGCCGTCGACCACCAGTTGCTGACCGGTGATCCAGCGCGCGCATTCCGACAGCAGGAACGCCACGGCCTGCGTGATATCGTCCTCGCGCCCGAGTCCCAGCGGATAGTGGCTTTCCATGCGTTCGAGCAGCACGGGGTCCGCGAGCATCGACTCCGTCATGGGCGTGCGGATCGCGCCCGGCAGCACCGAGTTCACGCGAACGTTGGGCGCGAGCTCGACAGCCAGCGCGCGCATGTAGGCGTCCAGCGCGCCCTTGCTTGCGCAGTAGATGCTCGTGCCGCGTGCGCCAAACTGGCTGGCCGTGCTCGAGACGAAGACGATGTTGCGCAGCGCCTTGTCGTTGATCTTGCGCCTCGTGAGCAGGCGCGAAATTTCCACGGCCGACATGAAATTCACGTTCATGACTTCGCTTGCGGTCGCGCGTTCGAGCAGCCGCAGCGGGCCGATATTCCACATACCCGCGCAATGGACGTACTCTTCGATGCGCACGCCGTGGGAAGCGAGGTAATCCGTCAAGCTCGCCTCGATTGCGTCTACCGCCGACAAATCGGCGGCCCACAGCAGATGGTGTTCGGGATTCGCGCACAGTCGGCGCGTTTCCTCTAGCCGTGTGCGGTCGCGGCCATGCAACAAGAGGCGGCGCGTGCTGGAAAGTTGGATGGCCGTCGCCCGGCCGATCCCCGACGATGCGCCGGTCACGAGACTGCACAGTGCATGATTCATGGACGCTTCGCTCACGATGCGGTGTACCCGCCGTCGCAGACCAGCACGGTGCCGGTGATCCAGCGCGCGGCGTCGGCAACGAGAAATGCCGCAGCGTTGGCGACGTCTTCCGGCGTGCCGAGCCCCAGCGGATGCGCGGCTTCGATCTGTTCGCGCTGGGCGTCGCTCCACAACCGTGAATTCTGCTCGTACATGGCGGTCCGGACGAACCCCGGCGCGACGCAGTTGACGCGGATTTTCCGGGGGGCGTATTCGAGCGCCGCCGATTTGGCGAGTCCGCTCAGCGCCGCTTTCGACATCGCATACGCGCTGCCGCCGGCCGAGCCGACGAGGCCGATCACGGACGAGATGAAGACAACCGACCCGCCGGTTTCGCGGCAGACGCTGCGATTCTGGAAGCCGCGCAGTAGCGCCAGCGCGGCTTCCGCATTGACGCTGAACACATCGCGATACCGCGCGGGCGTGAGCAGGCGCGTCGGCGAGATCGAGCTGAGCCCGGCGGCGTGAACGAGACCCGAGAGCGTGCCTTCCTTGCTTGTAACATCACTCATGAAGGCGGGAATGCCTTCGGTATTGAGGAGGTCGAAGCAATGGCTGGTGCTGCCACCGGTCGGATCGTCGCCCCAGTTGTGCGCCAGGCGGCTCTCGTCATAATCGACGGCGACGACGGACGCGCCGAGCGAGCGCAAGAGCCGCCCGGTCGCCAGCCCGATGCCGGACGCGGCGCCTGTCACGAGAATCTTGTGGCCCGCGAGGCCCAACGGATGCGACATGGCTGGTCAGGCCTTCAGCTTGTCGAGTTCGGCGTACAGATCGGCGGCAGTTTCAAACTGGCCGAGTCCCTTGGCGGTCATCGACACGCCAAACTCCTTGTCGAGCATGGCGATCAGCGCCAGCGCGGTCAGCGAGTCCCAGTTGTCGTACTGATCCAGCGCCAGCGCCGGATCGATCTCGTCGACTTCCAGCAGTTCGGCCAGGTCGGCATAAAATTTCGCTTTTTCCATTTGCATACTCCAGTTACGCGTACTGCACCATTTCACACACATCCAGGCGGCCAAGACGCATGAGCATCGACGCCCAGGTCAGCCCCACGCCGAAACCGGCGAGGCACACAAGGGCTTCGCGGTCATTCAGGACTTCTGAGAGATTCTCGACGATGGCCATAGGTATCGTCACGCCGCTGCTGTTGCCGTACTTTTCCACGACATTCATCGGCACTTTCGCATGCGGAATGCCGATTTTGTCCGCGAGCTTTTGCAGCATGAAGCGGTTCGGCTGATGAAACAGAAACCATTCGATCTGCTCTTTGGACACACCCGCATCGTCGCAAAGCGACGCGATCATCGGCGGCACTTCGGTCTGCACGAACGTGAACACGTCCGAGCCTTCCATCGTCAGATGGTCGAGCGCGCGGAAATTGTGGTCGCCTGCGTCGCTCAATTCGGCGGTTGCCGCCGACGACGGCATGCGCATTCCGCCGGCCGGAATCATCAATGCGCCGTGGCGCGTGCCGTCGAACTTGACGTTCGCGTGGGTCGTGCCGGCTGCGGACGCCTTCTCCACGACGGTGATCGAAGCCGCGTCGCCGACGAGCGGATAGCTGTTGCGATCGCGCGGCGAGGTCTTGCGGCTGATAACGTCGGCGTTCACTAGCGCGACGCGCTGGATGTGCTTCTGGTCGAGCAGCATGAAGGCCTGCATCAGTCCGATCACGAACCCGGCACAGCCTTGATTGATGTCGACGCAGAACATGTCCTGCTTCAAGCCGAGACGGCCCTGGATGATGCTGCTCGTCGGCGGCATCAGATAGTCCGGCGTCTGCGTGACGAGGATCAGCGCATCGAGACTGTCGCGCTCGAGACCGTGCTTGTCGAACAGATGCTCGAAGCCGAATACGGCGAGATCCGAAACGCACGTGCCGGGCGAGACGAGGCGATGGCGGTCGTAGCCCATCACTTCCATGAGCTTGCGCGAGCGCGCTTCGGGGAAATCGAAGGCCTTCATGTCGTCGATGAACGATTGCTCGTTCGCCGGTACGACCGTCAGCAACGCTGCAATGCGCTTGCTCTCGAAAAGCAGGTTCACTGGGTGACCTCGTATCGGCTCAGCAACGCGCTGATCGATTCCAGGTTGCGAAAGTGGTCCGGCACGATGTCGAGGCCGTCGATCGAAATGCCGAAGGCGTTATCGAGCGTCGAGACGAACGCCAGCATGTCGAACGAGTCCAGCAGGCCGTCATCCAGAAAATCGCTGGAACGTGCGAAATCGGATTCCGGACGCACGCTCGCGAGCAATTCAATCAACTTTGCGTTCAACATACTTCTACTCCGTGTTCATGAGCCATTTATGCGTCGACGGCCTGCTGCTCTGCAGCCCGCTTTGCCGACAGCGCAAGCCGGTCGATCTTGCCATTGGGATTGCGGGGCATCGACTGTACGCGCTCGCAAACAGTCGGCAGCATGTATTTCGGCAGATGCTGGCCGAGCCGCGCGCGAATGACGCCTGCCGCGATGTCGTCGGCCGATTCGAAATACAGCGCGATCTGTTTCTGCTGCGCGTCGTACACGACGCAAGCCTGGCTAATGCCTTCCACCTGCAACGCGACATGCTCGATCTCGCCCAGCTCGATGCGGTAGCCGAGATGTTTGATCTGGAAGTCGCGTCGGCCGACGAACATGATCTCGCCGTGTTCGTTGCGATAGACGAGGTCGCCGGTCCGGTAGATGCGTTCGGGATACTGCGTGCGCAGCGGATTGAGCGTGAACGCGTCAGCCGTTTTCTGCGGATTGTTCCAGTAGCCGAGCGCGAGCGAGCTGCCCCGAACGCATAGCTCGCCGTATTCGTTCGTCTGCGCAGCCTTGCCCTCGTCGGTGAGGATGAGGACGTCCGAGTTGCGGCACGGAAAACCAATGGGCAGCTTTTCGTCGTCGCCGAGTTCGCGGTCCACCACGAAATAGGTGCAATCCACCGTGGCCTCGATGGGGCCGTAGAGATTGACGAACATGGCCTGCGGCAGATGTTTGCGCCAATAGTTCAGAGGCCGCGTAGGGAAGACTTCGCCCGCGAACAACACTTTCTTCAACGCGGCAGGCGGCAGTTTCGCGAGCAGATCCTGGTTCGCGATGTTCACCATGATCGTCGGAACCCAGAAGATGAAACTCACCGACCGCTCGATCAGATACTGGAGCAAGGTCGCCGGAAAAGCCGCCGTCTGCTCGGGAATCAACGTGAGCGTGGCGCCCTTGGCGAGGCAAAGGAACAGTTCCAGCGAGTAGATATCGAAATAGAGCGGCGACAGGCTGCCGATGACTTCGCTGCCATCGAGCGAGAGACGCGCGAAGGCCCAGTCCATGAAATCGATGGTGGAGCGGTGATTGAGCGCCACGCCCTTGGGTACGCCCGTCGAGCCGGACGTGTGGATGATGCAAAGCGGGTCCGTGTCGATGACGTGATCGAGGCGGTACTCGAGCTTGATGTCGGCCCAAGGCAGGCCGGCGCCGATCACGTCTTCCACGAGCAGCAACGCTGTATCGGGCACACCGACGTCGCGCAGCGTGTTGGCGAGGCGAGCCGTGGTCACCACGAGGGGCGCGGCGAGATTCTCGAGAATCAGCTTCAGACGTGCTGCGGGAAGCTTCACATCGAGATTCGCGTAGCAGTTGCCGGCGTAGACGATGCCGAGGTCGGCGAAGATCGTTTCGGCGCACTTGGGCAGGAACACGGCAACGGGTTGATTCGGCGTGCTCAGGCGCGTGCGGATCGCGGCGGCGAATTCCTTGGCGTGAACTTCCAGTTCGCTGAACGTGTAGCTGCGCTCGCCATCCACGATGGCGGTTTTTTTCGGATGCTGGGCTAGCGCACCCGCTTCGAAATATTCGACAACATTAATCATCATGGCGCTAATTCACGTTTCTGAAAGTCAATCGCGGAGCTGTCCCGAGTTTGAGGCCATTCTGACACTGGCATCGGCGGCAAGATCGTGCGAACAGACCGGCATTTGCCTGTCAATTCAAGGCATTTCGATGAGTCGCCGAATCACGTCTGACGTTAGCGCCCGGCGTGCGCGATCGTTTCGACGACGCGCACGACGTCCATGTCGCTCAGGGCCGGATAGATCGGTAGGCACAGCACCTTGAGCGCGGCTTCGCTGGCAACCGGCAGGTTGGCGCGGTTGGCCGAGGGCAGATTGCGGTACATCGGAAAATCGGAGATCAGCGGATAGAAGTAGCGGCGCGCATAGATCTCGTGCTTGCGCAGATACTCATAGAGTGCGTCACGCGAAAGCGGGAAATCGGCTTCGACGAGCACGGGGAAATACGAGCAGTTGGCAACCGTTTCCGTCCCCTTGGACAGGCAGCGAATGCCGGGCACGTGACTCAGCGTCGTGCGGTACATCTCGTCGATTTCGCGGCGCCGGGCGAGCGCGGCGTCGACATGCCGAAGTTGCGCGAGGCCGAACGCTGCGTTGATTTCGCTCATCTTGCCGTTGATGCCGCTCGCAACAACGGTGGTTTCGTCGACGAATCCGAAGTTCTTCAGGTGATCGATGCGCTGCTTGGTCCGCGCGTCCGGGCACACGATCGCGCCGCCTTCGAAGGTGTTGAACACCTTGGTCGCGTGAAAGCTCATCACCGAGAGGTCGCCGTGCTTGAGCACGCTGCCGCTCGCCGTTTCGACGCCGAACGCGTGTGCGGCGTCGTAGATGACCTTCAGGTTGTAGTTGTCGGCAATGCGCTGGATCGCCGCGACATCGCATGGATGGCCGTAGCAATGCACGGGCATGATCGCGGTGGTCTGCGGCGTGATGGCCGCTTCGATCTTCGTGGGGTCGAGATTGAGCGTCGTGGGCTCGACGTCGACGAAAACCGGCTGGACGCCGTTCCACAGCAGCGAATGCGCCGTCGCAACGAACGAGTAGGGCGTGGTGATGACTTCGCCGGCGATGCGGTGCGCCTGCAGCGCGGTCACGAGTCCGAGCGTGCCGTTCGACATCAGGGCGAGATGTTCGACGCCCAGATACTCGCACAGCGCCTGTTCCAGCTGCTCGTGGAACGGTCCGCCGTTGCTCAGTATCTTGCGGTCCCAGATCTCGCGCAGGTAAGGCAGAAATTCTTCGAGCGGCGCCAGATGCGGCTGGGTGACGTAGATGCGTTCAAGCGCGAGATCGGATAGGGACTCGGCGGAGAGGCTGGCATTCATGGTACGCGGTCGGGGTCTCGCAGTCTTGTTCGCTTGGGGGCTCGCTGGCCCCCGCTGCGCGGCCGGGAGGCCAGCGCCAACGGACCAGGCCGATGTTGACCGATTATCGCGTTGCGGCCCGCCGCACCAAGGGCCGAGCTAGGGCCAAAATGCACGTTAATTTCGCGGATTGAATGCGGCCCGTTCGGGCGAACCTCACGGTAGCGTCGGGCCCGGCGTCCCGGCCATATCGGGATGCGGCCGGACACCACTTCAGAACGGCGCGCGGGAATCCGTTAACTGCGGATGCAGCCATATCGCGCGCCCGTGAATCGACCGACTGGCGACATCCCGCCTTTGCCGTCCCGGAAACGCAGCCTTTAACAGTACTCCCGCGAATTATGTCCACAAGCGCTTCGCAACACGCATTACAGCATCCCTACTATATCCACGCGCCTGGGTATCGGGAGACTTCCTCTGGCATCGTCGTTCTGCACACGCTCTGCCATGAGCTGAACATTCGCGGCCACGAAGCGTATATCGTTGGCACTCCTGTGGTCAATCCCGCCTTTCAGACCCCTGTCTTGACGGCGGAGATCCTGAACAGCCATCGACAGCGCGGACTGGTTCCAGTCGTTGTGTACCCCGAGATCGTCTCCGGCAATCCGTTAGGGGCGCAGGTTTGTGTCCGGTACATTCTGAACAATATTGGTCGTCTCACCGGCAAGCAGTTGAACGAGGGGAAGGACGACCTGATCTTCTATTACTCCGAGAATTTCATCGGGGACAAGGGGAAGGACGAGATCGACTATCTGTTCCTGCCCGTGGTCGATCCCAATCTGTTCAAGCCCGATCCGGCGAAGGTAAGAGACAAGACGTTTGTCTTTCAATATCGGTATCCGCTGGAGAAGATCGACTTTTCGCGATTTCCTGCCGGCACCGAGCTTCTGTCGATGTCGACGCCGGTCTCTCTGGCCGAACTGGCGGCAAAGCTTCAGACGGGCAAAGCGCTCTACACGTACGAGCCGTCCGCTGTCTGCACTGAGGCGATGATGTGCGGCTGTCCCGTTATTTACATGAGCGAGGGCGGACTGCCGGAGACGCCCGATCGATTCCTGTTCGGCACCAATGGCTCCGCCATGGCGAGCGAAAGGAACGGCCTGCTGCGCGCCGAGGCGACGGTGAGCCTCATTCACCCCATTGTCGCGGCGCAGATGGAAGTGTTTGCGGCGCAACTCCCTTATTTCGTGGAAAGCACGCAGGCGGCGTCTCGCAAGGTGCAAGCGAGCAATCAGGCGGCAGACGTTGCGCAGGCTAACAGCCAGCAAGCGGCCCCGCTGCCGGAAAAGGCGCCTTTGACGCCTGGCGTTCTGATTCTCGATCCGGCAGGCGACGAGCAGAAAATCCAGCAGTCCTTGCAGAGTCTCGATGTCGCCTGCGCGAAAGAACATCTGGTCGTCGTCGTGACCACACTCGATGCCGAGGTGCCGCAGTGGACGCCACGTTTGCGTTACCTGAAGGCGACCGCGAGAGAGTACGCCGCTGTCGTCAAGGCGGTTTCAGCGCACGCTGAGATCAATTGGCTGACCACTGTCGAAGCAGGGACATCGCTGGCCGAGTTCTCCGCAAGTCAGGAGGCCGCGCAAACGTAGCCGGTTTCAATCAACCAGTGATGATCGAGGGCGCGCTTCGGCGCGCCCTTTGCTTTGTGCCCCTCCCTTTGTGTCCTTGCCGTAAACGCCAAGCCGGGTTTCGCCTTTAGACGAAACCCGGCTTGCTTGTTTCCTGCGTGATGTTTTAAGGCGCGCTTACTCGCCGTATTTGCGCAGGTATTGCTCGTACCCTTCGGTCCAGCTCGGCGTGCTGAACGCACCGCCGC
The DNA here is from genome assembly GCF_026343935.1 of Paraburkholderia sp. CNPSo 3076. Classification (NCBI taxonomy): domain Bacteria; kingdom Pseudomonadati; phylum Pseudomonadota; class Betaproteobacteria; order Burkholderiales; family Burkholderiaceae; genus Paraburkholderia; species Paraburkholderia sp. CNPSo 3076. The sequence goes on along the minus strand of NZ_JAPMAL010000015.1, from coordinate 63,594 downwards.
TCTCGTGCACAACGCCGATCGGCCAGGTGCCCATGCTCAGGCCCTTGAGTTCGGCCGCGCGGCAAAAGTCCAGATCGTAGAAGTGGAACTTGAACTGTTCATCGAAGCGCAGGCCGCTGCGCGACAGCGTATCGCTGTCCGCAACCATCAGGAGACCGTCGAGGAGCTTGCATTCCTGTCCTGAGGGGCCGAAGTTCGTCACTTCGCACGGAAATCCCTTGCCGTGGCCGACGATCCCGCTCAGATGCTGGCGTTCGTCCCACTGCATATCCGGCGTGAAGGCCCATGACGGCTGGCGCGGCATTCGGCGACGGTTGCCGGCAAGGCCCACCACGTCGAAGCGCACGAGCGATTCGCGAATGCGCTCGGTCCAGAAAAAGTCGTTGAGCCAGACGTCGTCGTGGATGAAGACGAGCACCGCCGGATTCTGCTTCGCGTCGTCGATCGCCGCGTTGTAGATGCTGGGCAAGCCGCGCGTGTTGCTGTCGAACAATTGAAGCTCGACGTTGGCCAGGTGCGCGTACAGGTTCAGCGAGCGGCCCAGTGCCGTAGCGGTTGCGAATTCTTCGCGGCTGCTACGCGTGCCGCAGACGAGGCGAATGGGTTTCTTTGCCGCGGGAAGCGCGGTCGGTTTTCCGATGGCAACGATCGGCGCGGAACCTGAAGCCGTGCGTGGCTCGACGTCACGTGCCAGTTCGGCGACCGGCGCTTGCAGCGCGCCTTCCGGCTGCGCCTCTACCTCGAAATGCTCGGGTGCGAGCCCGTCGCACCAGCGCTGCCACATGATACGGAACGCGCACGATGCTGCGTTGGCAATCGTGCTCGCGCTGACGATGGGCGACTGCGAGCAGTGCTGGCGAAGTTCGCGGCGTACCGTTGCGAGCGCTTCGATGTCTTCGGCGAGCGCCGCGCACTTGTTCACATAGTCGTCCTTGTCGCGCGCGACGAATGCCTCCTCGAGCCCGAGGTGCGAGAGCCATCCCGTGCTGCCGCGGCTCGCCATCGAATCGCGGGGCAGAGTGACGGTGGGAACGCCCATCCAAAGCGCATGCATGGTCGTGGTCGAACCGGCGAACGGGAACGGGTCGAGACACACATCGACCAGATGGTGCTGTTCCAGATAGTCCACGATACCCTTGCGCTGCAAAAAGCTGACGCGGTTCACGTCGGCGCCTTCGCGCGCGAACATCACGGCCAGCTTGTTCATTTGCTCCGTCGACGAAATCGCGCCGACGAGCAAGCGCGAATTCGGCACTTCTCGCAGCACGCGTGCCCAGAGTGCCACGACTTCCGGGCTGATCTTGACGAGCCGGCTGAAGCTGCCGAACGTCACGTAGCCGTTCTTCAGGGCGGGCAATTCGTTGACGTCCGGGGCTTTCGGGTGCGGCTTGAACGGCGCGAGCGCCGGCAGGAACACGAGCTTTTCGGAGAACCGGTCGGCGAACTGTTCAAGCGGCGTAACGAAACGGTCCGACAGGTAATAGTCGATCGCCGTGAGACCGGTCGTGGCCGGATTGCCGATCCAGCTGACCTGCACGGGCGCCGGCTTGTGCGCGAAGGCGACGAGACGGTTGCGGCCGGTATGGCCGGACAGATCGATCAGGATATCGATGCGATCGTCGCGGATCTTTTGTGCGATCGCGGCGTCGTTCATGCCGAAGATCAGGTGCCAGCCGTCCGTGTGTTGCCGGATCAACTGGGTAAAGGCATCCGTGACCACGTAGTTCGAATAGATCTGTAGCGACAAGCTCTTGTCGCGCGCCAGTTGCTCCACGACCGACTGGAAGAAATACGCGACCGGGTGATTCAGCAAGTCCCCCGAGACGAAGCCGACCCGCAATTGCCGCGACGGATTTCGATCGTTGGTGTGTGGCGGCCAGCTTGCACGCAGCGGCGCCTCCTGGCGCTCTGCGAACTCGCGGAATTCCGCGAATGCGCTTGCCGCATCGAGATCGTGCTTGTGCATCAGGCAGAACAGCAGGTTGCTGCGCGTTGCGGCCTGCATCGGTGCGATGGCGAGTGCCCGACGGAAGGCGTTTTCCGCTTCGTCGTACTGGCCATGCTCGGACAGCAGATTGCCGAGCGCGTCGAGTTCGAGCGCGTCGTCCGGTGCGAGTTCGACGGCGCGTTGGACCTGCGCGATGCCATCGATTTGCCGTCCCGTCGCCTGCAAGGCCGTGCCCAGTGCGCGATGCAGGGCTGCGCTCTTGGGGAATCGCTCGAGCGCCTGGCGGCAGTGCGCTTCGGCTCGTAGATGCTGACGCGTGAGAGACAGCACGTCGGCCAACATCGTCTGCGCGATGAGATTGTTTGGCGCAAGCGTCGCGGCGCGCTCGGCCGCCCCGACGGACTCGGGGTAGTTGCCCGTGCGCTGCAGAATGTGCACGAGCGCGATCCAGCATTCGCCGTGCGCCGGGTATTGCTCGGTCAGGCGGCGGCCAAACTTCAGCGCTTCGTCGAGCTTTTTGTTGTTGATGAGATCGGCAAACTCGCGGAGTTCCTTCGCACTTGCCTTGCGCGTATCGACCTCCTGGACTGCGGGCGCGACCGGCGTCGCGTCTACTGGCGTGGCCTGGGTTTGCGCAGTCGCGGCTTCGTTGCTAGGTGAGCCTTTGGTTGCTGCCGGGGCGTTTTGCCCGGGCAGGCGGGCGCTCAACGTTTCGATGGCGTCGTCGGGAACGCCGCATTGCCGCGCCGTTTCGAGCGCCATCCGCGCGGCTTCGATCTGGTTGCTGGCGGTGAGGGCGTTGAAGTAGTAGACCCAGAGCTGCGCGAAATTTGGCGTGTGGCCGAGCGCGGCTTCGAAATGCGGCACGGCCTGGGCCGGCCGGTCGGTTTGCATGTACAGCACGCCCATGTGGTAATTGGCGTCGACATGATCGCTATCCGCCTCCAGCACAATGGCGTAGAGCGCCGCGGCTTCTTCGTATTCCTGCTTACGGTGATGTTCGATCCCGGCTTCCATGACGAGCTGGATGTCGTTCCCCATTTGCGTTTGGGGGGCGAGCGCGGTGATTTCGGTCGGAGTGGGGAAGGCGGTCATGACGAAGGCGTGCTGGCGCCGCAGTTAGCAGAAGTAGGGGAATTATCGAGCGCGCCCACTCGGGACGAATGGCCGAGTTGACGTCAAAACGCCCGCCAATTCGGTGGTGCGGGCGATGTGCGGAGTTGGGGCGGGGTAGACGGCCGTTGCTGCCTGAGCCGTGCGCAATGAGGGCGCAAAAGAAAAGCCCGCACGAGGCGGGCCGAGATACGCGAATGCGCCTTGAAGGATGCAATGATTGGTTGTTATTCCTGCACGCTCTGCGAAGTCCGTACTTCAGAACTGCGCAACGCGCTGATACAGGTTCACATTGCGCGTTGCCTGCATGGCGGAACGATACTCGGCGCTGAGCATGCTTTGGGCCGACTCCGCCGCTGCTGCGACACGTGTATCGACCGCGTGAACCTGTTTGAGCACGTCGAGCGCGGCGCCCGTTTGCTTCGCGGAGAGCGACATGAGAAGCGGCGAGCGCTCGTTCGCTAGCTCGGCCGCCTTTTCCCATTCGCCGACGGCCGCCGCCTGCTCGATGTCTTTCGTGATCTGCCAGATGCGATCGATGGGCGCTGCGAATTCCATGTCGTCTCTCCTGCGCGATGCGCTTAGCTCTTGTTGGTGGCCAGCGCGCCTGCGCTGTTGGTGCCGCCGAAGAGCTGCGTGAGGTACTGCTGGTTGCTGTTCATCGTCGCCATCAGCGTGTTGAGCGCGGTGAACTGCGCGGTGTACATGCTGGTGAGCTGCGACTGGTACTCGGCGAGATTCGACTGCTGTGTCGAGAGGTTCGTCAGGTCAGTCTGGATCGAGTTGGTACGCGTCGTGATGACGCCCGTGCTCGACGAATAGCTCGTGATGTTGTTGTTCAACTGGGCGGCGACGCCGTTGGCCGAATTGAACAGCGCGGCCACGGTCGACTGATTGTTCTGCAGTGCGGTGTTCAGCGTACTACTGTCGACCGAGAGCGATCCGTCCGAATTCAGCGTGACGCCGATCGAAGCCAGGCTGGTCGTCGTGCTGCCACTCTTCACGCCCGTTGCGACGATCGTCGCGAGCTGGTTCTGGATCATGTTCAGCGTCGAGTCGCCTAGCAGCACGCCTTGCGACGTCGAGGTCGAGCTGAACGACGTGAGCGCGGCCATCGTCGTCACGAGCGTGTTGTAGAGCGTGACGAAATTGTTGATCGCGCTGGATTCCGCGCTCGTGTTCTGCGCGACCGTGAGCGTTTGTGCGCCGCTGCCCGTGCTCGACGTATCGACTGCCGATGCGGTGAGGTTCAGCGTGACGCCGGAAAGCGCGGAGGTCACCGTGTTCGTCGAGCTAGTCGCGCCCGTGCCGTCGATCGTGAAATAGGCGTCCTGTGCGGCCGTGGACTGCGTCCAGGTGGTCGTGTTGGAGATCGTCGACTGGTTGGCGGTGAGGTTGGCCGAAGTCGCGCTCGAGCTCGTGATCGCCGTACCCGCCGTGGTCGTCACGGCCAGTTTGTTCACTGCGTCGCTGGAATTCGAGTCGCTGATCGCGATGCTGATACCGTTCTGCGAACCGGTCGACGTCGAGTGCAGTACGAGGTGCGCGCCGTCGGCGCCGTTGACGACCGTTGCCGTCACGCCCGGGTTGTTGGTGGCCGAGTTGATCGCCGACGCAATGCCTGCAACCGTGCTGTTCGAGTTGTTGAGCGAGATCGTGGTGCTGGCGCCGTTGACAGTCAGCGTCATCGTGGCGGAGCCCCCCGATCCGACGAGCGCCGTGGTTGCGCCGTAGCCAGTCGAGGTGAGCACCTGAGCCTGCGCCACCTGCTTCAGGTCAATCGAATAGGACCCGGCTGCCGCGCCGCTGCCTGCGGTGGCCGTAATGCCGGTGCCGCTGAGCGTCGTGCTGAATGCATTGAGGGTCGTGCCGTCCGAGAGCGGCGAGAGGCCTGCCTGAAGTGCGGAGAGCGCGGCGGAAAGCGCGCCGTACGCGGAAATCTCGGTGTTGTCTTGCGTCTGCTCGGCGCTGATCGTTGCGGCCTGGCCGGCAGTCTTGGCATTGACGAGCGCGGTGACGAGCGAGTTCACGTCCATCGACGAGTTGCCGGTCGAGCCGCTGACGATCGACTGGGCGGCTTGCTGCAAAGCGGCATTGCTCGCTGCGGTCGTAGCAGCAACGCTACTTGCGATCGTGCTGGCTGTCGAACTGGATACGGTGGACATGAAGGGGCTCCGTGCTTCGGCGTTGCAGTGTGAATCGGTTCAAGTCTGGAAAACGCCAATCGGGAGGCGATCCTCCCGATTGGCTTGCGTTGCGCTCACGGGTATGGCGGCCGGGCGCGCAACACTTGGGCTACAGAAGCTCGTATTACTGCAGGAGCTTCAGGATCTGCTGCGGCTGCGAGTTCGCTTGTGCGAGCACCGAGATACCAGCTTGCTGCAGCACTTGCGCCTTGCTCAGGTTCGCCGTTTCTTCCGCGAAGTTAGCGTCCTGGATCGACGACTGGGCGGTCGACAGGTCGGTCGACTGAGCTTGCTGCGTCGTGCCGATTGCCGTGAAGCGGTTCTGTGCTGCGCCGAGCGTTGCTTGCAGGTTGTTCAGCGTGTTCAGCGCGTTGTCGATCGACTCCATGGCCATGCTTGCGCCGCTTGCCGTGCTGATGTTGACGTTAGCAACGTCGGTCGGCACGTTGTAGGCGTTGACTTGAGCCGTCACTGCGTCGGCAGCGGCGGAGCCGGCCGAACCAACAGCCGCGTCGAGGCCAGTGTCGCTGAGCGTGATCGCCGTGCCCGAACCCACGATCGCGTTGCCGGTGATCGTTTGGCCGGAAGCCGAGAACAGGGCGCTGACAGCCGTGTTGCTCAGTGCCGTGTTGTTCTGGTCGGTGAAACTGAAACCGCCGCTGCCGTCCGAGACCACGTTGATCGACGTAACGGTTGCGGACGAACCCGTTGCTGCAACGCCAGCCGAATTCAGGCTCACGCTGAACGTGCCGAGCGTCTGGCCAGCCTGCGGCACGCCGCTGCCGATCGAAGCTGCCGACATGTTTTGGTTCAGGCTCAGGCTGATCGTCTGGCCGACGTTCGCGCCAACCTGGAACGACACGTTACCGAGCGTGCCGTTCAGCACGTTCATGCCGTTGTACGTCGTTTGCGAAGCGATACGGTTGATTTCCGAAACTTGCTGGTTGACTTCCTGCTGCAGCGCTGCGCGGTCGTCGGAGGTCATCGAGCCGTTGGCCGCTTGCGTGGCCAGCTGGCGGATACGTTGCAGGCTGCTCGTCAGCGACGACAGACCGCTCGATGCCGTTTGAACCAGCGAAACGCCATCGTTCGAGTTCGACACGCCCTGATTCAGACCGTTGATCTGGGTCTGCATGATGTTCGAGATCGCGAGGCCTGCTGCATCGTCAGCTGCGCTGTTGATGCGCTTACCCGACGACAGGCGCGTGATCGCTTGCGACAGCGCGCTGCCCGAGCCCGTCAGGTTCTGTTGCGCGACGAGCGAGTTGATGTTGCTGTTAATTCCGAGCATGGAAATTCTCCTAAGCGGGCTGAAAGCCCGTTACAAGCCACTATGGCCGCGGCGGGTGCAATCTTTCATTGCTGGCCGCCTCAGTGAAGGTTGTCGGCGTGGGTAAAAAAAACTTGAGGGGAAGCACCGACAATCGAGACCTCATTTGCGCGGTGCATAAAAAGTCCTGTTGCGCCGCGCTTCGTGCTTCCCGCTTCCCTCACGCATTCATGCGTCTTGCAGTTTGCAAGCGTGTTTACGGCAGGTATCGCGCGTGGTTTAGTGCAGTGACGCCGGCCGCGCGCCCGTGCCCGCTGCAGCGCGCCGCGAGGCGGCGTATCCTCAGCGGTTCCCCGTTCGCCCTTTTTTCTGGAGGCCCCATGGAACTACGCAGGATCGGCACTTCCTCGTTGCAGGTCGCCCCGCTCATGTTCGGCGGCAACGTCTTCGGCTGGACCGCAGATGAAGCCACCTCGTTCTCGATCCTCGACGCCTTCACCGACGCCGGCCTCAACTTCATCGACACCGCCGACGTCTACTCAGCCTGGGTGCCCGGCAACCAGGGCGGCGAGTCGGAGACGATCATCGGCAAGTGGATCGCGAAGAGCGGCAAACGCGACAAGGTGGTGATCGCAACGAAGGTCGCAAAAGATGCGCGCCGCCCGGGACTTTCCGCCGCCAACATCGCGGCTGCCGTGGAAGATTCGCTGCGTCGTCTGCAGACCGATTACATCGACGTGTACTTCTCGCACGAGGACGACCAGAAAGTCCCGCTCGAGGAAACACTCGGCGTGTATCAGCGGCTGATCGAGGCCGGTAAGGTGCGTGTGATCGGCGCGTCGAACTACACGGGCGCGCGCGTCGAGGAAGCGCTCGCGGTTTCGACGAAGTCCGGCCTGCCCGCGTACCAGATCATCCAGCCCGAATACAACCTGTACGACCGCGCCCGGTACGAGGCCGATCTCGAACCGGTGGCCATGGCGCAGAAGCTTGCGGTCGTGCCCTATTACAGTCTCGCGAGCGGCTTTCTCTCGGGCAAGTACCGTTCGCGTGAGGATCTCGCGAAGAGCACGCGTGGCTCGCGCGTCGAGAAGTACCTCGATCACCGCGGTATCCGGATCCTCGCGGCGCTCGACTATGTGGCCGAGCGTCACGGCAGCACGCTCGCAGCGGTTGCGCTGGCGTGGCTGATCGCGCGCCCGAGCATTACCGCGCCGATCGCGAGCGCGACCTCGCTGGATCAGCTGGAGAGTCTTGCGGCCGCGGTGCGGCTGAAGCTCGATCCGGCCGACATCCAGGCGCTCAACGACGCGAGCGCCTGACGGCAAAGGCATTAACCCAGGTGTCCTAATTGACAGGGCGGGCGCGGCGGCCGTGGCAAGCCGCGCAAGTCCCTGAGTAGAATCAAGAAACCCTGGTCAGGCAGATCTTTTCCTGATATGATTGGGAGTGAATTGAGATCTTTGCCTGTTTTGTTGCCGTGTTCGTTACTGTTGGCGGCCGCAAACCGGCGGTCAGGTGTGTTGCAGCAAGGTCGACCTGATCGCGTTCCGCTGTGAACCCCCTACTTCTCTTTTCCGGCCTCCGTGGCCGCCTTGCCTCTCGTTTAGCCCCAGCGTGGCGAACGACCGGAGGGCCGGCGCGTGAGCGGCTTTGACGCTCGCGCCTTTGAACCGTATTAAGCGATTTGAGTTAGGAAATACATGACGACGATTCTTCTGAAGGAAAACGAGCCGTTCGAAGTGGCGATTCGCCGCTTCCGCCGTGCAATCGAAAAGAACGGTCTGATCGCCGAGCTGCGTGAGCGTCAAGCTTACGAAAAGCCGACGGCAGTTCGCAAGCGCAAGAAGGCAGCTGCTGTGAAGCGCCTGCACAAGCGCCTGCGCAGCCAGATGCTGCCGAAGAAGCTCCACTAAGCTTTTTCGCTTTTCGGTGTTCCGCCAGACGGCGGCGCATGCTTCGCAAGAAGCTGCGCCGCCGTTTGCGTTTGTGCGTGTTTGTGCGTAGAACCTGCGCGCTGGCCAATATCAGGCGGCGTCCCTTAGCTGTTCGGATGACAAGCCGAACTGGGCGGCAATCGAATAGAGGCGCTCGCGCCATTCCCATACGCCAAACACGTCGTGCACGTTCTGCAGGCAACTCAGCAGATTGATCGTAGCGGGGTCGTAAATGTTGATATGGGCCCGCAGCAGCGCCTTTTTCAGCGCGGCAACGCCCACGTCCATATAGAGCGGCACGTCGTTCGTCTCACGGCCGATGTAGCGCACGGGAATGCCTTCCATGGCGCTCATATAGTCGCGCGGCCGGATGAAGCTGCCGACCGGGCAACCGCCGTAGCTATTCGCACTGCCGGAGCCGCCGCCACAGCCACCGCCCCGGTAGGCGCCGCCGCCGCGTGGAAGAAGTGCCGCGCGCCCCTGGCCAAAGAGATGGGCCACCGCGCGGTCGAAGATCTCCTGATGACTCAGGAAGTGGACGTTTTTCATTTCAACCCCCTGTTGCCCAGGTGCCGGGCACAGGTTAATTCCCTCCTAATGCGGCGCCGCCGGCCTTCCAGCCGGCATCACTGCCCGTTCCCCTGACGCGCTTGCATTCACTTCCCGTTATAACGGCACGCCAGTGGAAAACCGTGGGGCGGCGCACCGTAGCGATCAAAAAGTGGGTTGGCCGGCGCCGGGCGCAATCGCTCTGGCGTGTCACAAAGCCATGCGGGACAAAGGTTTGCCAGGCGCGTCCCGCCCCGCTCGGGACTTTCCCGAGTTGCGTGAGTTTCGCTGCGCTCAGGCGCGGCGCTTCCTTTTGCCAAGCGCTGCGCAAGCCTCGCGACACATGCAGTCGCGCTCATGGTCGTTGACCATGCCGACAGCCTGCATGAACGCGTAACAGATCGTCGTGCCGACGAATTTGCAGCCGTATTTCTTGAGCGCCTTGCTAAGGGCGTCCGAGACCTCGGTGGAGGCCGGCGCGTCGCGATAAGAGGCGAGATCGTTCTGGATGGGCGTGTCATTCACGAACGACCAGACGAATTTCGCGAGCGAGCCGTGTTCCGCCTGAATCTGCTGCACGGCGTGGGCGTTGGCGATGGCGGCCTCGATCTTGGCGCGATTGCGCACGATCGAGGCGTCCTGCATGAGCGTTTCGACGTGCCTGGGCGTAAAGCGCGCAACCTTCGCGATGTCGAAATTGGCGAAGGCGCGGCGATAGCCTTCGCGCTTGTTGAGTATCGTGGACCACGAGAGTCCTGCCTGCGCGCCTTCGAGCACGATCATTTCGAACAGATGCTGGTCGTCCCGCGACGGCACGCCCCACTCCTCGTCGTGGTATTGCACATACTGCGGCGACGCGCCAGCCGATACCCAGTTGCAGCGGTGTGTCACGGTAAGTTCTCCTTGCGAGTCGTCGTTCGAGCCACGCAAGCATAGCGGATCGGTGCCGCGCCGCCACCCTGGCCGGATGGCCGATTGTGCGAACCCTGGGAAGCCGTTAGTCTCTGCGGCACGACAAAAATTTTGGCTTTCGAACCGAACTGACAGGCGCGCGAGGCGCGGCGGACATCATGCAGAAATACACCTGGTTGATTGGCGTGGACGGCGGCGGCACGGGCACGCGCATCGCGCTCGGCGACACCAGCGGCGTCGAACTCGCGCGAGCGGCCGCGGGGCCGTCGGGGCTCGGACTCGGTATCGAACGCGCCTGGCAATCGATCGAGGAAGGCTGCCGCGCGGCGTTTGCGCAGGCGGGGCTCGCGTTCGACTGGTCGCAATGCGTGCTCGGCTGCGGGCTCGCGGGCGTGAACAACCCCGACTGGCTGGCGCCGTTTCTCGCAGCCGCACCCCCGGTGGCCGGACTCGCGGTGGAAAGCGACGCCTACACGACGCTGCTGGGCGCGCACGGCGGCGCGCCAGGCGTGGTGGTCGCCCTGGGCACGGGCAGCATCGCGGCGGTGCTCGACGAGGGCGGCCAGTGTCGCATTGCGGGCGGTTTCGGCTTTCCCTCGGGAGACGAAGCGAGTGGCGCGTGGTTCGGCCTGCGCGCGATCGTCTGGGCGCAGCAGGCGCTCGATGCACGCGTGCCCATGGACGACTTCGCACGGGCCCTGCTCGCACACGCGCGGGCCACCGATCGTGACAGTCTGATCGTGTGGCAGTGCGCGGCCAACCAGACGGCCTATGCCAGCCTCGCGCCGGTCGTCCTCGCGCATCGCGAACATCCGTTCGTCGCCAGGCTGCTCGCCGAAGCCGGCGTGGAAATCGCGAAACTCATCACCGCGCTCGATCCTTCGGGCAAGCTGCCGGCGGCGCTCTCGGGCGGCCTTGGGCAGCCGCTGCGCGAATGGGTGCCGCAAGCGGTGCGCGATCGCCTGCGCGCGCCGCTCGCCGATTCCACGTCCGGTGCGCTTCGGCTCGCGCAGATGGAAGCCCGGCGGCTGGCAAGCGCTGCCGCGGACCACTGAATGGCAGGCGAGAAGGGGCGCGAACGTAGGTCAAGGGCATAGCCGTGCCGCAGATGCTACGATTCAACGTTTCCCGCTAGCTGTCTGATCACCATGTACAAGGTCATTGCAACCGATCTCGACGGAACGCTGCTCAATAGCGACCATCAGGTCGATCCGTTCACGGTTGCCACGCTGGGCGCGCTCGATGCACAGGGGATGCCGTTCGTGATCGCGACCGGCCGCCACTATTGCGACGTGGCCGGCATTCGCGACGTGCTAGGCATCCGCCCGTATCTCATTACTGCGAACGGGGCGCGCGTGCACGCGCCCGACGACACGCTGATCCACGCGAGCAATCTGAGTGCGCCCATGGTCGAACGTCTCGTCGCTACCGAAACGGTGGGCGTGCACGGTCGTGTGATCGTGAGCATCTATACCGATGACGCCTGGCTCATCGACCGCGATGCGCCCGAACTGCTCGCGTATCACCAGGACTCGGGCTTCGAGTACCGCGTGGCGGATCTGCGCGATTACGCAGGCGCAGGCATCGCCAAGGCGCTCTATCTTGGCGATCCGGCAGATCTCGCACACGTCGCGCAGAATCTCGCACGCGAGTTCGGCGACGCGCTCTATGTCACCTACTCGCTGCCGGATTGTCTCGAAGTCATGGTGGCCGGCGTTTCGAAAGGCCGCGCGCTGCGCGTCGTGCTCGAGCGGCTCGGCGTGGACGCCGCGGGTTGCGTCGCGTTCGGCGACAACATGAACGATATCGATCTGCTCGAAACGGCGGGGCATCCGTTCATGATGAACAACGCCAATCCCGATCTCATCAAGCGGCTGCCTCGGGTGCCGCGCATCGGCAACAACTTCGAGGCCGGTGTCGCGCATCATCTTCGCAAGCTGTTCGCGCTCGACGACGAACTCGCGTCGTAATTCACGCGGGCGCGGCCGCTAGTGCCGTCGCTGTCGCGATTCCATTCGAACGGCTACTGCGGGACGGTTACTGCGCGGCGGGCAGTTGCGCGCACGGGCAGTCGTCCGCGCGTGCGTCGAGCCCTTCGCGCTCGTGCGAGAAATGCGCGAGCGCGGCGGCGCCACTCCAGTCGATGCGCACCACATAGATGCTGTCGAAGTCCGCGCTCTCCCAGCGCGGCACATCGCTCGCGCTGCCGCCGTGCGCGGCGACGATGCGGCGCACGAGCGTCTCGATTTCCCGATGTTCCCACGCAACCAGCACGGTGCGGCCGCGCCACTGCGGATCGACGAGCGCGCTTTGCAGCGCGTCGATCTTCGAATAGCCATATGGAGTCTGGACCGGCATGCCGAACTGGATCGCGGTCGGCTCGACCGTCGCGAGCGGGCGCACGTAGTAGTAGGCGCGGCCGTTGTCTTCCTTTTGCTCGCCGGGGTCGGGCGCATAGATGGCATCGGGCTTGCCGTACTTGGCCGCGATCACGGCCGGCAGCGCAAGCGCGCGGTTCAGCCCCTTGCAGTTGAGCTGGCCGAATCCCTCTGGCGGCTTTTCGCCATGCCTCACGAAGATGAGTGTTTCGACGTTGCGTGCGGATGGCGCGCTGCCCGGATTCGTCTGCGCTGTCTCGCTGGCGTTATTGGCTCCGTTGACGTGTGGCAGCGGCGCGCAGGCGCATAGCAGTGCGCCCAGCGCTGCGGCGAGCGTCGGGGCGATCCGGAGTGGCCGGGGGCGTGAGCGCTTCATGCTGGGCGTGATGCTCCAGGTCGCAAGACAATGGGAAGGTCGCCCGATTCTAGCAGCGCGGCCACCACAGGCCCGGCCAGCAGCGCAGCCGGAGCGCCGCGCGGCTTAGCAAGACAAACGGGCGCCGAAGCGCCCGTTTGCAGCTGCGCGAAGAAAGTGTCGCGATTCGGCGTGGTCCGGGCCGCGCAGACGTGTAAGAGCGCGTCAGAGGCCGTCAGGCCGTTTCGCACACGGCGACCGCCGCTATCGCTTCGCACCGCCCCGCCACCGCCGGGTACACGATGCCCGCGATCACGGCGCCGACGATCGGCGCGACCCAGAACAGCCACAGCTGCGAAATTGCCTCGCCGCCCACGAAGAGCGCGGGGCCGGTCGAGCGAGCCGGATTCACCGAGGTATTGGTGACGGGAATCGAGATCAGGTGTATGAGCGTGAGGCACAGGCCGATGGCGATCGGCGCGAAGCCAGCGGGTGCGCGCTTGTCGGTTGCGCCGAGAATGACGAACAGGAAGAACGCGGTCATGACGGCTTCGCACACGAACGCGGCGCCCATGGCGTAGTGGCCTGGCGACTGCTCGCCGTAACCGTTGGTCGCGAAGCCGCTCGCGACGAGGTCGAAACCGGGCTTGCCCGTCGCGATGAGCGCAAGCACGAAAGCGCCGATCACCGCGCCCACCACCTGTGCGGCGATATAGGGCACGAGGTCGCGCGCCGGGAAGCGGCCCGCCACGGTAAGGCCCACGCTCACGGCGGGATTCAGATGGCAGCCCGAAATGTGGCCAATGGCGTACGCCATGGTGAGCACGGTCAGGCCAAAGGCGAGCGACACGCCCAAGAACCCGATACCGAGTCCGTGAACCGGGCCGGCGAAGTTGGCCGCGAGCACGGCGCTGCCGCAGCCGCCCAGAACGAGCCAGAAAGTGCCGATCAGTTCGGCAATGAGTCGCCTGAATAAGTGCATTGCGTGACACCTCGAAAAGTCGATTCTAGAAGGGGCCGCGTAAAGCACCGGCACCGGGAAATGCCAGATTCTAGGCAGTCGCGCTTTTCGGTGCTGTCAAGGATTGTCAATTTCGACGTAATTCATCGAATTATTGCGTTCGATGTGTACGCAATTGCGCCCGAGCCGCTCGGTCGTTAATCGAAGAATAGCGTGAAAAAGCAGTATTAATAGCGATTGCGAATTCCGTTATTTACGTCTAATCTCCGATCGAGCCGGTTTCAAGAGCAATGAAGGGGGAATAGAAATGTCGCAATATACAGAAATCAAGGCGCAGATCGCAAAACTCCAGGCTCAGGCCGAAGAGGCGCGGCGCACGGAGATCGCGGACGTCATCGCCACGATCAGGGAAAAGATCGCCGAGTACGGCCTTTCCGCCCAGGACCTGGGCTTTGCCGAGGCCGCGCGCCGCGGGCGTCCGCCGAAAAAGGCGCCGCTGCCCGCGCGCTATCAGGACCCCAAGTCCGGCGCGACCTGGAGCGGGCGCGGCAAGCCGCCCAAGTGGATCGCGGGCAAGAATCGCGAACGCTACCTGATCGCCTGACGCATGCCGCCGGGGAACAGCCCGGCCGCCATACCGGCGCAACCGCAAATGCAATAAAAGAGCCGCATGATTCATGCGGCTCTTTTTGTGCGTCATCTGTAATGAACGCGTAATGGCGCTATTCGACGACTCGCAAACGATTCACACCGTACATTCGTCTGGATTTATCGCGAAACCTGGAATGCTTCGCACTCAGCCGGCGGCGACACGACGCAGTACCGGACGCTGTGCGGCTTCGATGAGCGCCGTATAAGTGTCGACATAATTGCCGGCCATGATGTGCGACGTGAATCGGTGTTCGAACTGATTGCGAATTGCCTCGCGCGAAAGCGAATCGATATTCTGAAGCGCGGCCACGGCGCCTTGTACGTCCTCGACGACATGGCCCGTCACGCCCGGGTCGATCACTTCCGGCACCGAACCGCGGTTGAACGCGATCACCGGCGTGCCGCACGCCATCGCCTCGATCATCACGAGGCCGAACGGCTCGGACCAGTCAATCGGGAACAGCAGCGCCTTCGCGCCCGAAAGGAACGCGGGCTTCTGCTCTTCGTTGATCTCGCCGACGAACTCCACGTGCGCCTGCGAAAGCAGCGGCTCGATCTCGGTCTTGAAGTAGTCCTGGTCGACCTTGTCGACCTTGGCGGCGATCTTCAGCGGCAGGCCGGAGAGCGCGGCGATCTTGATCGCCGTGTCCACGCGCTTTTCCGGGCAGATCCGGCCGAGGAACGCGAGGTACTCGGGCTTGCGGTCGGCCTGCGGCGTGAGCAGGTTCTTTGGCAGTCCGTGGTAGATCGTGTTCTGCCACGCAGCCTGCGGCAACGACTGGCGCTGCGAGTCCGAAATCGAGATCACCGGTGCGTTCGGGAACTGCTCGAATACCGGTTGCAGCTCCGGCAGGTCGAGGCGGCCGTGGAGCGTCGTGACGAACGGCGTGTCCATAGTCGTGAAAAGCGGGAACGGCAGATAGTCGAGGTGGAAGTGCAGCACGTCGAACTCGTGCGCGACGCGCCGCACGTGCTCGAGCAGCACCATGTGCGGGGCTAGCGCGTCGCGGATCGTCGGGTCCAGACGCAGTGCGCGCGGCCAGGCGGCTTCGAGGTTTGCCGAGGTGACCGAATCGCCGCTGGCGAACAGCGTCACGTCGTGGCCGAGGTCGACCAGCGCTTCGGTCAGGTAGGACACGACGCGCTCGGTGCCGCCATAGAGCTTGGGCGGAACGGCTTCATAAAGTGGCGCAATTTGTGCGATTCGCATTGTTCGATCTCCTGGGCAAAAAGCCGCGTGTGCAACGAACCTGTGATGCGGCACTGCGGCGGTACAACGGTATCGGGTTATCCCTGAGACCGATTATGGCCATTTCGCGGCCCGATACACGCGGTTTTGCAAACGCTTAATGTTGTTACAGCGGGATACAGCAGGTGTAAGAGGCCATTGCAAAGCGTGACGTGGCCTGGGCGCGCATTGCGCAATCCGCGTGCCCGGGCGTCCGCACAAGGGTCAAAAGACGTTGGCGCGTAGGTCGCGAATGAGGCAGGTAGCACGCACGGGTGACGCAGCCATGAAAAAGCCTATAATCAACGGAGAATTTCGCGGCTTATGCGCATGAGATGACGCGCCCCGCCTCCCGCCGCCGCTCCCGCCTCATTGTCAGAAAAATTCCTACACGTTAGCGAGAGTTTTTCTCGCAACGCGTCGCGGCATCCGTCCGATATCCATTTGTTCCCGCCCCAGCCACAATGCACCTACGACCATAAACAGGCCGTTCGGATGCACTTGGGTTGCATCTGGGCGAGCAAACGTTTTCCGCGGGCGGTCTGACCAGCCGCCGCGATTTGATTCGGGGGAATCCATGAGCGCGACGACGCACAGCGACATGCTCAATGAGATCAAGGAAGTGAACCTGTCGTACCTGTTGCTCGCGCAACGTCTTTTGCGCGAGGACAAGCCGACGGGCATGTTCCGCATGGGCATCTCCGAGCAGTCTGCCGAGGTGCTTGCCAATCTCTCTTTCGCGCAGACCGTGCGCCTTGCCGCATCGAACCAGCTGCTTTGCCGCTTCCGGTTCGATGACCACGCCATCCTGAGCGCGCTTGCCGACAAGGGCAAAACCGCGCTGACCCACTCCGCGATCATCATGGCGGGCCAGGACGTCGAGCAGATCGGCTGAACCGCTTCGCCCCGCGCCGCAGCGCGCGGCCGCGCATTGCCCCCTTGCTGCCCGCGAACGGCGGCAGGGGCCAGGCGCATTCCTTTGCGGCTTCCAACGGGTGTCTATGGCGACAAAGAGTGTGGTGAAGGAGGTAAAGGAGATCGCGCTCGCGATCGAGTTGATCGAGCTGGGCGCGCGTCTGCAACTGCTCGAAGTGGAGACCTCGCTCTCGCGCGACCGGCTCATCCGGCTTTACAAGGAAGTGAAGGGCGAGTCGCCGCCCAAGGGCATGCTGCCGTTTTCGACCGACTGGTTCATGACCTGGCAGCCCAACGTCCATTCCTCGCTGTTCTACAACACGTTCATGTTCATGAGCCGCCACGCGCGCTGCGAGCCGATCCACGCGATCGTGAAGAGCTACCGGCTCTATCTCGAGCACCTGCGGCTGCACGACGAAACGCCCGCGCTGAGCCTCACGCGCGCCTGGACGCTCGTGCGCTATTTCACCTCGGGCCTCTTGCAGATGACGCCGTGCAGCCGCTGCGGCGGCCGCTACGTGGCGCACGCGCACGACCCGCAACGCGGCTTCGTCTGCGGGCTGTGCCAGCCGCCCTCGCGGGCGGGGCGCACACGGCGCAACGCGCTTGCGTCGCAGATCGCCGCTTGAGGCAGATCCACGCGGCTTGATGCGCCTTGACGCGCCTTGACGCGGCTTGATGCGGCTTGATGCGGCTTGGTGCCGTCCGTGCAGGCCGATACTCCGGATAAACCCGGCCCGCCTCGGCGCAAAGGCCGCGCGGCCCCACCGGACGGCGCCTGCCGCAGCAAGCCCGCATCCTTAAACGCGGTCACAGGCACGAACCGCAACCCCTTCCCGTGCGGCTTTGTGAACCGGCCCCAGATTCATCCGTCATGCCGATGTCAAGCAGACGGCAGACGCCCGGCCGGCTTACGATCCGCGCCCACTCAAACCCAAAGTTTTTCGCGCCGTTGCCGTAAACCCAGCTAAGGGCGCGGGCCGACGGCGGTTCGCGGCGCATTTCTAGTGAGGACCCGGCAGTGCTGATTATCGTTGGAACCCTCTTGACGATCCTTTGCGTCTTCGGCGGCTACGCACTCGAGGGCGGCCATCTCGGCGCGCTCATGCAGCCGATGGAACTGCTCATGATCGGTGGTGCTGGCGTCGGCGCGTTCATCCTCGGCAACGGCATCAAGACCATCAAGGCCACCTTGCGCGTGCTTCCCACGCTGTTCAAGGGCGCCAAATACAACAAGGACGTGTACATGGAGCTGCTCGCGCTGCTCTATGTCCTGCTCGCGAAGGCGCGAAAGGAAGGCACGCTCACGCTCGAAGCGGATATCGACGATCCGCAGAAGAGCCCGATCTTCACGCAGTATCCGAAGATCCTGGCCGACCACCACATCGTCGAATTCCTCACCGACTACCTGCGTCTCATGGTGGGCGGCAACATGAACGCCTTCGAGATCGAAAGCCTGATGGACGAGGAAATCGAAACGCACCACGCCGAAGGCGAGGCGCCCGCTCACGCGCTCGCGAAGGTGGGCGACGCGATGCCGGCGTTCGGTATCGTCGCGGCGGTGATGGGCGTGGTTCACACCATGGCGTCCGCCGACAAGCCGCCCGCGGTCCTCGGCGAGATGATCGCCCAGGCGCTGGTCGGCACCTTCCTCGGCATTCTGCTTTCGTACGGCCTGATCGGCCCGCTCTCGAGCCTCGCGGAACAGCGCGTGACCGAGTCGACCAAGATGTTCCAGTGCATCAAGGTGACGATCCTCGCGAGTCTGAACGGCTACGCGCCGGCCATTGCCGTGGAGTTCGGCCGCAAGGTGCTGTTCTCGACCGAGCGTCCGTCGTTCACGGAACTCGAAGAGCACGTGCGCCGCGTGAAGGCGAAGTAAGGGACGGCTCATGAGCAACAACAAGGACCGCGCAATCGTTGTCAAGCGCGCCGCGCCGAAGAAGGCCGGCCATCATGGCGGCGCGTGGAAGCTCGCCTACGCGGACTTCATGACCGCGATGATGGCGTTCTTCCTGCTGATGTGGCTGCTCTCGTCGGCGTCGACGGTGCAGCTGCGCGGCATTGCCGACTACTTCAACCAGCCGCTGAAGATCACGCTCTGGGGCGGGGACCGCAGCGCCGAAGACTCGAGCATCCTGAAGGGCGGTGGCCGTGACATCTCGTCGCAGGACCAGGGCATCACGCGCCGCACCGACGGCGCGACCGAGCGCTCGGAGCGCAACCAGTCGAAGCACAACGACGACGACGCCACGAAGCAGCTCGAAGGCTCGCTCGAACGCAAGGAGCAGGTGCGCCTGCACGACCTGCAGGTGAAGCTGATGGCCGCGATCGAGGCGAATCCGGTGCTGCGCCAGTTCAAGCAGCAGATCCGCATCGATTCCACGCTGCAGGGCCTGCGCATCGAGATCGTCGACTCGCAGAAGCGCCCGATGTTCGCAACGGCCCGCGACGTGGTCGAGCCGTACATGCGCGACATCCTGCAGGCGATCGGCAAGACGCTCAACGACGTGCCCAACCGCATCGTCGTGCAAGGCCACACCGACGCCGTGCCCTACGCGGGCGGCGAGAAGGGCTATAGCAACTGGGAGCTTTCCGCCGACCGTGCGAACGCCTCGCGCCGCGAGCTGATCGCGGGCGGCATGGACGAATCGAAGGTTTTGCGCGTGCTCGGTCTCGCTTCCACGCAGAACCTGAACAAGGCCGATCCGCTCGACCCGGAGAACCGCCGCATCAGCATCATCGTATTGAACAAGAAGTCCGAAGACGCGCTCATGCACGACGACTCGACCACCACCACGCTCTCTGACGACGCAGCGGGCTCGGGCAAAAGCCTGCCCGCGCTCACGCCGGACGACGTGCCGGGCAAGGCTGCGCCGGCGCCGGTCGCGATCGCGCCGAAGGTGGCAACCACGGTGGCGCCGGCGGTGCCGGTGGTTGCCCCCGCCGTCGCGCCGGCAGCGCAATGACAACGAGGAACGGATGATCAGGAACATTCTGGCGATCGACGATTCGGTGTCCATGCGGGAGATCCTGCGTGCGGCGCTTGGCTCGGCAGGCTACGAAGTGACGGTGGCGGGCGACGGCGAAGAAGGGCTCGAGCATGCGCTCGCCCAGCGCTTCGATCTCGTGCTCACCGACCTTTACATGCCGCGCATGGGCGGGCTCGACCTGATCAAGCAATTGAGGGCGAATCCTTCGTACTTCGAAACGCCCATCCTCGTGCTGACCACGGAGTCGGACGAAGGCTTCAAGGCAGCCGTACGCGACGCAGGTGCGACCGGCTGGATCGAAAAACCGGTGGACCCCGAGCTGCTCGTCGATCTGGCGAGCGCGCTCGGCGAGGCCCACCCTTGAGGTGCCGCGCGGCGAACGACCAGGCACCCCCCAGGCAATTAACGCGGTGAAAGAGCAATGACTCTCGACATCACTCAGTTTTATCAGACGTTTTTCGACGAGGCGGACGAGCTGCTCGCGCAGATGGAGCAGCTTCTCCTGAACCTGAACGTCGGTCGCCCGGATCCCGAGGATCTGGCGGCGATCTTCCGCGCGGCGCACTCGATCAAGGGTGGCGCGGCGACGTTCGGCTTCACGGCCTTGACCGAGACGACCCACATTCTCGAGTCGCTGCTCGACCGTGCTCGCAACAACGAGCTGGTGCTGCGCAAGGACATGATCGACACGTTCCTCGAAACGAAGGACGTGCTTTCCGACCAGCTCGGCGCCTACCGCGCGAGCGCCGAGCCCGACGCGCAAGCGGCGCACGCCGTGCGCACGAAGCTCGAGCGCCTCTATGCGGAAAGCCGCGGCGTACCGGCGTCCGCGCCTGAACCCGCACCGGCCCCGGCCCCCGCGCCCGTGCCGGCCCCGCAGGCGAGCGCCGGCGATTCGGAAGAAGATCTCGAAGCCGCGTTCGAAATGCACAGCACGCTGGCGGCGGCAGGCTCGGGTGCGCCCGAGCACGTCGTGAGCGAGGCGATCGATGCGGCAGCCGCGGCGCCCGCTGCCGGCGCTGCGGCCGCAGCGGAAGGTCCGCACCTGCGCGTCACGCTGCGCGCCGTCGACGCGAAGGACCAGGAGCTGCTCGTCGAAGAGCTCGGCAACCTCGGCCGCATTCTCGGTCAGGTGAAGACCGGCGACGACCTCACGCTGTGGCTCGAAACCGATGTGACCGCCGACGACATCATCGCTGTGTGCTGCTTCGTGATCGACGAGAAACAGATTTCGATCGGCCGGGGCGCTGCGCCGCAGGGCGACGCGCAACCGGCTGCGGCCGCACCCGCCGTAGCGCCTGCGGCTGCACCGGCACCGGCCGCGCCTCCCGCCGCAGCGGTGGCAGCGGGCCCTGCGGCGAGCGCCGTGATCCCGGCCCCGCCGCCCGCTGCGCAAGCCGAACACGAAATGCCGCGCCCGCCCGCGAGCGCGCCGGCGCCCGCGCAAGCCGAAGGCGAGCGCAAGGCGCGTCCGGCCGCCGCCGCGAATTCGGCGGAAGGCAGCTCGATTCGCGTGGGCGTCGAAAAGGTCGACCAGCTGATCAACCTCGTTGGCGAACTCGTCATTACGCAGGCCATGCTGGCGGAAACCACCAGCACGTTTGACCCGGCGCTGCACGACCGCCTCTACAACGGCATGGCGCAGCTCGAGCGCAACGCGCGCGACCTGCAGGAAGCGGTGATGTCGATCCGCATGATGCCGATGGACTACGTCTTCAGCCGCTTTCCGCGCCTCGTGCGCGACCTCGCGGCGAAGCTCGGGAAGGAAGTCGAGCTTGTCACCTTCGGTCAGGCGACCGAACTCGACAAGAGCCTCATCGAGCGCATCATCGACCCGCTCACCCACCTCGTGCGCAACTCGCTCGACCACGGCATCGAAACCGTGGAAGCGCGCCGCGCCGCGGGCAAGGACGCCACGGGCCAGCTCGTGCTGTCCGCCGCGCACCACGGCGGCAACATCGTGATCGAGGTGAGCGACGACGGCGCTGGCCTGCGCCGCGACAAGATTCTCGCCAAGGCGATCAAGCAGGGCATGCAGGTGAGCGACAGCATGTCCGACGACGAGGTCTGGAACCTCATTTTCCTGCCGGGCTTCTCGACCGCCGAGCAGGTGACCGACGTGTCGGGCCGCGGCGTGGGCATGGACGTGGTCAAGCGCAATATCCAGGCGATGGGCGGCCACGTGGAAATCACCTCGCACGCGGGCAAGGGCAGCACCACGCGCATCGTGTTGCCGCTCACGCTGGCGATACTCGACGGCATGTCGGTGAAGGTGGGCAGCGAGATCTTCATCCTGCCGCTGAACTTCGTGATGGAGTCCCTGCAGCCGCGCCACGAAGACATCTACACGGTCACCAACGGCGACCGCGTGGTGCGCGTGCGCGGCGAGTATCTCCCGCTCGTGGCGCTGCACCGGGCATTCAACGTCGAAGGCGCGCGCACGGACCCGACGCAGGGCATCGTCACGATCATGGAAACCGAGGGCCGTCGCTTCGCCATGCTGATTGACGAGCTGGTCGGCCAGCAGCAGGTCGTGGTGAAGAACCTCGAAACGAACTACCGCAAGGTGCACGGCATTTCGGCGGCGACCATTCTCGGCGACGGCAGCGTCGCGCTGATCGTCGACGTGGCCGCGCTCAATCGCGAGACGCGCGCCACGCATGGCGTGAGCGCCAGCGCAAATTCGGGTGCGTTCGCCGAATTCGCGTAATCGTTATGAAGTCCGGACGCACTCAACCAATCATCTCCCAACCGTTCAGGGGCTAACGTGGCAGAAGTCCAATCGATTCAAGGCAACGGCGCGCACGGCGCGATTGCCGGCGCGCAACGCCGCGACGCGCTGCAGGCCGACGCAGGCGGCCAGGAATTCCTCGTCTTCACCCTCGGCGCGGAAGAGTACGGCATCGACATCCTGAAGGTGCAGGAAATCCGCGGCTACGACAGCGTGACGCGCATCGCGAACGCGCCCGACTTCATCAAGGGTGTGATCAACCTGCGCGGCATCATCGTGCCGATCGTCGACATGCGCATCAAGTTCCATCTGGGCCGCGTCGAGTACGACCACCAGACGGTCGTCATCATCCTGAACGTCGCGCATCGCGTGGTCGGCATGGTGGTGGACGGCGTCTCGGACGTGCTCACGCTGCAGATGGAGCAGATCATGCCTGCGCCCGAATTCGGCGCGACGCTCACGACCGAGTACCTCACGGGCCTCGGCACCGTCGAAGGCCGCATGCTGATCCTGATGGACATCGAAAAACTGATGACGAGCCGCGAAATGGCTCTGATCGAGGCGCTGGTCTAACGCGCCGAGAGTTAAACCGGGGGGCCGCGAGGCCAGCGTGAGAGAGAGCGGATAAGCCGCCGTCAAGAAGCGGCAAGCCGCCTTCGTTTTCGCGCGCGCTTCGTACAGGGTCCCGGGCGTCGCCGCGTCTTGCTGGCCGCAACTGGCCGCCCGCGCCCGCCCGCATAGCCCGCCCCGATTCGCACAGCACAGGAGCAAACGAGATGCTGCAAAAGTGGTCGATCCGCACGACGCTCACGGGCGTTGGGGTCATTCTGGTTGCGCTGACCGTGCTGGTCGGCGCACTCGGGCTCGTCGCGCTCGGGCGTGCGAGCGATGCATTCACCGAGATCGTGCGAGGCGATCTCGTGGCGATGCATGCGCTGAACGACGCGTCGTCGTATCTGCTGCGTACGCGCGTCGCGATCGACCGCGCCAGCGCGCTCACGGCAGCAGGCCAGGCCGACGATGCGAAGAAGGTGATCGATCGCGCCCAGGAATTGCTCGGCAAATCCAACGAAGCCTGGCAGGCCTTCCAGAACGCGCCGAAGAGCGGCCTCGACGCCGCCACGCTCGACGCGCTCGCGGCCAAACGCGCCACGCTCATGCAGGACGGCGTGCAGCCCGAATTCGCGGCCCTGCGCGCAAACGATCAACCGGCCTATCACGCCATCGCCGACACGAAGATCAGCCCGATGTTCGTCGACTACGACAACGTCGCCGGGCCGCTCGCGCAGGCGCTGCAAGACAGCGCACAGGCGCGCGAGGTCGGCGCGCACGACAAGATCGCCGTGATGCGCATCGCGATCGGCGTGGTGATCACCGTGGCGCTCGTGCTCGTGGTGGCGATCCGCTTCGCCATGCGCGGCCTCATCGTGCAGCCGCTCGAGGACGCGGTGGCGTGCTTCGAGCGCATCGCCCACGGCGATCTCTCGCAGCCGGTCACGGTCTATAGCGACAACGAGATCGGGCGTCTGTTCAGCGGCATCAAGCGCATGCAGGAAAGCCTCATCACGCTGGTGAGCGCGGTGCATACGGGCGCAAGCTCGATCGACGTCGGCGCACGCGAGATCGCCATGGGCAACACCGATCTCTCGCAGCGCACCGAGCAGCAGGCCGCTTCGCTGCAGGAAACGGCGTCGAGCATGGAGCAGCTCACCGGCACCGTGCGCCAGAACGCCGAGAACGCGCGCCAGGCGAGCCAGCTGGCCGTCAACGCCTCCGACATCGCGACGCGCGGCGGCGAGGTGGTGGGTGAAGTCGTGAACACGATGCAGGGCATCGCGGTGAGTTCGGCGAAGGTCGTGGACATCATCAGCGTGATCGAAGGCATCGCGTTCCAGACCAACATTCTCGCGCTCAACGCGGCCGTGGAAGCGGCGCGCGCGGGCGAGCAGGGCCGCGGCTTCGCGGTGGTGGCGGGCGAAGTGCGCAGCCTCGCGCAGCGCAGCGCCAGCGCGGCGAAGGAAATCAACGAACTCATCAACGACTCGGCCGAGAAAGTGCAAAGCGGCTCGCAGCTCGTGGGCCGCGCAGGCACGACGATGGAAGAAATCCTTCAGGCCGTGCGTCGCGTGACCGACATCATGGGTGAGATCAGCGCGGCATCCGAGGAGCAGTCGGGCGGCATCGAGCAGGTCAACCGCGCCGTCACGCAGATGGACACCGTCACGCAGCAGAACGCGGCGCTGGTGGAGCAGGCGGCCGCGGCGGCGGCATCGCTCGAGGAGCAGACGCGCCAGCTGCAGAACGTGCTCGGCACGTGGACGACGGGCGGCGCGCCGGCGCGCAGCGTGGGTGCAAGTCCGGCGCGTGTGATGCCGGCGGCGCCGGTTGCCGCGAAACGCACGACGCCGTCTTCGGCTTCGGCGGGGACGAAGGCCGCGACGGCGTCAGTCGCAACGGCGGCGGCAACGGCGGACCCCGCGAAGCCAACGGCCAGGCCCGCGGCACAACCGGCAGCGCAGTCGGCAAACAAGGTGTCGGCAAAGCCGGCAGCGAAACCGGCCGCGCCTGCGCGCGCCGAGACGTACGCGAGTACGGCGGCATCCGCTTCGGGCGATTCGGACTGGGAAACGTTCTGATCGAACGCGGCATGGAAGAGTAGTGAAGTACTGAACACGACGAGCAACTGCAATGCACATGAGCGCTACACAACGGCAAGACCTGCCGCGCCGGGCCCCACGGCCCGCGCGCGCTGCGCAGGCCGCCCATGCGCCGCACGCATTGCAACCGGGCCGGCGCGGCGCGCAGCAGTCCTGCGCCGCGGTATCCCATGCAGTGGGCGGCGCGCAATGCGAAGGAGCATCAGCATGAAAGCGCTGCGAAATACGCGCCAGGACGCCGGCGAGCCGGGCGGTTCGGGCGTCGAGAGCAACCGCGATTTCGATTTCACCTCGGCGGACTTCGAGCGCATTCGCGCGCTCATTCACCGCCGCGCGGGCATCTCGCTCTCGGACCACAAGCGCGACATGGCGTACAGCCGGCTGGCCCGGCGCCTGCGCACGCTCGGCCTCGACAGTTTTCGCGAGTACCTCGACCAGCTCGAAGCGCGCAACGACACGGCCGAGTGGGAAGCGTTCACGAACGCGCTCACCACGAACCTCACGGCGTTTTTCCGCGAGGCGCATCACTTCCCCATCCTCGCGGATTTCGTGAAGCGCCGCGCGGGGGGGGCAGGTGCGCAGCCGGTTTCGGTGTGGTGTTCGGCGGCCTCCACGGGCGAAGAGCCGTACTCGATCGCGATGACGCTCGTCGAAGCGCTTGGAGACCGCGCGGCGCGCGAGGCGCGCGTGCTCGCCACCGACCTCGACACCCAGGTGCTCGCCAAGGCCGACGCGGGCGTCTACTCGTTCGACCAGGTCAAGCACCTGTCGCCGGAGCGTCTGAAGCGCTTCTTCTTCAAGGGCACCGGCTCGCACTCGGGGCTCGTGAAGGTGCGCCCCGAGTTGCGCGCGATGATCAAGTTCGAGCAGCTCAATCTCACCGACGCGGACTACGGCTTGCGCACGACGTTCGACGCGATCTTCTGCCGCAACGTGATGATCTATTTCGACAAGCCGACCCAGGCGCAGGTCCTCACGCGCTTCGAGCCGCTCATGAAGCCGGACGGCCTGCTGTTCGCGGGCCATTCGGAGAATTTCACCTACGTCACGCAGGCGTTCCGTCTGCGCGGCCAGACGGTGTACGAACTCACGCGCGGCGCCGCGGCCAGTGCCGCGCCGCGCCGCGCGAACGACGCAATCGGAGTGCCCGCATGAGCGCCAGCCTCCCGATCGCGACGAACCGCTATTTCGACACGCATTTCC
Source organism: Paraburkholderia sp. CNPSo 3076 (assembly GCF_026343935.1). Classification (NCBI taxonomy): domain Bacteria; kingdom Pseudomonadati; phylum Pseudomonadota; class Betaproteobacteria; order Burkholderiales; family Burkholderiaceae; genus Paraburkholderia; species Paraburkholderia sp. CNPSo 3076. The sequence goes on along the minus strand of NZ_JAPMAL010000015.1, from coordinate 37,607 downwards.
AGCGCCCCGGCGTCAAGCTGCTGCCCAACGAGTTCTACACGACGGGCGAGGACATGGTGCTCGTCACCGTGCTCGGCTCGTGCGTCGCGGCCTGCATTCAGGACCGCACCGCCGGCATCGGCGGCATGAACCACTTCATGCTCCCCGACGACGGCGCGGACTCCGCCCACGCGCTCACTGGCGCTTCCGACGCGATGCGCTACGGCGCCTACGCGATGGAAGTGCTCATCAACGAGCTGATCAAGGCGGGCGGCCGGCGTGAGCGCTTCGAGGCCAAGGTGTTCGGCGGCGCGGCGGTGCTCGCGGGCATGACGACGATGAACATCGGCGACCGCAATGCCGTGTTCGTGCGTCGCTATCTCGCGACCGAGAACATCCGCATCGTGGCCGAGGACCTGCAAGGCTCGCATCCGCGCAAGGTGGCGTTCCTGCCGCGCACGGGCCAGGTGATGGTCAAGAAGCTGCGTCTCTCGCAGGACACGAGCGTGGCCGAGCGCGAGCAGCAGCTCGCCGCGCAAACCCCCGAAGCGCGCGCCGAACGACTCGCGCGAGCGCGGGCGCGCGTCGAGCTGTTCGGCGTCGGCGGCGCCGGGCGCGCGGGTCCGGGCGCCACGGCGCCGGCTCATGTTGCAAATGCGGCGGCGAACGCGGCGGCCAATGCGGCGGCCAATGCGGCAGCTCATACGCCCCAGAATTCCCAATCCCAGCCGCAGGGCGCGCGCCCTCGCATCGAGCTGTTCGGCTCGAGCGTGTCGTCCGCGCTGCGCGCATCCGGTCAAGACAACGCCAGGACAGTAGAGGAGGCGTGAACGCTGTGCAAAAAATCAAGGTACTCTGCGTCGACGATTCGGCGCTGATTCGCAGTTTGATGACGGAAATCATCAACAGTCAGCCCGATATGACGGTCGTCGCCACCGCGCCGGATCCGCTCGTCGCGCGCGAGCTGATCAAGCAGCACAATCCCGACGTGCTCACGCTCGACGTGGAAATGCCGCGCATGGACGGCCTCGACTTCCTCGAGAAGTTGATGCGCCTGCGGCCCATGCCGGTCGTGATGGTGTCGTCGCTCACCGAGCGTGGCAACGAAATCACGCTGCGCGCGCTGGAACTGGGCGCCGTCGACTTCGTGACGAAGCCGAAGGTCGGCATTCGCGACGGCATGCTCGAATACTCGGAAAAGCTCGCCGACAAGGTGCGCGCCGCCGCGCGCGCCCGCGTGCGTGCGCACCATGCTCCGTCTGCTGCGCCCGCCGGCGCGGCAGCGCACGCGCACGGCCACGCCGCTGCGCACGCCGCGAGCCCGGCGCCGATGATCAACAACCCGCTCGTCTCGACCGAGAAGCTCGTGATCGTCGGCGCGTCGACGGGCGGCACCGAGGCGATCCGCGAAGTGCTGCAGCCGCTGCCGCCCGACGCGCCCGCGGTGCTGATCGCGCAGCACATGCCGCCCGGTTTCACGAAGTCGTTCGCACAGCGCCTGAACGGGCTGTGCCGCATCACCGTCAAGGAAGCGGAGCACGGCGAACGCGTGCTGCCCGGCCACGCCTACATCGCGCCGGGCCACGCACACCTCTTGCTCGCACGCAGTGGCGCCAACTACATCGCGCATCTGTCCGACGACCCGCCGGTCAACCGGCACCGTCCGTCGGTCGATGTGCTGTTTCGTTCGGCGGCGCTGCACGCGGGCAAGAACGCCATCGGCGTGATTCTCACGGGCATGGGCCGCGACGGCGCAGCCGGGCTGCTCGAAATGCGCCAGGCCGGTGCGTACACGCTCGCGCAGGACGAGGCGAGCTGCATCGTGTTCGGCATGCCGCGCGAAGCCATTGCCATGGGCGGTGCCGACGAGATCGCCTCGCTCTCAGACATGAGCCGGCGCGTGATGACCCGACTCGCCTCGATGGGCGACCGGGTTCAGCGCGTCTAATAAATTGCCGATATAGAGAGATCATGCGGGCCGCAAACGCTTGCACGATCGCTCGCGATTAATTTATCTGGATAGGCAGTGCGCTTCTCTGGATAATTGCCCGGGTTTTCGCCTGGAGGAATGGAACGTGATGGATAAGGGAATGAAGATTCTGGTGGTGGACGATTTTCCGACGATGCGCCGGATTGTCCGCAACCTGCTCAAGGAACTGGGCTACTCGAACGTCGACGAAGCCGAAGACGGTGCAGCGGGCCTTGCCCGCCTGCGCGGCGGCAACTACGAGTTCGTGATCTCCGACTGGAACATGCCGAACCTCGACGGTCTCGCCATGCTCAAGGAGATCCGCGCCGACGCGAACCTGACGCACCTGCCGGTGCTGATGGTGACGGCCGAGTCGAAGAAGGAGAACATCATCGCGGCGGCGCAGGCTGGCGCGAGCGGCTATGTGGTGAAGCCGTTCACGGCTGCCACGCTCGACGAGAAGCTCAACAAGATTCTCGAGAAGATGGCCAAGACGGGGAGCTGACGTGAACGAGCCCATCAGTGAGCAGTCCGGCGCTCATTGCGGTGAGTGGCCGGAAGGCGAGGGCGTCGAGCCGCTCCCGCAGCCTCCCGAGTTCGACTTCGCGCCGCCCGCCGCGGGCGAGGCCGGCGAGCTGGCGACGGACCGCATCCTCGCCCGCATCGGACATCTGACGCGCAGCCTGCGCGACTCGATGCGCGAACTCGGCCTCGACAAGCATGTCGAGCGCGCCGCCGAGGCGGTGCCCGACGCGCGCGACCGGCTGCGCTATGTCGCGAACATGACCGAGCAGGCCGCCGAGCGCGTGCTGACCGCGATCGACATCGCCAAGCCGCTGCAGGAAACGCTCGAACGCGACGCGAAGGAACTGACGAGCCGCTGGGCGACCTGGTACGACGCGCCGATCGGCCGCGAGGAAGTGCGCCAGCTGATGGACGACACGCGCGCCTTTGTGGATGGCGTGCCGCAAGCCACCGCGGCGACCAACCAGCAGTTGCTCGAGATCATGCTCGCTCAGGACTTCCAGGACCTGACGGGCCAGGTGATCAAGAAGATCATGGACGTGGTCTATCTGATCGAGCAGCAGTTGCTTACCGTGCTGGTCGAGAACATCGCGCCGGAGCGGCGTGAGCAGTTCGCGGCAACGGCGGCGGCGCTCGCGGAGACCCAGAGCAGCACGGGCAGTCCCGAAGGCCTGCTCAACGGGCCGCAGATCAATCCGGAAGGCAAGACCGACGTCGTGCAGGACCAGGCGCAGGTCGACGATCTGCTCGCAAGTCTCGGGTTCTGACCCTTAACATGCAGCTAACCGTTCGGTTAGCTGCCGCATGTAGTCCAAGGCGGGCATACTAGTGCTCATGCCTTTGTGCCCCACCGCGGCGAGCGTCGCGGTGGGGCACGAAGCATAGCCAGCCGTTGCCCGTCCTGCTGTGTCCCGCCGCAACGTTCCTGCGCGGCCCCGACAGCGTATGGTGCAACGCGCCATCGCAAGAGGGAGGGGACGCCTTGTATCCATACACATCGTTCTGTGGCAAGGCGGCGCGCTCGTTTGCGCGCCGCGCCGCACCCTGCCGCGCGCCCGCCGCGGCGCTTCTCGGTTCCCTGCTTTGCACACTGCTCGCGGGGCCTGCGGCTCACGCCGCGCTCGGCGGCGCGCCCATGTCCACGCCGGCGGGCGCGAGCGTCAGCACCCTGAGCGCCGCTTCGGCGGCAGCCGCGGCCGGCAACGCCTCGGCCGTTGCGCGCGCAGCGGTGCAAGGCGCGGCTTCTGGCGCTTCCTCGACTCCCGCCTACACCGTTCAGCAGACCACGCTCGCCAACGGCACCGTTGTGCGCGAGTACCTCACGCAGGCCGGCACCGTATTCGGCGTGGCCTGGGACGGCCCGCAGATGCCCAATCTCGCCACGCTGCTGGGCAGTTACTTTCCCCAATACACAGCCGGCGTGAAGGCGAGCCACGCCGCCGGTCGCGTGCGCGGGCCGGGCGTGGTCGAAAATTCTAACGTCGTCGTGCATTCGGGCGGCCACATGGGCGCCTTCTCCGGTCAGGCATGGCTGCCGCAGGCGCTGCCTGCGGGCGTCAGCGCCTCCGATATCCAGTGACGAGCGGAGGCCGAACGTGCTGACTTCAGTGCTGACTTCACGCCATTCGCGCAGCTTGTGGCTGCGCCCTTTCCGGTTTCTTTCGGGCGCCGCGCTCGTTGCCCTGGTTTCGCTCGTCGCCGCCTGCGGAGGCGGGGGCGGCAGCAGCGGTAGCAGTAGTAGCAGCAGTTCGAGCGGCAGCAATGGCAGCGGCAGCTCAACGGTTCCCAGTCCCACGCAGCAGCCCACTGCGGCTACCGCCGCGAACACCGTGGGCGTCGTCGTGAACCGCGGACTGACCGGCACGCTGCCCAACATTCCCACCGTCAGCGTGACGATTTGCGTGGCCGGCACGGGCACCTGCGAGACCGTCGACAACGTTCAGGTGGATACGGCGTCGTTCGGCCTGCGTCTGCTCGCGTCGGCGCTGCCGAACCTGCTGAACTCGCTGCCCACCGCCACGGCCAACGGCGGCACGCTCGCCGAATGCACGGCCTTCGCCGACGGTTACACGTGGGGCACCGTGCGTCCTGCCGACGTCAAGATCGGCGGCGAGACGGCCTCCAATATTCCGTTCCAGGTGATCGGCGACCTGGCCTCAAACACGGTGCCGACGGCGTGCTCGGGCTTTGGCAACGCGCAGAACACGGTGCAGGACCTGGGCGCGAACGGCATTCTCGGGATCGGCGTCGCGCCTTATGACAACATCGGCACGTATTACTCCTGCCCCGGCAACACGAACTGCGTCACCGCAACGGTCACGCAAACCCAGCTGGTGGCCAACCCCGTGCCCAAATTCGGCACGGACGGCAACGGCGTGATCCTCGAGATGGCGCCCGTGTCCGATAGTGGCGCGCCCAGCGCGACGGGCACGCTCGTGTTCGGCATCGGCACGCAGTCGAACAACGCGATGACGGCCTCGCAAACCTTCAACACGGACTCGTGGGGCAGGCTCAGCTCTACGTTCAACGGGCGCACGCTCCAGACCTTCCTCGACTCGGGTTCGAACGCGATCTTCTTCGTCGACAGCGCCCTGCCGCAGTGCGGCGGCAATCTCGGCACGTTCTATTGCCCAACGTCGACGCAATCCTTCAGCGCGGCGCTCGTTTCCAATAACGGCGCAACGACCGGCACCGCGAGCTTCAATGTTGCGAACGGGAACGCATTGCTCGGCAGCGGCGCGAACTATGCGGCCAACAACCTGGCAGGGCAGTTCGGCTCGGCGGCGGCGCTCGACCTGGGGTTGTCGTTCTTCTACGGCCGCTACGTCTACTACGGCATGGACATGACCGCGTCCGGGGGCAAGGCGCCCTACGTCGCGTTCTGAAATTGCAGGCGCCCGGGGGCGTTCGCCGTGAAGTTTGCGGCCCGCGAGCGCGTGCGCGCATCGCGCGCCGGCGTTCGCCGGTGATGCCGCCCCGGTTCCATCGGCCGAAATACCCTGATTTCCCCGTCCTACTCCGTCAATCGCTGCTTGGCTCCGGCGGCAATAATCGCTGTCACTGAAAAAGGGCGCGCGCCAGCCGCGCAGCCGCGACGAGCGGCGCGTGCCCGCGACCGGAGCATGCGTGGCTGAGGACAGCGACCTCGAGAAAACCGAATCCGCCACTCCCAAGCGCCTCGAAAAGGCGCGGGAGGAGGGGCAGGTTCCGCGTTCCCGGGAGCTGGCGACGTTCGCGCTGCTCTCGGCGGGCTTCTATGGCACGTGGATGCTCTCCGGCACGATCGGCGAGCATCTGCAGGCCATGATGCGCGGCGCGTTCACGTTCAATCACGCGGGGGCGTTCGAAACAAGCCGCATGCTCATCGGCGCCGGCGTCGCCGCGCGCGAGGGGCTCATGGCGCTCATGCCGGTGCTCGCGCTCACGGGGCTCGCCGCCCTGCTCGCGCCGATGGCGCTCGGCGGCTGGCTCATCTCGACGAAGGCGCTTCAGCCGAACTTCGGCCGCCTCAATCCGATGTCGGGCCTGGGGCGGATCTTCTCCGTGAACGGGCCGATCCAGCTCGGCATGTCGCTCGCCAAGACGCTCGTGGTGGGCGTGATCGGCGGCTGGGCGCTATGGAGCCGGCGCGACGAGATCCTCGGGCTCGCCATGCAGCCCGCGCCGCGCGCGTTCGCCGACGCGATGCATCTGATCGGTGTGTGCTGCGGCATGACGGTCGCCGGCATGTTCGTGGTCGCCGCGCTCGACGTGCCGTACCAGCTCTGGTCGTACTACCGCAAGCTGCGCATGACCAAGGAAGAAGTGAAGCGCGAGCACAAGGAAAACGAAGGCGATCCGCACGTGAAGGGGCGTATTCGCCAGCAGCAGCGCGCCGCCGCGCGCCGCCGCATGATGACCCAGGTGCCCAAGGCCGACGTGGTCGTGACCAACCCGACGCACTTCGCCGTCGCGCTCAAGTACGCCGATGGCGAGATGCGCGCGCCGAAGGTCGTCGCCAAGGGCGTGAACCTCGTGGCCGCACGCATCCGCGAGATCGCGGCCGAGAACAACGTGCCCCTGCTCGAAGCGCCGCCGCTCGCCCGTGCGCTCTATTACAACGTCGACCTCAACCGCGAAATTCCGGGGCCGCTCTACGGCGCGGTCGCCCAGGTGCTCGCGTGGGTCTATCAGCTCAAGCGCTTTCGCGAGCATGGCGGCGACGTGCCGATGGAGCCGACCGACCTCGACGTGCCACCCGAAATGGACAAGGGCGCGATGAGCGGCGAAGACGAAGCCAGCGAAGCCGACGAAGCGCTCACACCCGAGGAGCGCGCGGCCGCCGAGGCCGCCAGTCGCGCGAACGCGGCAAATTCCACGAACGCGGCGAACGCGGCGAACGCGGCGAACGCAAACAACGCATCGAACACCGCTGGCCGCGCCGATACAAACCCGGCGCGCGACGGCACTGAAGGAGCAACAGAATGAACGCCCGCACCGGTTTCCTCGCGCGGCGCCCGGAGATGCTGCAAAGCACGAATCTGCGCGCGCTGGCGGGACCGATCCTGATCTGCATGATCCTCGGCATGATGATCCTGCCGTTGCCGCCGTTCCTGCTGGATCTGCTGTTCACCTTCAACATCGCGCTTTCGGTGATGGTGCTGCTCGTCAGCATGTACACCATGAAGCCGCTCGACTTCGCGGCGTTCCCGAGCGTGCTGCTGTTCTCCACGCTCCTGCGGCTCTCGCTGAACGTGGCCTCCACGCGTATCGTGCTGCTCGAGGGCCACACCGGCCCGGGGGCAGCTGGCCAGGTGATCGAGTCGTTCGGGCACTTCCTCGTGGGCGGCAACTTCGCCGTCGGTATCGTGGTGTTCGTGATCCTCATGGTCATCAACTTCATGGTGATCACGAAGGGCGCGGGCCGTATCGCCGAAGTCTCCGCGCGCTTCACGCTCGACGCGATGCCCGGCAAGCAGATGGCGATCGACGCCGACCTGAACGCGGGCCTCATCAACGAAGACGCGGCCCGCAAGCGCCGCAGCGAGATTGCCCAGGAAGCCGAGTTCTACGGCTCGATGGACGGTGCGAGCAAGTTCGTGCGCGGCGACGCCATCGCCGGCCTGCTGATCATGGTGATCAACATCGTGGGCGGCCTGATCGTGGGCGTCGTGCAGCACGGCATGCCGCTCGCCTCGGCGGGCGAGACCTACACGCTGCTCACCATCGGCGACGGCCTCGTCGCGCAGATTCCGTCGCTCGTCATCTCGACGGCGGCCGGCGTGATCGTCTCGCGCGTGGCGACCAACGAAGACATCGGCACGCAGCTCACCGGCCAGCTCTTCACGAACCCGCGCGTGCTCATGATCACGGGCACGATCATCGTCATGATGGGCCTGATTCCGGGCATGCCGCACTTCGCGTTTCTGCTGCTCGGCGGCGGCTCGATCCAGCTTGGCCGCACGTTGAAGAAGAACGCCGCGGCGAAGAAGGCGAGCGCCGTGATCGCCGACGCCGCGCCGGCCGCGCTTACGCCCGTCGAAAACACCGAGGCGACCTGGGACGACGTCGCGCTCATCGACACGCTCGGCCTCGAAGTGGGCTACCGCATCATTCCGCTCGTCGACAAGAACACCGACGGCGAGCTGCTCAAGCGCATCAAGAGCATCCGCAAGAAGTTCGCGCAGGAAATCGGCTTCTTGCCGCCCGTCATCCATATTCGTGACAACCTGGAGCTGCGCCCGAACGCCTACCGCATTGCGTTGAAGGGCGTGGAAGTGGGCACGGGCGAGGCCTACCCGGGACAGTGGCTCGCGATCAACCCGGGCCAGGTGAGCGCGGTGCTGCCCGGCACGCCGACCACGGACCCGGCGTTCGGCCTGCCCGCCGTGTGGATCGATTCGAACGTGCGCGAGCAGGCGCAGGTGTTCGGCTACACGGTGGTCGATTCGAGCACGGTGGTGGCGACGCACCTGAATCACCTCGTCGTCATGCACGCGGCCGAGCTGCTCGGGCGCCGCGAAGTGCAGGCGCTGCTCGAGCGCGTGCAGAAGGACACGCCTTCGCTCGTGGACGACCTCGTGCCGAAGGTGCTGCCGGTCACGACGCTGCAGAAGGTGCTGCAGAACCTGCTGGAAGAGGGCGTGCCGATCCGCGACATGCGCACGATCATGGAATCGCTCGCGGAGCACACGCCGCGCATCACCGACGCACACGATCTGACCGCGGCGGTGCGCATCGCGCTCGGCCGCGCGATCACGCAGCAATGGTTCCCCGGCAACGCCGACATGCAGGTGATGGGCCTCGACGCGAACCTCGAGCGCGTGCTGTCGCAGACGCTCACCTCGGGCCCGAACCCCGGCCTCGAACCGGGGCTCGCGCATACGCTGCTCACTCAGACGGAGCAGGCGATGGGGCGTCAGCAGGCACTGGGTCTCGCGCCGGTGATGCTCGTGCAGCATGCGCTGCGGCCCATGCTGTCACGCTTCCTGCGCCGCAGCCTGCCGCAGCTCAAGGTGCTGTCGTATGCCGAGGTGCCGGATACGCGCAACGTGAAGGTGGTGAACGTGATTGGGGCGCATTGATCGCGCTGCCGCGTCTGAATGAGAAGAAGCCCGCTTTTTGCGGGCTTTTTCATTAGCCGAGGCGCGTGCGAGCCTTCCCGCGCGCAATTTTTCCCCGCCCGCCTCCCTCCGCCACCGATTCCGCGAATTGCCCGCATTTCTCCGCCTTGATCCATCGATCATGGGGGGCTCACCTTCGAAATAATTCCAACATCGGAAAAGGCCTTGCACAGGACGGCAGGCCGGCAGCAATCCAGCGCCATTCCAGCAACAGACGACCGGCGGCGGCATTGGCCGCTCACCTCATCAGGGGCTTAGCTTGAACATTCGCAAATTCATCGGTGGCACCAGCCGCGACGCGTTACGGCTCGTACGCGAAGCGTTGGGTGCGGACGCCGTCGTCCTGTCGAACCGCACGCTCGACGACGGCAGCGTCGAAATCGTCGCGCTCGCGGACCGCGATCTCGCGGCGATCGCGCCGGCCGATGCTGCCGCGGCGCAAGGCCTGGGCGGCCTCGTGGCTCAGGGTGGCCAAGGCGCCCCGTTCGCACAGCCCTCCGCCGCCATGACGCAAATGTCGCGCGCGCCGCGCACCGCGCCTGGCGCCGCCCCCGCGGCGCTCGCCGCCCCGATCGGCAGTGCGAACCCCTACGCGAGCGGCATGCCGGATGTGTTCTCCTCGGTGTTCGGCGCGAGCCCGGAAGTGGGCGTCGAAAATGGCGGCGCGAGCGCCGACGCCGATGCCGACGGCGACCACGCCGCCGACACCGCCGTCTCGCTCGGCAAGGAAGCAGCGGCCGCGTCCGCCGCCCTCGCGCCGCTTTCGGCTTCGTCGCCTTCCTCACGTGCGGCAGCGGGCCAGCAGGCCGCGCAATCGGCGATGCCGCCGACGCTGCAATCCGCGATGCAGGCCGCGCAATCGCAACAAGCTGTTCCGCATCCGCATTCGCCGCTGCAAATGGCGCTGCAGGCCGCGACCGAGTCGCTCGCCGCGCCGGCCTTTGCGCCATCGTTTGCGTCCACGGCGCCGGCCGCGAACGCGAGCGCCCAGGCCGCCGCACGCGAAGCCGCAGCGCGGCTCGAGCAGGCCGCCGCCGCGCCGGCGGGCGATGCGCCGCGCACGATGGCCGAGACGAACCCCTGGCTGATCGACCACGCCCGCCGCATCGCGAACCAGCAGAACGCGCCGCGCGTGCCGGGCATGACGCCCGCTGCCGCCGCCGCGCGCGGTCTTGGCAGCGTCGCCGACCCGGTGCTGCCGCACGACGTCGATGCCAGCACGCCCGACTGGGCGCTCGAGGCCGCGCATGTCGCCGCGCGCCGCGCCGCGCAGCGTCTCGGCCACGGTCCGGAAGCCGCCGGCCCCGCGCCCGGCAACCGCAATGCGCAGGGCGCCGATGGCGCCAACGCGGCGCAAACCGTCAGCGAAGCGATTCGCGCGCGCATCGAGCAGGTCGTCAACGAAACCGTGATGAACGAGCTCGCCTCCATGCGCGGCATGATGGAAGAGCAGTTCGCGGGCCTCCTGTGGGGCGAGCGCCAGCGCCGCAGCCCGGTGCAGGGCGCGCTCACCAAGCAGCTGTTCGCCGCGGGCTTCTCGGCGCAGCTCGTGAAGATGATGATCGACCGCCTGCCCGACGTGCAGACCGAAGAGGCCGGCATGGAGTGGCTCCAGTCGGTGCTCGAATCGAACCTGCCCGTGCTCGAAGACGAAGAAGCGCTCATGGAGCGCGGCGGCGTGTTCGCGCTGATGGGCCCGACGGGCGTGGGCAAGACCACGACCACGGCGAAGCTCGCCGCGCGCTGCGTGATGCGCTTCGGCGCGAGCAAGGTGGCGCTGCTCACCACCGACAGCTACCGTATCGGCGGCCACGAGCAACTGCGCATCTTCGGCAAGATCCTCGGCGTTTCGGTGCACGCGGTGCGCGACGGCGCGGACCTCCAGCTCGCGCTCACCGAACTCAAGAACAAGCACATCGTGCTGATCGACACGATCGGCATGAGCCAGCGCGACCGCGCCGTGGCCGACCAGATCGCCATGCTGTGCGGCGCGGGCCGCCCGGTGCAGCGCCTGTTGCTGCTCTCGGCGACCAACCACGGCGACACGCTCAACGAAGTCGTGCAGGCCTACCAGAGCGGTCCGGACGACGCGCCGCTCACGGGCTGCATCCTCACCAAGCTCGACGAAGCGACCAACCTCGGCAGCGCGCTCGACACCGTGCTGCGCTACAAGCTGCCGGTGCATTACGTCTCCACGGGCCAGAAGGTCCCCGAGAACCTTTACGTGGCGACGCGCCGCTTCCTGATCCGCAGCGCTTTCTGCATTCCGCGAGAGAGTTCGCCGTTCGTGCCGCACGAAGACGATATCCCGGCGCTGCTGTCGGCACTCTCGACGCGTTCGAATTCGCAGGCTCACGAGGTCAGGTTTGGATAAGTTCGTAATCGATCAGGCCGAAGGGCTGCGGCGGCTTCTCGCGCGCGAAGGCTCGCGCGTGGTCGCGGTGACGGGCGGTGCAGGTTCGCCCGGGCGCACGACCACGGTGGTCAATCTCGCCGCGGCGCTCACCGCGCAGGGCAAGGACGTGCTCGTGATCGACGAGTGCCTGGGACCCCGCTCGGTCTGTGCGCTGGTGGGCGGCGTGCGCGGCGCAGGCAACTTCGCCGCCGTCATGCGCGGCGAGCGCACGCTCGAGGAAGCCGTGGGCCGCCATGCGCTCGGCTTCGGCGTGCTGGCCGCCTCGCGCGACAACCGTGCGCAGTACACGGCCGCGCAGCTGCAGAAGGTCATTTCGGGTCCCGCGGACATTGTCTTGATCGACGCGCAGCTCGACGCCGAAGGCGCGCTTTCGCCGCTCGCCATGCACGCGCACGACGTGCTGATCGTGATGCGCATCGGTGCGCAGTCGATCACGGACGCCTACGCGTGCATGAAACGGCTGCACTTCGCGCATGCGATCGCGCAGTTCCGCGTGCTCGCGAATCATGTGGCGAACGCAAGCGACGCGCAGGCCGCGATCGAGAACCTCGCGGGGGTGGCGAGCCGCTACCTGAGCGTGTCGCTCGACAGCGCCGGAAGCGTCGCCGCCGATCAGCACATGGCGCAGGCGCTCAGGCTCGCGCGCTGCATCGTCGATGCGTTTCCGTCGACGGCCGCCGCGCGCGATTTCCGCCACGTGGCCGCCGAATTGCCGCACTGGCCGATGCGACCCGCGGTCTCGGCGTGCTCGCCGGCCACGGCGCGCGCCAGCGCAGCGTTATTCGGCGCGACGGACGAAGAACATGAAGCGGCGGCCCAAGCACCCGCCGACGATCTGGACGGCGCGCCGCAAGCCGGCGTCCAGCCCCACGCTACGCAAGCAACAAACGCCGCACACAGCACGCTCGCCGCGAACGCCGATTCGTTCGTTGCGGTCGTGACGGGTGTGCATCCCGCACCCAACGCAACATCCGCGTCCGCGCCGTCCCATGTGGGCTGGCGCACCGATACGCCCGCGCAGCGGACGTCGCCGCAGCACGTCTGACGTGCGCACGACGACGCCAATAGGGGAGATGAGAAGTGGAGAGCACGATGTATAACGCTCAAGGAAAGATTTCGCAGGCCGACGTGCTTGCGAAGTACGCGCCGCTCGTCCGGCGGCTTGGCTTGCAGCTCGTCGCCAAGATGCCGGCGAGCGTGGACCTCGACGACCTGATCCAGGCCGGCATGATCGGCCTGCTCGACGCGGCCAACCGCTACAAGGAAGATCAGGGTGCGCAGTTCGAGACCTATGCGAGCCAGCGCATTCGCGGCGCGATGCTCGACGAGCTGCGCAGCAACGACTGGCTGCCGCGCAGCCTGCGCCGCACCTCGCGCGAAGTGGAAAGCGCGGTGCACAAGGTGGAGCAGCGGCTCGGGCGCTCGGCGAGCGAGACGGAGATCGCCGAGCATCTGAGCATGCCGCTCGACGAGTATCAGAGCATGCTGCAGGAACTGCACGGCAGCCAGCTCATCTACTACGAAGACTTCGACCGCTCCGCCGAGGACGAACCGTTCCTCGACCGCTACTGCGTCGATCATTCGGACCCGCTTTCGGCGCTGCTCGACGGCAGCCTGCGCGGCGCGCTCGTCGAGGCGATCGAGCGGCTGCCCGAGCGCGAGAAGCTGCTCATGTCGCTCTATTACGAGCGCGGCATGAACCTGCGCGAAATCGGCGCGGTGATGGAGGTGAGCGAGTCGCGCGTGTGCCAGCTGCACAGCCAGGCGGTGGCGCGCTTGCGCACGCGGCTGCGCGAGATGTCGTGGGCCGGCCAGGAGAATTGAGGCGGTAGACGGTCTGCGCGGCTGCCGGCGCGGGCTGGTGCGGTGAAAGAGCCGGAGTGCGTGAGCCCTCCGGCTTTTTGTCGGTGCAGTGGACTCGCGCAAACAAAAAAGCCGAAGCATCGCCGCTTCGGCTTTTGTCTTTGGCGAACGATCTGCGTGCGCGCTTACAGCCCGAACGCCGGCAGCCGTCCATCGGGACCGTACAGCATCGCGCCGTTGCCCGTTTCGCCGCGCAGGATCGAGAGCGCGCGGCGGTTATGCTCCATGCGCGTGCGGATCATCATGCCAATGGTGAGATTCTTGCGGCGCGCGCGCTCCGTCGACCCCTTGAGCAGCGCCCACTGGCTTGCAAGACGCGCATCGCCGTCGCAGGCCATTTCGATGCCCTTGCGGCCGCCTGGCAGGCCGAGGCCGGCCAGTTGCGCGTCGCGCGCCTTTTCCAGGCCCGCGAGACGCTGCGTGAGCGTCGTCTTCTGCTCGACGATCTGCGGCAGCGCCTCCATGCCGTCGGCCGACACGAGCGCCTTCTCTTCATAGGCGAGCAGCGACGCGAACGCCTCGACCGTGGCGTGTTCGTCGATCAGTGTGGCCAACAGGGCATCTTTCATTGCAAGGCACCAAAAAAGCGAGGTTTGCGCGGCGCTCGCGCATCGGGCTTCAGTTGCCCGACGTCGGCTTCATGAGGTCGCGCGCGGTCTGGATCACGCCGTCGGCAATCTTGCCGGAATCGATCTGCAACGTGCCGTTGCGGATCGCGTCCTTGATCGACTGCACGTGCGCCGTGTCGATGTCGGCGGAACCGCTCGCCGCGAGCGAGCGCATCGTCGACGAGAGCGACGAGAGGCTCACGTTCGCGCCGCCTTGAGCGGCGGGAGTCGTGCTGCCTGCCGCGCCGGAGGTGGCCGCGGTGTCGGTGCTGGCGGCGCCTACGCCGGTCGAATCGGCTTGCGAGCGCGCGAGGCCATCCTGCAGCGTGCGCGGATCATTGCGGGTGGAGGAGTCAACTTTCACGATGGGCGTTCCTGATCGATTTGACCTTGATAACGGCACAGGTCGGGCGGAACTTTAGCCGAAAATCCCAACGTTACATGCTGTTACGTGTGCTGGCGCACCAAGCCGGAAACGGCCGGATCGGGCCGCCGGACGGGGCTCAGCGCACCCTGATCCGGCCCCTTACCAGCGCTTACGGCCCTAGATCTGCACCTGCACGGTACCTGCGTCCTTGACCACGCCCGAGATGATCTGGCCGGCGCTCGTGCGTACGCGCACCTGCTGGCCGGGCTCGGCGTTGTTAAGCGCGCTGCCCTCGGCGGAGATCGTGAAGTTGCTGCCTACGGCGATCACCTTGACCGTCTGTCCGATGACGACCGAGGCAGCGCTGCGCAGCATGTCGGTGCGCAGCGGCAGGCCCGCGGAAATGCGCGCGAGCGCGACGGCGCCCGTCGCCTGGTTGGGATCGGTGATGATGGTCTGCGGCAGGTTCGCGAGGTCCCCCGCGCGCGGCATGAAATCGGCGGCCGAAAGGGCTTCGCCCGCGCCGATCTGGCGCGAGGCCACGTAGTACGTCACGTCCACGGCAATGCGCGCGCTCACATAGAGCGTCCACGGCTTCGCGCCGACGCAGCGCACGCCCACGGTCGTGTGTCCATAGGTGCGCGCGCCCGGCGGCATGAACGGCTCGAGCGAGGTGCAGGCGGCGAGGCCGCGCGGAAACACCGGCGCGACCGTGATGCTCACGTGGCCCGGCAAGCCCGCCGACTGCTGCTGCAGGAAGGCGAGCGCGACGGCGCGGATCGATTCGCCGTCCTGCTGGCCCGGCGGCGTGGCCTGCACGTTCGTGGCGACGGCGCTGGTATTGGGATTGGGCGGCGCGCCGGCGCTTGCGCTGGCAACCGGCTTCGCGCCCGCGAGCGTCGCCGCGCCGGCGTCCACGACCACCGGGGCGACGCGGTTCGCGGCGCTCGACAGGTTCACGCGCTGCAGCGCGCCCGCGTTGTTCGCATTGGCCGCCGGCACGCGCATGGGCTGGGCGCTCGCGCCCGGCGCGGGAACCGTGACGATGCGCGGCGCGTCGCCTTGGGACGCGCGCTCGCCGGGACCCGGAATCGTGATCATGCCGTTCGACTCGACGCCCGCGCGCGCATCCTCGGGCACGCCGCGCGAATTCAGATCGGCGTAGCTGGCCGCGCGCAGCGGCGCGGCCTCATTGGCGGGAGCACTGCTGGCCGCCGGCGCGGCGGGCTTCTTCGCGTTGCTCGCGAGCAGCGCGTTCATCTGCGCGGCGTCGGAGCCCGAGCGGTCGCCGGGGCCCGCAATGAAAATCTGGCCGCCGGCGCCTTCAGGTTGCGCCGGAGTTTGTGCATGAGCGAGCGTGCCGCCAAAGGGCGCGCCGCCAAAGGGCGCTCCGCCCAAGGCGCAGGCGAGCACGCACGCCCAGGACGCGCGCCACGACAGCGCGCGCGCACGCCGCTCCAGGCCGGCGTGCGGCCTACGCAAGGTGGCAGTCTGCGGCATTGTCGTTCTCCATCGAATGCATTGACACGCCTCGCATTCTAGGCGGCGGCCCCCGCGCGCTAGCGTCGAATAGAGGGGCGCTTTACCGGCTATTCGTCCGATTGGTTCTTGTCACCCCCGCCTAATATTCCACACCATGCGCAAAGGCCTTCGGACCACGCGCCTAACGTTTGCGCCGCTTTCCCCGCCTTTTGGCGAGCCCGCCGCGCTCACGCCGAATCCTTTTCGTTTCACGGAGAACGCCCGATGCTGGACAAACTCGATGCCGAATTCGCCTTTGGGCGCGAAGCGCTCGATGTGCGCGCCACGCGGCAGGCATTGATCTCTTCGAACATCGCGAATGCCGACACGCCGGGCTACCAGGCGCGCGACGTGGACTTCTCGGCCTCGCTGGCCGGCGCGCTGCGCCAGACGGGCGCCGGCGGCACGGTGGGCATGAAGGCCACCTCGGGCGGCAACGCCCAGCCGCTTGCCATGGCGCAGCCCGCGGGCGTGACGAGCGGCATGCAGATGGCGTCCACGGAATCGGGCCACATGGCCGGCGACGCGAAGCTGATCCCGACTGGCGGCCCGGCCGACACCTACAAGAGCCAGCTCATGTACCGCACGCCGGTGCAGCCCGCGCTCGACGGCAACACGGTCGATCTCGACACCGAACGCGTGCAGTTCGCCGACAACGCGCTGCACTTCGAGTCGGGCATGACGGTGGTCTCGCAGCAGATCAAGACGATGCTCTCCGCGATCACCTCGGGTTCGAGCTGATCGCCGCACGCGGCGCAGCCGGAAAACGCAGTAACGAAGCCATGAACGACCAACGCGCGCGTGACGCGCACCTGATGTGAGGTCAACGAAACCATGCCATCCCTGATGAACATTTTCAGCGTTGCGGGCTCCGCCATGACGGCGGAATCGCAGCGCCTGAACGTGACGGCGTCCAATCTCGCCAACGCCGACAGCACGACCGGCCCCGACGGCCAGCCGTACAAGGCGAAGCAGGTCGTGTTCGCGGTGAATCCGCTCGGCGGCGCGCGCACGGCCTCGGGCCAGCAGGTGGGCGGTGTCAGGGTGACCGGCGTCGTGGACGACCCCACGCCGATGAAAGAGACCTACGACCCCGACAATCCCTCCGCCAACGCGGACGGCTACGTGACGATGCCCAACGTCGATCCGGTGCAGGAGATGGTGAACATGATCTCGGCGTCGCGCTCGTACCAGGCCAACGTCGAAACGCTGAACACGGCCAAGACGCTGATGCTCAAGACGCTCACGATCGGAACGTAAAGCGGGAACCTGAAGCACGGCACGCCGCAGCAACAGAGACTGCAGCAAGCACAAGAGACCAGCAGGCGCGAAACGAAAGAGCGCCCGCCACCCACACGCCAAGCACGAAGCGCAATCGAGGGAGAACGCGTTGAGTTCCAGCAACACAACCATTGGCGGCAGCACCGCCACCGTGTCGCAGCAACTGCTCGACACCATGAACGGCACGAGCTCGAGTTCGTCGTCGTCGTCGAGCGGCACGAGCGCGAGCGACCTGCAGACCACCTTCTTGCGGATGCTCGTCGCGCAATTGCAGAACCAGGACCCGACTAATCCGATGGACAGCTCGCAGATGACCTCGCAGCTCGCCCAGATCAACACGGTCTCGGGCATCCAGCAGCTCAATACGTCGCTGTCATCGCTCTCCACGCAGCTTTCGGCTGGCCAGAACGCGCAGGCTGCGCTGCTCATCGGCTCGACCGTGCTCGCTCCGGGCAGCAGCGCCGCCGTGTCGAGCGGGACATCGCCGCAACTCGGCGTCACGCTGCCAGCGGCGGTGTCGGACGTGAAGCTCACGATCACCAATTCGGCAGGCCAGGTCGTCAACACCCTCGACCTCGGCGCGCAGTCGGCCGGCACCGTGCCGGTCACCTGGAACGGCAAGGACAGCTCGGGCAACACGGTCGCCGACGGCACCTACACGATCAGCGCCAGCGCGACGACCAACGGTCAGTCCGCCACGGCAACCGCGCTCGTCGCGAGCCAGGTGCAGGGCGTGGTCCAGCAGTCGGACGGCACGGCGAGCCTCTCGCTCGCCAACGGCAAAACGGTCGCGCTTTCGAGCGTCGGCGCCATTCTCTGAACACGATAAAGGCGGAGTAGACAAACATGGGCTACCAGCAAGGATTGAGCGGCCTCGCCGCGTCGTCGAACGACCTCGACGTGATCGGCAACAACATCGCCAACGCGAACACCGTTGGCTTCAAGCAGAGCACGGCGCAGTTCGCCGACGTCTACGCGAACACCATCGCGACGTCGGTGGGCAACCAGATCGGCCTCGGCGCGTCGCTCCAGACCGTGCAGCAGGACTTCGCGCAAGGCACGATCAGCACGACGGGCCAGGCGCTGAACGTCGCCATCAACGGCAATGGCTTCTACCAGATGTCGAACAACGGCACGATCACGTATTCGCGTAACGGCGTGTTCCAGCTCGACAAGAACGGCTTTATCACCGACGCGTCGGGCAATGACCTGATGGGCTATGCCGCCAGTTCGACCGGCGTGGTCAATACGGCGCAAACCGTGCCGCTGCAGGTGCCGACCACCAACATCGCGCCGGTTGCGACCAAGAACATTACGGCGCAGCTGAACCTGAACGCGCAGGCCACGACGCCGACCACGACGCCCTTCAGCGCAACCGACTCGCAGAGCTACACGTATTCGACGTCGGTCACGGCCTACGACACGCTCGGCGGCACCCAGACGGTCAACATGTATTTCGCGAAAGACGCGACGAGCGGCCAGTGGGACGTTTATGCCGGTCAGACCGGCTCGGTGACGAAGCTCGGCACGGCACAGTTCAGCTCGTCCGGCGCGCTCCAGAGCATCACGGCCTCGGGCACGGCAACGACCAACGGGACCACGTCGCTCACGTTCAACATTACGCCGGCGGACGGCTCCACGACGCCCCAGTCGCTTACGCTCGACCTCGCGGGCACGACGCAGTACGGCTCGGCCAACGGCGTGAACAACCTCGCCCAGGACGGCTACGCGAGCGGCACGCTCTCGAACTTCTCGATCGGCGCGGACGGCACCATCACGGGCAATTACTCGAACGGCCAGACCATGGCGCTCGGCCAGATCGTGCTCGCCAACTTCAACAACCCGAACGGCCTTTTGAACCTGGGCGGCAACCAGTTCCAGCAAACGGCGGCCTCGGGCGTCGCGCAGGTCTCCACGCCGGGCAGCACGAACCACGGCACGCTCACGGGCGGCGCGCTCGAAGCGTCGAACGTCGACTTGACGAACCAGCTCGTCGACCTGATCACGGCCCAGCGCAACTACCAGGCGAACGCGCAGACCATCAAGACGCAGCAGACCGTCGACCAGACGCTGCTGCAGATGTAACGCGTCTAACCACGTACCGGGCACATCATGGACCGACTCATTTATACCGCGATGACGGGCGCGAGCCAGGCGCTCGAGCAGCAGGCCGTCGTCGCGAACAACCTCGCGAACGTCTCGACCACGGGCTTTCGCGCGCAGCTCGCCAACTTTCGCGCCGTGCCGATGTCGTTCGGCGACGGCTCGACGGTGAACGACCAGACCACGCGCACCTACGTGCTCTCGGCGACGCCTGGCTCGGACATGACGCCCGGTGCGATTTCGCATACCGGCAACCCGCTCGACATCGCGATCCAGGGCCAGGGTTTCATGGCCGTGCAGACGGCCGACGGCAACGAGGCCTATACGCGTGCGGGCAACCTCCACGTCGATGAAAACGGCCAGCTCGTCACGGCCGCCAACCTGCAGGTGATCGGCGGCGGCGGCCCGATCGCGGTGCCGCCCGGTTCGGCGATCACGATCGGCAAGGACGGCACGGTTTCGGCCATTGCGCCGGGCAGCCCCGCCAACGCGATCGCCATGATCGACCAGATCAAGTTCGTCAACCCGCCGTCGGGTGCGCTCACGCGCGGTGACGACGGTCTTTTCCACACGTCGGACGGCAACCCCGCCGACGCGGACCAGACCGTGCAGGTCGCGACCGAGTCGCTCGAGGGCAGCAACGTGAACCCGGTGGCGGCGATGGTCTCGATGATCACCAACGCGCGCCAGTTCCAGATGCAGACCAAGCTGCTCTCGAACGCCGACCAGAACGAGCAGAGCGCGAACCAGCTGCTCAACTTCAGCTAAGCCATTTCAAGTTAAATGAAGGCCGCCTCGCGCCGCGCGCGAGGCCGGACCGGGAGAAAGACACCGTGAACCGATCGCTTTACATCGCCGCCACCGGCATGAGCGCCCAGCAGGCGCAAATGGACGTGATTTCGAACAACCTCGCGAACGTGAGCACCAATGGCTTCAAGGGCTCGCGCGCAGTGTTCGAGGACCTCATGTACCAGACGCTGCGCCAGCCGGGTGCGAACTCGACCCAGCAAACCGAACTGCCTTCGGGCAGCCAGGTGGGCACGGGCGTGCAGCAGGTGGCAACCGAGCGTCTCTACACGCAGGGCAATCTGCAGCAGACCGGCAACTCGAAGGACGTGGCGATCAACGGCGCGGGCTTCTTCCAGGTGCAGATGCCCGACGGCACGACGGCCTACACGCGCGACGGCTCGTTCCAGACCAACTCGCAAGGCCAGCTCGTGACGGCGAGCGGCTATCAGGTGATCCCGGCGATCACGGTGCCCGCCAACGCCACCTCGCTCACCATCGGCAGCGACGGCGTGGTGACGGTCACGACGCCGGGCTCGAGCAACAACACGACCATCGGCACGCTGCAGCTCGCCATGTTCATCAACCCGACCGGCCTGCAGTCGAACGGGCAGAACCTGTTGTCGGAAACGGCTTCGTCGGGCACGCCCACGGTTTCCACGCCGGGCCAGAACGCTTCGGGCACGCTCAACCAGGGCTACGTCGAATCGTCGAACGTGAACGTCGTGCAAGAACTCGTGAACATGATCGAGACGCAGCGCGCCTACGAAATCAACAGCAAGGCGGTCACCACTTCTGACCAGATGCTGCAAACCCTCAGCCAGATGCAGGTCTGAGGTCTCTCTGGTTAATCAAGTCGGTGAAGAATATGTCGCAGTCCGTTCGAAACCATCCTCGCATCCGCGCGCGGCATCCGGGCAATCCCCGGGCGCTCGTGGCGGCTGTGGCGCTCGCGACGCTGGCGGGCTGCGCCTACCTACCCAACCGGCAGCCGATCACGCAGCAGCCCATGACGGCCGTGCCGCCTCCGCCGCCCGTGAATACCTCGCCGGGCGCGATTTACAACCCCGGCTACGCGGGACGGCCGCTCTTCGAGGACCAGCGTCCGCGCAATACCGGCGACATCCTCACGATCGTCATCTCCGAAAACATCAACGCGACCAAATCGTCGGGCGCGGCCACCAAGCGCGGCACCAGCGCGAGTTTCTCGGGCACCGCGAACTTCCTGCCGGGCTTCTTCAACCGCGCGAACCTGAATACGACAGGCGCGAACCAGTTCGACGCCACGGGCGGCGCGAACGCCTCGAACACGTTCACGGGCGTCATCACCGTGACCGTGACGAACGTGCTGCCCAACGGCAATCTCGTCGTCTCCGGCGAGAAGCAGATGCTCATCAACCAGGGCAATGAATACGTGCGCTTCTCCGGCGTCGTCAATCCGAACACCGTTGCCGGAGACAACTCCGTGCTATCGACCGACGTCGCCGACGCGAAGATCGAATACTCCGCGAAAGGCGTGATCGACGAAGCCGAGACGATGGGCTGGCTGCAACGCTTTTTCCTGAACATCGCGCCATGGTGAAGATCCGCTTCCATCGTTCGCGCCGCTCGCGCGTGAAGGACGTGCTCGCCGCACTCGGCGTGGCGTTCGGCTTCGTGCTGGCCTGCGGCGCACTCGTCGCCTACGCGACGCCGGCGCGCGCCGAGCGCGTGAAAGACCTTGCGACCTTCCAGGGCGTGCGCGACAACCCGCTGATCGGCTACGGCCTCGTGGTGGGTCTCGACGGCACCGGCGACCAGACGACCCAGGCACCGTTCACCACGCAGACGCTCGCGAACATGCTCGCGAACCTCGGCATCTCGATCAACAACACGTCGAGCTCGTCGGGTTCCTCGTCGACGCTCAACAACATGCAGTTGAAGAACGTCGCCGCGGTGATGGTGACGGCGGTGCTGCCGCCGTTCGCGCGGCCGGGCGAGCAGATCGACATCACGGTGTCGTCGCTCGCCAACGCGAAGAGCATTCGCGGCGGCACGCTGCTGCTCACGCCGCTCAAGGGCGCTGACGGCCAGGTCTACGCGCTCGCGCAGGGCAACGTGGCCGTGGGCGGCGCGGGCGCCTCGGCCAACGGCAGCAGGGTGCAGGTGAACCAGCTCGCCGCGGGCCGCATCGCGGGCGGTGCGATCGTCGAGCGCTCGGTGATCTCGCCGGTTTCGCAGCAAGGCGGTCTGCTCACGCTGACCGTCAACGACATGGATTACGATACGACGCAGCGCATCGTCTCGGCCGTCAACAACATGTTCGGCCCGGGCACGGCCTCGCCGCTCGACGGCCGCACGATCCAGGTGCACGGGCCGGCCGATCCGGGGTCGCAGGTGGGCTTCATCGCGCAGATCCAGGACCTCAACGTGAATCCGGCCACGCCGGCCGCGAAGGTGATCCTGAACGCGCGCACCGGCTCGATCGTCATGAACCAGATGGTGACGCTGGAGAGCTGCGCGGTCGCGCACGGTAATCTCTCGGTCGTCGTGAACACGCAGACGGCGGTAAGCCAGCCCGGCGCGTTCTCCAATGGCCAGACGGTGGCGACGCGCCAGTCGCAGATCCAGTTGAAGCAGGACAACGGATCGCTCAAGCTCGTCACGGCGGGCGCCAATCTCGCCGAAGTCGTGAAAGCGCTCAACGCGCTGGGCGCTACGCCGGCGGATCTGATGTCGATCCTGCAGGCGATGAAGGCGGCGGGTGCACTGCGCGCCGACCTCGAGATCATCTAAGGGGTGTAACTTGGATAATACGAAGAACATCGGCGGCGGCAGCCTCGACCTCACCAACCGCTTCGCGCTCGACGTGCAGGGCTTCGACTCGATGCGCGCCGCGGCGAACGCCTCGCCCCAGCAGGGCGTGAAGATGGCCGCGAAGCAGTTCGACGCGGTCTTCACGCAGATGATGCTCAAGAGCATGCGCGAAGCGACGCCCGACGACGGCCCGCTCGACTCGCACGACGGCGCGCAGTTCACCTCGATGATGGACCAGCAGCTCGCCCAGCAGATGTCGAACAAGGGCATTGGCGTGGCGAACGCGATGCTCAAGCAGCTCATGCGCAGCATGGGCGGCGCGGCCGGTGCCGATGGCGCCGGCGGTGCGGGCGGTGCGGGCGGCGTGGCGGGCGCGATCTCGGGGCTTTCGGGCAAGGACGCGAACGAGGGCAACCTCGCGATGCTCAACGCGCTCGGCCGCGCCTACGGCAACGCTGCCGCCAACGGCGCGCTCGCCAACGGCTCGGGCTACAGCGGCAACAGCGCGCTCACGCCGCCGATCAAGGGCAACGGCGACGCCTCCGTGGACGCCTTCGTCGACAAGCTCGCCAACGCCGCGCAGCAGGCCAGCTCGACCACGGGTATTCCGGCGCGCTTCATTCTCGGCCAGGCGGCGCTCGAATCGGGCTGGGGCAAGCGCGAGATCAAGAACGCCGACGGCTCGGCGAGCCACAACGTGTTCGGCATCAAGGCGAGCAAGGACTGGACCGGCAAGACCGTCTCGACGGTCACGACCGAGTACGTGAACGGCCAGCCGCATCGTGTGGTGGAGAAGTTCCGCGCCTACGACTCGTACGAAGACGCGATGACCGACTACGCCACGCTGCTCAAGAGCAACCCGCGCTACGCGTCGGTGATCAACGGCTCGAAGAGCGCGGAAAGCTTCGCGCACGGCATGCAGCGCGCGGGCTACGCCACCGACC
Source organism: Paraburkholderia sp. CNPSo 3076 (assembly GCF_026343935.1). NCBI lineage: Bacteria > Pseudomonadati > Pseudomonadota > Betaproteobacteria > Burkholderiales > Burkholderiaceae > Paraburkholderia > Paraburkholderia sp. CNPSo 3076. Next base: position 13,847 of record NZ_JAPMAL010000015.1, on the reverse strand, counting down.
CGCACTACGCGAAAAAGCTGCTGACCATCATGCAGCGGATGGCCTGACGATCGATTCGACGGCCCGCGCCGCGGTTGACGTCAATTAGGCTGCCGCAAACGTTGCCTCGGCGCAGTTGCCGGAAGAAGCTGCACACGCGTGTTTCATGCAGGGAAAAGGCATATTTTTTTTACGCCCAATCCCTAAATTTTTCGTAATGTCTGCCGCTAATGCAGGCGAGATGGAAAAGCAATCCGGGCGGTCGGACCGCCCGAACGGCGCGTGCGGAAAGGGTCCGCTCTCGCGCCGGCACGTTCACGAATTCCCGGCAGGCCGATGAATACCGTTCAGTCGAATCCACAGGAAGCAAGCGAGGGCGCCGAGGGTGCCGACGGCTCCCACGATTTTGGGCGCCGCAATCCGCTCGAGATCGGCGTCCAGCTACGCAATCTCGTCAATCGCGGCGACTTCCTGACCCTCCAGTATCGCGGCGGACAGCTCGTCACGCGCATTCTGGCCGTCAACGGACGCGAGCGCACTTTCGTATTCGACTGGGGCGCGATCCCCGAGCAGAACACGGGCGTGCTCGCCGCGCCCGAGTGCCTGTTCCACGCCTCGCCCGACGGTGTGCGCGTGGAGTTCAAGACGGCTACGCCGCGGCGCACCGAGTTCGAAGGGCACCCCGCGTTCGAAGCCGATTTCCCCGAAGTGCTGTTCTACGTGCAGCGGCGCGAGTACTTCCGCGTCGATACGCCCGTGCTCGAGCCGTGCATCTGCCGCGGCGAACTGCCGAGCGGCGGCCCGCGCTTCGCGTACGAGGTGCATGACCTCTCGCTCGGCGGCCTCGGGCTGCGTACGACCGAGGAGCGCGTCGCGGATCTCGCCATGGGGCTCGTGCTGCCCGACGTCGAGCTCGACCTGCGCGCGCACGGCAAGCTGCGCGTCGATCTCGCGCTCGTCGTGCTGCGTTTCATCGATCTGCCCAACGGCGATCGCCGCTATCACCTGGGCTTTCGCTTCGACGCGCTGCCCGGCGCCTCCGAGAACACGCTGCAGCGCTATATCACGCAGCTCGAGATGAAGCGCCGCGCGCTCGCGCGCGTCTGAGCGGCTCAGCCTCACCCGCACGATCCGCCACACCCTGGCCGGCGCAGCGCATGTTGCGCCGGTTCACCCGACGCGCGGCAGCCGCGCACGCGCTCGCTCGCTAACGTTTTCGCCCTCATCGGGCGCTCAATTTTTGCAGTGCGTTGCCGTTATACCGTGAGTACACCACGCGGTTTGCCAGGGGGGCAGGCTGCTTTCGAGGATCACGCATGTCCAACATTTTCTCGATCGGTCTGAGCGGCCTGCAGGCGGCGCAGATTGGGATCACGACAACCGGCGAGAACATCAGCAACTCGACGACCGCGGGCTACACCGTCGAGAAGCCGGTGTACCAGGAATCGGCGGGCCAGTACACGTCGAACGGCTATCTCGGCAGCGGCGTGACCACCGCCACCGTGCAGCGCGCCTACAGCCAGTACCTCACGACGGCCGTCAACAATGCGCAGACGGCCAGCAGTTCGTACACGGCTTCGTACAACCTCGCCACGCAGCTCTCGAACCTCGTGGGCAGCCCGACCTCGGGCATCGCCACCGCGATCACGAACTTCTTCACGGGCCTGCAGAACGTCTCGAATTCGCCTTCGGATACCGCAGCGCGGCAAACCGTGCTCTCCGACGCGCAGACGCTCGCGACCCAGATCAACGCCGCGAGCCAGCAGTACGACTCGATGCGCCAGAGCGTGAACACGCAGCTCACGAGCTCGGTCTCGCAAATCAACACCTACACGCAGCAGATCGCGAGCCTCAACGCGCAGATCACGTCCGCGAGCTCGGGCGGCCAGCAGCCGAACCAGCTGCTCGATCAGCGCGATCAGGCCGTGGCGAATCTCTCGAAGCTGGTCGGCGTTCAGGTCGTGCAGGGCAGCACCGGCTACAGCGTGTTCCTCGGCAACGGCCAGCCGCTCGTGGTGAGCAGCCAGAGCTACAACCTCGGCACGCAGCCGTCGAGCAGCAACCCCTCGGAGCTCGACGTGACGTGGCAGGGCCTGAACGGCGCGAGCCCCGCATCGCAAGGCACGCCGCAGGTCCTGTCGTCAGCCGCGCTGCAGGGCGGCACCGTGGGCGGCCTGGTTTCGTTCGTCTCGAGCACGCTCGATCCGGCGGAGTCGCAGCTGGGCGCGATCGTGACGAGCTTCGCCGCGCAGGTGAACTCGCAGAACGCACTCGGCCTCACGCTCTCGGGCGGCGCGGGCGGCAATCTGTTCACGGTGGGCAACCCGCTCGTCACGGCCAGCTCGACGAACCCCGACGCGCAGACCACGGTCAGCGCGACGCTCACGAACAGCACGCAGCCGCTCACCGATAACTACAAGCTGAGCTACGACGGCACGAACTGGAACCTCACCGACACGACGACGAACTCGCTGGTCGCGACCCAGCCGAACGGCACCGCGCCGATCACGATCGGCGGCTTCTCGATTACGCCTTCGGGCACGGTGAGCGCGGGCGACTCGTTCATGATCCAGCCGACGGCCGGCGCGCTCGCAAGCTTCTCGGTCGCGACCAGTGACCCCGCGGCCATCGCGGCGGCCACGCCGGTCGTCGTTTCGGCGTCCACGACGAACGCAGGCACGGCCACCGTGACGCAAGGCGCGGTGGGCACGGGCTATTCGACGACGAATCTGCCGGTCAAGCTCACGTACAACTCGACGGCGGGCACGCTGACCGGCCTGCCCAACGGCACGACCGTCACGATCACGACGCCGGGGTCGACCACCACCAGCACCGTGACGATCAACAGCGCCGCGACGCCGCCGGTGACCGGTGTGCCCTATGACCCGACCACGGGCGCAACCTACACCATCACGAACCTCACGGATTCGACGGGCGCGAACGGCACTGCGACCAACGTGAGCTTCACGATGACCGGCACGCCCTCGAACAACGACACGTTCACGGTGGCGGGCAACAAGAGCGGCACGCAGGACGGCCGCAACGCGCTCGCGCTCGCGAAGCTCACGTCGAGCACGGCGTACACGGGATCGACCACGCTGACCACGGCGTATGCGAACTACGTCAACTCGATCGGCAACACCGCTAGCCAGCTGCAGGCGTCGAACACGTCGCAGCAGTCGCTCGTGACGCAGCTCACTTCGCAGCAACAGTCGGTGCAGGGTGTGAACCTCGACGAGGAAGCCGCGAACCTGCTGCAGTATCAACAGCTCTATCAGGCCAACAGCAAAGTGATCCAGACGGCGGCATCGCTATTCCAGACCCTGATCGGCATTTTCCAGTGAGGCGCTGACCCATGCGTATCGCGACTTCCCAGATTTTTTCCTCCAGTCTGTCGACGATGGAGAACCAGCAGTCCCAGCTCCTCCAGGTCCAGCAGCAGATCTCGACCGGCGTGGCGATTTCGAACCCGGCCGACAATCCGCTCGGCGCCGCGCAGGCCGTGACGCTTTCCGCGACGAGCGCGACGCTCACGCAGTACTCGTCGAACCAGACCACGGCGCTCACCGCGCTGCAGCTCGAGGACACGACGCTCTCGAGCGTGACGAGCACGATGCAGAGCATCCACTCGCTCATCATCGAAGCGCAGAACGGCTCGCTCACGGACCAGGCGCGCCAGGCGATCGCCCAGCAGATGCAAGGCGACCGCGAGCAGCTGCTCACGCTCGCCAATACCACGGACGGCGCGGGCAACTACATCTTCTCGGGCTTCCAGAGCACCTCGCAGGTGTTCTCGAACAAGTCGGGCGGCGGCGTGACCTACAACGGCGACGCGGGCCAGCGTGTGATGCAGGTGGCCGGCACGCGCAACATCGCGGTCGGCGACACGGGCACGACGGTGTTCCAGAGCGTGCAGGCCGTGGGTTCGGCCAACGTGGCCTCGGGCAGTTCGTCGAACACGGGCACGGGCGTGATCAGCGGCGTGACGGTGACGGACCCGACCAAGGCGACCAACAACGACAACTACTCGATCGCGTTCGCGACCGACGCGACCACGGGCGCGCTCACCTACACGGTGACCGACAACAGCGTCAGCCCGGCGACGACGACGACGCCGGCCAACTACACCGCAGGCAATGCGATCTCGCTCGGCTCGGGCATGAGCGTGACGATGTCGGGCACGCCCGCCGCGGGCGATTCGTTCTCGGTCACGCCCGCCACGGCGTCGCAGAACACGGACGTGTTCGCGAGCATCGACAGCATCATCGCTGCGCTGAATACGCCCACGAGCGGCTCCACCGCCGCGGTCGCCAACCTCAACAACGCGCTGAACACCGGCCTCACGCAGATCGGCAACTCGCTGTCGAACGTGATCACGGTGCAGGCTTCCGTGGGCGGCCGCGAGCAGGAAGTGAAGGCGCTGCAAACGGTCACGTCGACCAACTCGCTGCAGGTCACGTCGAACCTCTCCGACCTCACGAGCACCGACACGGTGGCCGCGATCAGCCAGTTCGAGCAGCTGTCGAACGCGCTCACGGCTTCGCAGAAAAGCTTTGCCGCCACGCAGAATCTCTCGCTGTTCCAGTACATCAATCCTTGATCACGAGGCACTGAGCGGTCGAAAAAAAGGCGGACTTCGGTCCGCTTTTTTATTGCCCTGCACGCGCGGTGCGAAGCCGGTTTTAACCGTGCGGCCGCAGTGCGGCCGCCACGCGGCCCATCTGGTCGATGCCGCTGTCGAACAGGCGCGCGAAGTAGGGAATCAGGTTCGGCATCATGAGCTGGATGAGCAGCAGGCCCACGAGCATCGTGAGCGCGAAGCCAATCTGGAAGATACCGATCTGCGGGGCCGCGCGGTTCAGAATGCCGAGCGACAGATTGGTGATGAGAAGCGCGACCACGACCGGCAGCGAGAGCAGCAGGCCAGAGGTGAGGATCGTCGTGCCATAGTTGGCGATCAGCTGCCAGCCCGAGGCGCCGAGCACGCTCGCCGTAACCGGCAGCGTCTGGAACGTGGCGACGAGCGCCGCGATCATCTGCAGATGGCCGTCGAACGCCAGGAAGGCGAGCATCGCCATCATGTTCAGCCACGAGGAGAGTGCGGGCGAGCTGGTGTTGGCCTGCGGGTCGAAGAAGCTCGCGAAGCCCAGGCCCATGCCGAGACTCATCATGTCGCCCGCCGCGGTGACGACCGCGAACACGAGCTGCATCGTGAAGCCGAGCGCCACGCCGATCAGGAACTGGTTGACGAGGATCCACACGCCCTCGGCGGAAAACACCGTGACCTGCGGCATGGCGCCGAGCGTGGGCGCGACGATCAGCGTGATGAAGCCCGCGAGGCCGATCTTCACGCGCGTCGGCACGGAGCGGTTGCCCACCACGGGCGCGACCGCCACGAGCGCCAGAATGCGCGTGAACGGCCAGAGGAAGGCCGTGAGCCAGGCGTTGAGCTGCGCGTAGGTGACCGTGAACATCGTGTGCCGGAAGAGTTGCGCCGAACGCGCAGGGGGCGGCCGGGGCTGCGCCTAGCCCGCGAGCTGCGGAATGCTCGTGAAGATGCGGTGCATGTAGTCGAGCATCGTCGTGAGCATCCACGGGCCGGCGATCACGAGCGTGACCGCGATGGCGGCCAGCTTCGGGATGAATGCGAGCGTGGATTCGTTGATTTGCGTGGCCGCCTGGAAAAGGCTCACCACCAGACCCACCACGAGCGCGACGAGCAGGAGCGGCGCGGCAAGCAGGAGCGCCACATACATCGCCTCGTGGGAGAGCGTCATGACCATTTCGGGCGTCATGTCTGTGTCCTCAGGTAAAGCTCTGCGCGAGCGAGCCGATCAGCAGTTGCCAGCCGTCCACCAGCACGAACAGCATGAGTTTGAACGGCAGCGAAATCGTCGAGGGCGAGACCATCATCATACCCATCGACATCAGCACGCTCGCCACCACCAGGTCGATGATGAGAAACGGAATGAAGACCGTGAAGCCGATCTGGAAGCCCGTCTTCAGCTCGCTCGTGACGAACGAGGGCACGAGCAGCGTGAGCGGCACGTCCTCGGGGCCCTGCATGGGCGCCGCGTGCGAGATGCGCGCGAAGAGCGCGAGGTCGGACTCGCGGGTCTGGCGCAGCATGAAGGTCTTGAAGGGGGCGACACCGCGCGTCACGGCGTCGTCCATCGAAATCGTGCCGGCCGCGAACGGCTTGTAGCCGTCGTTGTAGGCCTTGTCGAGCACCGGCGACATCACGAACAGCGTGAGAAAGAGCGCGAGGCCCACGAGCACCTGGTTGGGCGGCGTGGTCGTCGTGCCGATCGCCTGGCGCAACAGCGAGAGCACGATGATGATGCGCGTGAAGCTCGTCATCATCAGCACCATCGCCGGCAGGAACGACAGCATCGTGAGCAGCAGCATCGTCTGCACGCTCAGCGAGTAGGTCGTGCCGCCGTTGGGGCCCGGGCTCGTGTTGAAGGCGGGCAGGCCCGCCGGCTGTGCCGCCTGGGCGTGCGCGAGGTGCGGCAGCGCGAGGGCGAAGGCGCCCGCGCCGAGCATCAGCGCGAACGGGAGCGCCGTTCTGGCGATCTTCGCGAGGGTAGCCGCGCGCGCGCGGACATCGCCGCCTGCGTTCGGCGCATGAAGGGAACTGCCGTGCATTTACTGCGCTCCGCCGTCGTGACGCATGAAACGCGCGTTGATGCGTTTGTTCGCCTCGCTTTTCAGCGCGTCACGAAAGCGCTGTGCGAAGGTGCCCGAGAGGGCGGGGGCGTTGGGAGCGGCCGCCGCGGCGCCTGCGGGAAGTTCGCCCGCGGGCAGCGTGTGGAGCAGGCGCACGTTGCCGGGCGCGGCGCCCAGCACGAGCCAGGTGTCGCCGATCTCGACTACGGCCACGCGCTCCTTGCCGCCGAGCGAGGCGCCGCCCACGGTCTTCACGAGCGCGTTCTTCGGACCGCCTTGCAGGCCGAGACGCCGCGCGAGCCAGGCGCAGCCGAACACCACGGCGATCACGAGCGCCAGACCCAGCACCGTCTGCACGACCGCGCCGAAGCCGAGCGAGGGGACCGCGCTGCCGGCGATCACGGCGGAGGCGCCGGAAGCACCCGACGCCGCGCGCGTGGCTTCGTTGACCGCCTGAAGGTCGGCGGCTCGCGCGCTCATGACCGCAAAAACGGCGGCGCCGGCGAGCGAGAGGTGTACGGCGAGGCGCCACGAGAATCGCAGCACGCGCGCGCCGCGGGACTTCCGCGTGCGCTGCGTGCTGGTGCCAGAAGCGGCGCCGGGAACAGCCTGGGGTTTCATCGGTTCAGCTTCCGGATCCGCTCGGACGGCGTGATGATGTCGGTGAGACGGATGCCGAACTTGTCGTTCACGACCACCACTTCGCCCTGGGCGATGAGGCAGCCGTTCACGAGCACGTCCATCGGCTCGCCGGCCATGCCGTCGAGTTCCACGACCGAGCCCTGCGCGAGCTGCAGCAGGTTGCGGATGGCGATCTTGGTGCGGCCCAGCTCCACGGTCATCTGGACGGGAATGTCCAGAATCATGTCGATGTCGTTGGCCGTCCTGGTCGAATCGACCTTCGAGAGCGGCTGGAACACGGCCGCCGGTTGCGCGGCGGGCGCTTCGTTGCTGTTCTGCTCCGCAAGCGCGCTCGCCCAGTCGTCCATCGAGTCGCCGCCCGCTTCCTGCACCGCGGCGTCGAAACCCGGGTCGAGCACCGGCTCGTCTGCGCTCGTGCCGTTGATGTCACTCATATCCACCTTCCTTCATCGTGTCGGCTGCGCTGATCATCTTCTGGACCCGCAACGCGTATTGACCATTGAAAATTCCGTAGCCGCACTCCATCACGGGCACGCCGTCCACCTTGGCGGTGATGTGCTCCGCGATGTTCATGGGCAGCACGTCGCCCTTCTTCATGTTCAGGATCTGCTCGAACGTGACGGGCACCTGCGCGAGGTCGGCCGTGAGCTCGACTTCGGCGGCCTGCACCTGCTGCGAGAGCACGCGCACCCAGCGGCGGTCCACGTCGAGCACTTCGCCTTGCAGCGGCGAGGAGAGCACGTCGCGGATCGGCTCGATCATCGAGTAGGGCATGCAGATGTGCAGCGTGCCGCCCGTCGGCCCGAATTCGATCGAGAACTGCGTGACGATCACGATCTCGTTGGGCGTGGCAACGTTTGCGAACTGCGTATGCATTTCAGAACGCACGTATTCGAACTGCAGCGGCCGCACGCTTTTCCACGCGGACATGTAGTGCTCGAACACGAGATTGAGCAGCTTGCCGATGATGCGCTGCTCGGTCTGCGTGAAGTCGCGGCCTTCCACGCGCGTGTGAAAGCGCCCGTCGCCGCCGAACAGGTTGTCCACGACGAAGAACACGAGGTTCGGGTCGAACACGAACAGCGACGTGCCGCGCAGCGGCTTCACGTGTACGAGGTTCAGGTTCGTCGGGATCGGCAGGTTGCGGGTGAACTCGCTGTACTTCTGCACGCGCACCGGACCGACCGAGATTTCGGCGGTGCGGCGCATGAAATTGAAGACGCCGACGCGCAACAGGCGCGCAAAGCGCTCGTTGATGATTTCGAGGCCGGGCATCCGGCCGCGAACGATACGTTCCTGCGTCGCGATGTTGTAGGGCCGAACGCCCTTGTTATCGGAGCCGCCCGAATCGGAGTCGACTTCGCCGGTGACGCCTTTGAGGAGGGCATCGACCTCCTCCTGGGACATGAACTCGTCGTGACCCATCGTCATGATGACTGGCCCTCCATCGCGGGAATCATGTCAGCCACGCTCACTGGACGACGAATTCGGTGAACAGCACGTCGTCGACGTGCATCGGCTTCTCGTTCGCGCCCGCAGGCTGAGAGATCAGCACGGCGAGTTCCGTGGCGAGCGCCCGCTTGCCGTCGAGCGGCGCGAGATCGGACGGATGCTTGTTCGAGAGCGCGAGCAGCAGGCGGCTGCGGATCTCGGGCATGCGCGCGACGAGCGCGTCCTGGGTGGCCTGGCTGTCGAGCTTGAGCGTGAGGCCGATGCGCAGGTAGTGCGATTCGCCGTCGTCGGACTGCAGGTTGACGGTCATCGGCTCGAGCGCGTAGTAGACGGGCGCGGCCGGCGGCGCGGCGGCCGGCGTGGCCGGCGCGCTCGCCGCGTGGCGCGACATGAAGAACCACGTCGCGCCGCCCGCCGCGGCGGCGGCGAGGATCGCAATGAGCGCGATGACGATAATGCGCTTCATCGGTCCGGGTTTCGCGCCCTGGGGCGCGGCTTGCTGGGATGCGGTGGTGGTCGCCATGTCGAAAAGTCAGCCTGGATGCTTGCAAGGGTCCGGGGCACCGACCTGGTGGTCAGTCCGGGCATGCTGCATTGTTCCGGCTTTTGCCTTTCAGCGATGGGAGGAATAGACGGGGGAATTCCGGCTATCTCGTGGTTTTGTTGCGCGTCGCGGCAAGCCGCTTGCACGAGGCGCGATGTCAGCGCACGCAGCCGCTGGGCGCGGCTGCGCTGCCCGAACGCGCCGAACGTGCCGGGCAGTTCGGGCAGGGTGAGGAGAAAGGGTCAGGCGAACGTGTCGATCAGACCGACGGAGCGCGTCGTGACGCTCGTGACGCTGCTCGTGTCGTCCACGGCGTCCGCCGCGGCGAGCGTGCTGCCCGAGCCCGAACCGGAACCGGAACCGCCGGAGCGGCCCGAACCGCGGCCGTCCTGCTGCGCCTGCTGGTTCATCTGCCGCGAGAAGCCGTCGCTCACGCTTGCGCTGCCAAGGCCGATGCCGTTTTGCTCCATCGCCTCGCGCAGCTTCGGCAGGGCCGCCTCGACGGCCTCGCGCACCTGCTGGTGCTGCGAGACGAAGAGGGCGTGGGCGTGGGTGTCCGAGACCTGCAGTACGACCTGGAGCGGTCCGAGGTCCTTCGGATTGAGCGTGAGTTCCGCCGATTGCTGGTGCGCGTTCGAGAGGAACACGACCTTCTGGCTGAGCGCGTCTTCCCAGGCGTTCGTGCCGACCTGCGGCGTGATCGACGCGGAAGCGGCGGCCGCAGCCGCCGGATTTGCGGTTGCGCTGGCCGCCTGGGCGGCCTGGGCCTGCGCGGCCGTCGCGGCGGCGACCGCTGCGGCCTGGGTCGCGGAGAGCGCGTCGGTCGTCGCGGTGCTCGCCGTTGCGTCAGTCTGCGTGGCGGCGCCTGCCTGCTGCTGCGCCGCTGCCGTGAGCGCGTCGGTGGCGCCCTTTGCGGCGTCGGTCGCGGTGGTCGTGGCGCCCTTGGCCGCGTCGGCGCTCGCGCCGCTGCTCGCGGCCGTGCTGAACGCCTTGCTTTGGGCGGTCGCGCTCAAATGCGAGGCGAAGCTGCTGACGATGTTCGAACCCGAGCCCGTGCTGGACGTGGTTGCGCCATTCGCCGCCGAGCCGGCCGTGCCGGCTGTGTTCGTCGCATGCGTGGCGAGCGCACCCGCGCCGCCGCGCAGCTGCGCGAGCGCGGCTTGCAGGGCGTCGTGCACCGACTTCGAGTTGCCGCTCGCGGCGCTGCCGGTGGCCGTGCCGTCGCCTGCCGCCCCGGCGGCGGCCGTGGCGGCCGCTGCTGCAGCGGCGGACGCGACGCCGGCGAGCGTGCTGTCGCTGCTCGTCTGGCTGCCATCGGCGTTCGCGGTGGTGCTCGTGTCGTCCTGGGTCTGCGGGCCCTGTTGCGCCTGCTGGGCCTGCGCCGCGGCGGCTTGCGCGCCCGCGTCGGCGGCCTGCTTTTGCTGGACACGCGCGGCGGCGGCGCGGCGATCGGCGCCCGGCGTGCCCTGCGAGGCCTGGCTCGAGTTCGAGCTAGAGTTAGAGGTCTGCGAGGTGCTGCTGCTGCTTTGCGAGGCGCTGCTGCTCGACGCGTTCGAGTTCGACTGCGCGGACGCATTCGATTGCGCGCTTTGCGCCGCCTGGGCGTTCTGGCTGGCCTGCGCGCTTTGTGCGTTCATCTGCTGCTGCAGCGTCTGCGCGAAGCCCTGGCTGGCGGCATCTGCCTGGCTGATGGAGTTCGACGCCGTGTTCGACACGGCGTTCGATGCGGAATTGCCCGTCACCGCGTCGGCGGCGGCGCCGAGCAGCGAGGAAACGGTAGAGAGGAGCGACATGCTGGCGGCCTCGAAAACGTGTTACGGATGTTGCGACGTTCGCATGCGCGTCACGCGGGCGGCATGCTCGTCGGCGTCGCGCTGTTCGCGGCGGGCCTCCTTGCTGGCCTGCACATCGTCGTGGCGGGTTTGCAGGACTTCGTACGAGCCGAGCTTCTGCTTGCTGCGCTGCCACTCGGGCTTGGCGGCGTCCACGCGCGCGGTGGCCTGCTCGAGCAGGCGCCGCTGCTGTTCGATCGCCGCGTCGAGCGTGTCGATGAACGCCTGGAAGTTGCGCACGTTGCCCGCGGCCATGCCGCTGCGCGCCGATTCGGTGAAACGCGTGTGGTACTCGTCGCGGTAGGTGATGAGCGCCTCAAGCTGCTTTTCGACCTCGACGCGCTCGCGCTGCACGCGGCCGAGCTTTTGCGTGGCGGCGTCGACGTCGTCTTGCGCGAGGCCGATCAAGGTTTGCAGCGCGGTCTGTTTCGTCATGTCCTGGCTCCGATCAGCTGGCCGAGCATCTCGACGCTCTGATCATAGTTCGCGGTTTCGCGAAAACCCTGCTGAAGAAAGGCCTCGATGCGCGGATACAGCGCGATCGCGCGGTCGAGCACGGCGTCGCGCCCGCTCACGTACGCACCCACGTTGATGAGGTCGCGGTTGCGCTGGTAGCGCGAAAGCATCTGCTTGAGCGCGCGCGTCTGGTTCAGATGCTGGTCGTCGATCAGCGCGGTCATCGCGCGGCTGATCGAGGCCTCGATGTCGATGGCCGGATAGTGCCCCGCTTCGGCGAGCGCGCGAGAGAGCACGATATGGCCGTCGAGAATCGCGCGCGCCGAGTCGGCGATCGGGTCCTGCTGATCGTCGCCTTCGGTGAGCACGGTGTAGAACGCGGTGATCGAGCCGCCGCCCTCGGGGCCGTTGCCGGTGCGCTCGACGAGCGCCGGCAGCTTGGCGAACACCGAAGGCGGATAGCCCTTGGTCGCGGGCGGCTCGCCGATGGCGAGCGCGATCTCGCGCTGCGCCATCGCATAGCGCGTGAGCGAGTCCATGAGCAGCAGCACGTGCTTGCCCTGGTCGCGGAAATATTCGGCCAGCGACGTCGTGTACGCGGCGGCCTGCAAGCGCAGCAGCGGCGAAACGTCGGCAGGCGCGGCCACGACGACCGAGCGCGCGAGGCCGTCAACGCCGAGGATCTGCTCGATGAATTCCTTGACTTCGCGCCCCCGCTCGCCGATCAGGCCGATCACGATGACTTCCGCGCTGGTCGCGCGCGCCATGGTGCCGAGCAGCACCGATTTACCGACGCCCGAGCCCGCGAAGAGGCCCATGCGCTGGCCGCGCCCGACCGTGAGCAGCGAGTTGATCGCGCGCACGCCCACGTCGAGCACCTTGTGGATCGGCTCGCGGTTCAGCGGATTGATGACGGGCGCGGTGAGCGGCGCGTCGGCTTCGGTGTTCAAGGGGCCCAGGCCGTCGAGCGGGCGGCCCGAGGCATCGACCACGCGGCCGAGCATGCCCCAGCCCACCGGCAGGCGCTTCGCGCCCGCCTTCGGGTCGGCGATCGGCGCGGTCTCCAGCGGCCAGACGCGCGCGCCGGGCAACAGGCCCGCGACTTCGGTCGTCGGCATCAGGAAGAGCTTGTCGCCGCCGAAGCCGACCACTTCCGCTTCGGCCATCGGCAGCGAGCTGCCCGGCGGCAGTTCGATCATCACCTCGGCGCCCACGGCGAGGCGCAGCCCCACGGCTTCGAGCACGAGGCCCGCCGCGCGCGTGAGACGCCCGCAGCCGCGCAGCGGCAGGGCGAGCGCATTGCGCTCGCGCACGCTGCGCAGTTGCGCGTTCCACGTGGTCAGGAACGGGTTGGCCGGGTCGTAGTTCGCCGGCGGCACGTAGGGCGCGGGCGGGACTTCGGCCGCGACCGGCGCGCCGTGATCCGTCAGGCCCGTCAGGCCCGGCGGCGCATCGGCCGTGTCCGCGGCAAGCGCGGCGTCGATCGCGTTGATCGCGTCGACGGCGCCCAGCTCGCGTGCCTCGCGCCCGGTCGGATTGCGCGGGATGTCGAGGTCGCCCACGAGCAGCGCGCCAAGCTGCGCGGGGTCGCTCGCGAGCGGGCCGAACGAGGCGAGCGCGAGTTCCTGCTCGAGCGGCGTGAGACCGCCCGTGTGGATGGTCTGATGGCTCGGCGGCTGGGGGTGGTTCACCATGGCCGTGCCTTGCCGAGCGCGGCCGTCACGCGCTCCCAGCGCGTGCGGATGCTGGCGTCGGTTTCGCCCGTCGCGGCCTGCGCGCGGCAGCCGCCGCGCTCGATCGTCGGGTCGGTGCGCACGCTCCAGCCGCGCGCCTGAAGGTTGTCCAGCAGATAAGCCTCGACGATCGGCAGATCGGCGGGGCTCACCACGAGCTGCGGGGACCCGGCGAGCTGCGGCTCGGCCACGAGCACTTCGCGCGCGACCGCGACGAGCGCCGTCGGGTCGTGCTGAACGTGCTGGCGCACGACCTGCTGCGCGATGTCGAGCGCGAGTTCCACGAGCGTCTCGGCCACGCCGGCCTGCGCCGTTTCGAGCGCGTCGCTAAAGCGGCTGGCGAGCGCCGCGAGCTGCGCCGCTTGCGCGCGCGCCTCGGCCTGGCCCTGCTCGAAGCCCTGCTGGCGGCCCTGTTCGTGCCCGGCCTGATAACCGAGCGCCTGACCCGCCACGTGGCCGGAGCGCAGCCCCTCCTGGTGGGCCGCGTCGCGCAGCGCGTGGAGCTGGGCCTCGAACGCGGCAGTCTCGTCGGGCGTGGGC